>DASREP010000058.1:0-4559 GCA_035652015.1 Bradyrhizobium sp. | reverse complement strand
GAAGCGCTGCACCGCTCGCTGCGCAAGATCATCAAGACGCGCGGCAGTTTCCCGAACGACGACGCGGCGCTGAAGCTGCTCTATCTCGCGATCAAGAATGCCGGCCTGCGCTGGCGGCGGTCAGTCGAATGGACCGTTGCCGCGCGGCAATCAGGGTGAGAGTGCGTATTGCCGCACGTAACAGTGCTCCCTCACGCCGGTCGCTGCCTCATCTTTTTTGCTCCCGGCTAAGAGGAGGCGGCCTCTCAATGATTGCCGAAGTGGGCGCAAGATCTGCTGGAGTATCCGCCGTCTGGTGGCGGTTCGCCATGAGCTTTGCTGACCGGGACCGGCCTTGAGGCCGGGCCTGCCAGCAAAGCTCATGGTCGTCCGCGGCCTGATCCGCGCGCAGGGGTCAAGGCTCGCGGAGCGACCCGCGTAGCGGGCTTGGCCTTGACGCCGAGCACGGATCAGGCACTCATCCGCACTGGATGCGATGATAGTCGCGGTTCGCAGCTCCCCGGCTTTTTCTGCGCGAGGCCGCCGTTACTGAGGCGCTACGACGTCAAGGGCGAGCGGCGGTACTTGGGAGGGGCCGAACAGCAGGGCGTTGGCCTGTTCGCTGCGCCAGGTCTTTAGGCGACGCTGTAGCGTGCGCAGAAGCTTTTGGGGATAGACTCCAGGGTATTCTGCCTGCAATCGCGCCAGGAGTTCGCTGCCGGTCCGCCACGGCTCGGCTTCAAACCATTTGCGCAAATCCGGCGTCACTCGAATGAGCGGGTCGGGACGGCGACGGCCTCTTTTTGCCTTGACGATCGGCCGATCTGTCGGCCGGGCGCCGCCCTCCTTCCAGGCGGTTCTCAAGCTCGCCAGGAAAAGATCGATCGGCTGCGCGATTGCGCCGAGGTTCGCGACAGGCTCGATGTCAGTAAGGGCCGCCAACCGCTCCTGCGTCACTCGGATATCGCGCAACAAGGCGACGGGGTCGAGGCCGGCGAAAGTCTCTTGTAAGCGAGCGCGAACTTCATCGGACGTGCGCGAATCGGCGGCCAGTCGTTGATGCGGCGTCGCAGGCGCGCTGTAGGTCTTGCGCACACGGGCGCCGTCGCGCTGCTTGGCGATCAGCTTGAACGATGGTTGGAAGAAGTTCACGAACAGGCGCGCCGAGCGGTAGAGCTGCGCCAGCAGCGTCGCAGCCTCCAAACCCTCGAACCGCCGGTAGCCGACCATCCTGCGCACGACAGCGCCGTTCTTTTGCTCGACGAACGCCTGATCGTTTTTGCGGTACGGCCGGCAGCGCGTGAAAACGATATTGGCCGTGTCGCAGTACGTCTTGAGCGTCTCGTTCATGAAAATGGTGTCATTGTCCGTGTCCAAGCCAAGAAGCGCGAAGGGCAATTGCTTACGCAATTCCGTCAGCACGGTGCTCAGCAGCGTCTGCTCGCGCACAATCAGCGGTGCGCACTCCGTCCAGCCCGTCGCGACGTCAGTGAGGACCAGGGTCTGCACGTAACTGCCGCGCGCCGATGGACCGCTGTGGGCGACAAGGTCCGCCTCCACGAATCCCGGTGCCGGATCATTCCAATCCGCTGAAGTCCGTATCGGAATACTGCGTCGCAGGGCGTGTGCGGCCGGTCGCCGACGCTGGCGACCGAGCCCTTCCCGAATCCGGCCCAACGTCCGGTCGATCGTCGCCGCGCTCATCGAAAGCAGCTTGCCGCGGATCTCGGGAGCGAGGTCGAGATGGCTGTGCCGCTCCATCGCCTCGATCAGCATCGGCATCAAGGCTTTCAGCCGCTTGCCGCAAACCCGGTCCGACGCTTCCCAGAGGAGTACGAGCGCATTGCGTTCGGCTTCACTGCGCGTTCCAGCCGATCGTGATCACCGATTCCAGACCATCGTGATCACCCATTCCAGAGCATCGTGATCACCATTTCCAGCCGATCGTGATCGCTATTTCCAGCGATCGCGATCGGGGTAACCAGGAGGCGCGCACGGCTGACAGTCTGCAACCCGGGTAGCTTGGTCTTTTGCCTAACCGCAGAGGATCGAGATGCCGACCGAGAGACTGTCCATGCGCCACATTCGCGAAGTTCTACGCCTGCACTACAGCGTCGGCATGTCGCAACGCGCCGTTGCCCGCAGCCTGGGCTTAGCCCAGGGCACGGTCAGCAAATACCTCAACCGAACCCGCCGGGCTGGCCTGACCTGGCCGTTGCCGCCGGAGTTGGATGACGACGTCCGGCTTGAGAACCGCCTGTTTCCGCCGCCTTCTGATCGGCCCAGCAACGAGCGTCCGCATCCGGACTGGGCGCTCGTGCATCGCGAGCTGCGGCGCCCGAACGTCACGCTGATGCTGCTGTGGGAGGAGTATTGCGACGCAAACTCCGACAGCTTCAGCTATGCGTGGTTCTGCGAACGCTACAAGGAGTGGGCCGGCCGCCTCAAGCCGACCCTGCGCCAGGTCCATGTCGCCGGCGAGAAGCTGTTCGTCGACTATGCCGGTCACACCATGGAGGTGGTTGACGGGCTCAGCGGCGAGGTGCGCAGCACGCAGATCTTCGTCGCCGTGCTCGGCGCCTCGAACTACACCTACGCCGAAGCCAGCCTCACCCAGAGCCTGCCGGACTGGATCGCCTCGCACGTTCGGGCCTTTGCCTATTTCGGCGGCACGACGCGGCAGACGGTGAGCGATAATCTGAAGGCCGGCATCACCCGGGCTTGCTTTCACGAGCCGATGGTCAACCGGACCTATGCCGATCTCGCCCGCCATTACCGCACCGCTATCGTCCCGGCGAGGCCGTATCGTCCGCGCGACAAAGCCAAGGTCGAGGTCGGGGTCCAAATCGTCGGGCGATGGATTCTGGCGCGCTTGCGCAATCGCCGCTTCTTCTCGCTTGCCGCCCTCAATGAGGCGATCCACGCGCTTCTTGTCGAGCTGAACGATCGACCTCTCCGGAGCTGGGGACGAAGTCGCCGCGACCTGTTCGAGGAGCTCGATCGTCCGGCGCTGACCCCCTTGCCGGATGAACCGTACGAGTATGCCGAGTGGAAGCGCTGCCGGGTCAACCTCGATTATCACGTCGAGATCGCCAAGCATTACTACAGCGTCCCTCACAACCTCGTGCATCAGGTGGTTGAGGCTCGCATCACCCAAAAGACCGTCGAGATCTTCCTGCGCGGCAAGCGGGTGGCGTCGCATCTGCGCAGCACGCTGCCGCATCGCCCGACGACGATTTCCGAGCATATGCCGAGCTCGCATCGCCGCTATCGTGACTGGACCCATGAGCGTATTCGTTCCGAAGCCGCCAAGGTCGGCCCCGACGCCGACACCCTGATCGACGTCATCCTGCGGTCGCGGCCGCATCCGGAACAGGGCTTCCGCTCGGCCATCGGCATTCTCGGGCTGGTCAAGCGCTATGGCCAGGAACGCGTCGACGCCGCCTGTGCCCGGGCGCTGCTGCTCAACGCCCGTTCGTACAAATCGGTCGCCGCCATCCTCAAGAACGGCACGGACAGAACCGCGCCGCACGCCGAGGAGGCGCCCATCCTCTTCCACGCCAACATCCGTGGCCGCAGTTACTACAATTGATCAGGAGAGATCAGCATGCTCATTCACCCCACCATCGATCGCTTGCGCGCCCTCGGCCTTGCTGCCATGGCCGATACCCTCGCCGAACTACAGAACAATCCCGAGGCGGCCGGGATGCCGCACGCCGATTGGCTCGGCCTCCTCGTCGATCGCGAGGTCACCGCGCGCGACAACCGTCGCCTTACGCGCCGCTTGACCAGTGCCAAGCTCCGTCAAGCCGCCGCCATCGAGAACGTCGACTATCGCACCGCTCGCGGCCTTGACCGTTCGCTCTTCCAAACCCTCGCCACCTGCCAATGGATCCGTGATGCCAACCACCTGGTCATTGTCGGCCCAACCGGCACCGGCAAGTCCTGGCTGGCATGTGCGCTCGGCAACAAAGCTTGCCGCGACGGCTTCTCCGTCCTCTACAAGCGAACATCCCGCCTGTTCGCCGATCTCGCCCAGGCGCGCGGCGAAGGTCGTCTGGCGCGCCTGATCGCCGTGCTCGAGCGCGTCAATCTCCTCATCCTTGACGACTGGGGACCTGAACCGCTTACCGCCGACCAACGCCGGGATCTGCTCGAGATTGTCGATGATCGCTACGACAAGGGATCCTTGTTGATCACAAGTCAGGTCCCCGTGTCGCAATGGCATGACGTCATTGCCGATCCTACCCTCGGCGATGCGATATTGGACCGCATCATTCACAATGCCCACCGCATCGAGCTCAAAGGCGACAGTCTACGGCGTCAGGCTGGCGAAAAGAAAAAGCCGTGAGCACCTGGCGCACGATCGCCCCGCCGGCCCACAGGCCCCTCCCGCGCGCGTCGCTACGCCGCTCGTGGGGGCACTCCGCGCCGCGCACGGGGGCCCTCCCATGGACCGCCGGGACGATCTTCGAACCAACCCGCCAGCCTTGACGAGGAGGCCATTTCCAGCAAACTTAAAACCCGTCAGTTGTGTTCGTCTCCAGTGATCACGATCATCTGGAATCCGAGATCACCAT
>DASREP010000057.1:0-49314 GCA_035652015.1 Bradyrhizobium sp. | reverse complement strand
CATGACCCTCCCCCAACCCCTGGCGGGGATGATCCGCTACGAGGCTGTTATCTCCGGCTGCGATGGCCCAGAAACAACATGGTTAGACAGCATAGACGGGACAATTGATCCTGTCATTAGCATAACAATTGATACCGGACTAAATTCTTACAATATTCCCATCAAAGCCGGTGTTAAGATAGAACTACGGATACTTGATTATGACCACTGATCCCACCGACCAAGAGCCCCAGCCCGATCTGGAGGGGCTGATCAAGCGCCTGAAGGACACGCTCGGCGGGGCGCTATTGGCTGAACAGAAGGCCGAAAACGCCTTTGCGCCTGAGGGTAAAATCCTAAACCGGCGAGCGATTCACGCTGCCGTCAAAATGGCTTGGAAAGCCTATAACGATTGCGTTGAGCAGGTCGCCGACGCCCTCCAGGGGGTGAGCGAACGCCGCCCCACCCAGGAGAGCCGGGAGGGGTGGAAGCCGACGCACCGGCATGTGAAGCGAGGGACCGACTATCAGGTGATCGGGACGGCGAGCCTGCAAGCTGGGGAGCCCATCGGCGAGGCGGCTTCGCTCGTCATATACAAGGACGCCAAGGGCCGGTTGTGGGCGCGCCCAGAAGTCGAATTTGATGATGGCCGGTTCGAACCGCTCGCCGCCTCTCCCACCGCCCAGGAAGCCCAAGCCGCGCCAGAGCCGGGTCCGTCGGAAGATCAGCAATGACGCCGAGGATCGAGAATCCGACCGCCTTTGAAGTCGAAATGAACCTCGCCGAGCGTGAGGTCATGCTCATGCTACAGGCGCGGTGCAAGGCGGCGCCAACGACCCAAATCCAGATGGCCGCCGCCACCGGCGCGCTTCACGCCGCGGCCACCACGTTCATGTGCACCAAGCATCCGGACGTTCCGATCGGCCTGATGGCCGAGGCCTTCCTCAGCGTGGCGCGCGACATCATCGCCCAGGTTTCCGAGGCGGCCGAGGCGATCGGCATGCAAGCCCGCGGTGGCCGCGCCTGATGACGGGCGTGACGCCACGCCTACTGACCGACGCCGAGGCGGCCGCCTATCTCAGCCTGCCGAAGGCCGCGCTGGCGCGCGTCCCGATCGGTCGGGTGAGCATCGCCGGCCGGATCCGCTGGGATCGGGTGGCGCTCGATGCTTGGCTTGACGGACTGCGCGGTGTGGTGAGCGTAGTGTCGCCAGCCAACAAGAGCGACGCCGATGCCGCCTTCGACCAATGGGCCCAGGACGCGGGACGTGCTGCCCGGTCTGCATAAAGTCCGCCCCAAGCTCGCCGGCGGCATGCTCGGCGAATACTGGTACGCATGGCGCGGCGGCCCGCGGATCCTGGCCGCGCGAGGGGCTACCGAACGCGAGCTCGAGCGCGAGGTCGGGCGCCTCACCCAACAAGCGGTGCTGTCGTATCGGGCGGTCATGCAGCCCAGCCACGCCGCCGACTTTCTCACCGGCCTGATCGGCCGATACCTCGAGAGCGGCGAGTTCAAGAAACTCGGGCCACGCCGGCAGTCGGACCTCACCAAAGCCCTTGACATCGCCAAGGTCGACGACATCGGCCTGATGCCCGTCAAGGCGCTGGAATCCCCCAAGGCTCGCAAGGCGCTGATCGACTGGCGCGACCGCTACAAGGCCACACCCTGCACCGCCGACGCGCGCCTGGGCGCGGTGGCCGCGGTCACCAAATGGGCGCTCGAGCGCGGCGAGATCAGCGTCAACCCCCTGGTCAGCTGGCCGCGGATCTACGCCAGCAATCGCGCCGACAAGATCTGGACGCCGGCGGAGCTGGCGCAGCTGCTGCCCAAATGCAAGCCCGACTTCGCCCTGGCGGTCCGCTTCGCCGCGCTGACCGCGCTGCGCGTGGGCGACCTGGTGAAGATCCCTGTCTCGGCGATCGGCGAGGACGCCATCGTCTGGCACACCGGCAAGAGCCGCGGCCGAAAGACCATCGTCATCCCGATCACCGACGAGCTGCGCACGCTGATCGCAGAGCTGCCCAAGCATGAGGTCGGCGCCGCCCTCACCCACAGCCGCGGGAGCCCGTGGACCGTGGCGGGGCTGCAGACGGCAATGCAGCGCGCTAAGCGCGACGCGGCCATTAAAGGGCTTACGTTCCACGATCTGCGCGGAACGGGCGCCACGCGGCTCGCGGTGGCCGGTATGCCGCTCGAGGACATCTCCTGGATCCTCGGGTGGAAGAAGGAGCGCGTCGAGCAGATCATCGTCCGCTACGTCACCGGCGAGGCGATCGGCCGCGGCATGGTCGCGCGCCTCGCCGGTCGGCGGAAGGGCTGATCGGCCCCGTTTGGGAGAACGAAACCGGCTCCAGTTGTAAAATGGCCTGTAAAATGGCTTCGAATCTGGAGCTCAAAAGGCTAGGAAACCCAAGCAGGCCCGGTAGCTCAGCAGGATAGAGCAGCGCTTTCCTAAAGCGGTGCTAATTCAATAAAATCAACGGTCTGGGTGTAAAATGAGCCGTGAACGTCCGCCGAACTGAACTCGAACAAACGGGCACAGTGTAAAAGATTTTCGACCCAAATCAGCGCCCTGGGGCGTTCGAATTTTCCGGACACTTTTGTCCGTTTTTCGATTGAATATCGGACAAAAGTGTCCGATAATTTCTTTCATGAACGGGAAAGAATTCATTCGGAAAGCCCGCAAGTGGGCCAAGGCCAATGACCGGGAATTCGCGGTCAACGCCAGCCGCGGCAAAGGCGGCCACAAGATGGTCCAAGTCGGCGACCGCCGCACCACGGTGAAGACTGGCGAGATCGGGACAGGCCTTCTTGCCGCCATGCTGGAACAGCTGAACATACCGAAAGGGGAATTCTAAGGCGGGGTCAGGAGGGCCCCGCACCTGGCCGGAGGAGCCCCGGTCACGTAAGGAAGAAGGAGGCCGCCGAAGGCGGCCGATGTAACAAGGATGCTAACCTGGAGCTACCCGGCGGTTTTCGACCGCCACGACGATGGCGAGATCATCGTCCGATTCCCGGACCTCCCAGAGGTCCTGACCAGCGGCGCCACTGAGCAAGAGGCCCGCACCAACGCCGAGGACGCCCTCGAGGAGGCGGTCCTGGCCTACCTAGCCGACGATCGACCCGTGCCGGCGCCGCGCGAGCCAAGAGCGGGCGAAACGGCAGTCGATCTGCCGCTCTTAACCGCCGCCCGCGCGGCCGTGGCGGCCGCCATGGCCGCGCAGCACGTCAACAAGATGCGCCTCGCCAGTCTCATGCACCGCGACGAAAAGGTCGTGCGCCGAATCCTAGACGGCAAGGGCAACGTCAAAATCGACAATGTGTCGGCGGCCCTGCGCGTACTGGGAGTGGAAGCGCGCCTGGTCATCGAGCCCGCACACCGCGCGCCAGCCCAATAAAAAAACCCCCCCGCCGGGCGTGGCGAGGGGGCCAGGGTGCCGCGCAAGGGAGGAAAGCGCGGGGTTCAGGAAGGCGGCTTGCGCGTACGTGGCGGACGAACCTCGTAGATCTTGCCAGTTCGACCAGATGCCAGGTTGTTGATCTGGCCACCCATGTTGTCCAAGCAATCGCGAATATGGGTTAGGCGCTCATCGATACCGGCATAGCGACGGTCGCAGTCGCGAACATGGCTGCGATGCTCGCTTTCGGTGATCAACGCTCGATCGTGCGTTTCGCCGGCGTCCTTCTCAAGACTGCCGATCCGCGCCTCGGCTCGCTTCACTTTGTCGGCGAGGCCCTCGTCAGTCGTCTCGCTTTTCCCCTCGCGCGTGCCGCGCAAGTAAAGGAACACCCCGATCGTGGTTGCGACCTGAACTATTGCGCAGCCAGCGCTTACCGCACCTGAATCCATACTCCACGCCTCCGCGACGCGACTAAATGAAGGCTATTTGGCCGCCGACGGCGGCATGAAGTGGTGCAGCAGGCCATCATACCAGGGCGACGGGTCGAGGGCCTTGAGGATCGCCGCCTGGCGCTGCCCACAACTATCGGCGATCGCGATCAGGTCGGCGGTGCGTCCGTTGGCCTGGTCGAGCTGCGTGGTCTGCGCGTCGAGGGCGATCAGCGCCTCGCCGGCGGTGGCGTTAGTGGAAATCAGTGGCGCCGGCGGGACCGGGCTTCGGTACGACTGGGGGATCAGGCTCGCGCAGTCGAGCGCAGCCAGGATCGGCGGCGTAAGCCGCGTGCTTACACAACCCGAGGCGAGCGGTGCGCAGCAAAGTAGGATCAAGGGCGTCCGAAGCGCCCGGGGCGTGAGCGATCGCATTCGCGTTGTCCTGGTGCAGCTGAATGTCGAGATGGTCGCGAGCCTGCCCGGAGACGATGATCTGCTGCGCGGCCGTCTGCGCCTGTGCTTGCCCCTGTCCGACGGTCGCCGCGCCGGCTTTGGCCTGCTCGGTCACCGCCAGCTTTTTGGCGCTGTGGTCCATCCACCAAAGGCCGCCGGCGATCCCAATCAGCGCCGCGGCCACGATCATGGTGAGGATGGTGGCGATGGCCTTGAGCGCGCCCATCAGTGCAGGCCATGAAAGGCGCCGCTGAACGTGATGGCGAGAACAACCCCCGCGCCCGCTAGGACAAGCCATGCGGCCCGTTCGAAGGCTGACATCTCCGGGATGATCCGCGGCTCTAACGGCGGAAGCGGCGGCGGGGGTGGCCGCCTCACAAAGCGTCCGGTCTTAGGATCCTGCGGCTGCACGGTAACCTCCATGGGGTCAGCTGCGCCGGCGGGGCGTCAGACACTCCCCGCCGGCGGCGAGTCCCGGCCGCGCCGGACAGCGGGCCGGGGCCAGGACGCGGTTATTCGGCCGGCGGCTCGGCAGCCGGGGCCGGTTGGGGCGCAGGGACTGCGCCGGCAAGGGTCGCGGTCACCGTGGAAACGCGGCTGGCCAGTGCGGCCAGCTGGGTTTCGTTGTCGCTGGATTGCAGGGTCTTGATTTCGGAAACGGCGGCGGTAGCGGCCGTCTCCAGGTTGCCGACCGCAGCGGTCAGGTCGTCGATAGCAGCCATGATGGCGTCCTCTTGTCGTGCGCCGCGGGCGTGTCGTCGCAATCTCCGCAGCGCGGCGCGGCTGCCGCGGAGATGCCGGTGGAAGTCCCGCTCGAGCGGGGTCATGGCCGCGGTCAGGCGGCCTTCTGCTCAGCCGCGGGCTGAGGCTGTTGATCGGACTGACCGCCGTTTGCAGCCGCCTTCACGGCCTGGACGGCCGCGATCGCAGCGTTGATGGCGTTGATCGCCGGGGCCGCGCCCGGGTCGGCGGCCGCGACGATCGGCGCGGCCGCAGCGAACGCCCAGCCGATGAAGTTGAACACGCTGACCAGGGCCGAGAGGATGCCCGCGATCTTCGGCCACTCAGCCGTGACCAGGTCCGCCAACGGCTTGTCGACCTGGGCCAGATCGGCCAGGAGCGCGTCCTTCACCAAGCCGAGCTTGTCGGCGCCCGACAGACCCCAGGCTTTGCCGACCTGTTCGGCGACCTGGATATAAGTCATCGCCTTTTGAGCGACGATCTCGACCTGGCCGGCGTCCTTGATGACGGCGGCCAAGAGCGGCGCCGGATTGATTTTGAGATTCATGGGTTTTGCTGTCCTTGGATCCGCGGCGCACGGCGTGCGCCCGGCCCAAAGGGGCCGTGCTCCGCGGGAGGGGGATTTGGGCCGAGTGCGTGTCGCGGGACTTTCACCCGCTCAGCTGATCAGTTGATCGTTTCGCGCAACTCGCGCATCTGTCCGAGGATGTATTCCGCGAGACCAGCTTCGTGAGTGCTTCGGATAATCGACCAGGGCAGTTCGATCGTAATGATCTTGTCGTCCATAACGATGGCTGCCTTGAACGCCTCTTTAGCCCGGGCAGCGGCGATCTTTTCGGCAAATCTCGCGTCAATTTTGTCGCCGCGCTCAGCCGCCTTAAGTATAGCCGCGATCTTGTCGGCCTGTGCTTTGAGCACGCGCCGGGGCGAATGCTTTGTGGTCACGTCCCCACCTTTTCGTTTGGCGCGTCGGCCCAGGTGAATTCGCCGTCGTCGCCGACCGGGAAATGCGAGCCGCATCCACAGCAGAAGGTTCCGCTGTAGAAATACGGGTCGCGCGCGTAGGTCTCGGCGATGGCCTGAGACATCGTGGTCAGCACACCGCACTTCGTGTGGATGTAGGACCGGCGCACGGGGCGCACGAAGCCCTTGGCCCGCTCGGCCTCGCTGAGGACCACATAATCCTTCTGCTGGCCGTTTGGCTTGAGTTCGCGGTGATCTTTCGTGACAGGAGAGCCGTCCACAAGCGTTCGCGCAGATCGATCGACCGGGATTTTCGCCGCCTCGAGGCGCGCAACTTCTCGGTCCCGATCCCGTCGTGAAGCGGCATCCCTTCTAAGTTGCAGGGCGCGAGCCTCCAGTTCCGAAGCTTCGGCGTCGAGTTCAATGGCTGATTTGCTCATCTCAGTCCCTTGTGGCGATGGCGGCCGGCCGGCTAGGCGCGGTAGAAGACGTGGTGGCCGATCACCCAGACTTGCTTGTCAGGCGTCGCCCACGGCGCATGCGCGATGGCGGGATTTAGGTAAAGGACCGTGTCGTCGGTCAGCCGGTCGAAGTCGGGACCGTGATAGGTCCTGGCTACCATGGCCCGCGTGATCCGCAGCGCCCGAGCCCAGGCATTCGGGTAACCGGCCGCGACCTGTTCTAGGTGCGCCGCCCGGGCTTCGATCTCGGTCAGCCCGTTGGCGACCCGCTGATAGCGATGATTGAACCAATCGAAGGCCGCCCAGGAGAAGGCGACGCCGTTGCCGTGGAAGATGGTCCCCTCAACCGTTCCGTCACTTTGAAACCGGAGACGCATCCGGTTTTGGATCACCTTTAGAACGCCGGCGACGCCGTCGTCGGGCTCGAGGTTCGCCTCCTCGAAAGCGCAAAGAGCGGCGAGCTCGAGGCCGTCCATCAGCCCTTGCTCCCGCCGGGCTTGATCGCCAGCAATGCCGCGCCGAACAAGCCCTGGATCAGGCCTTGGGTGAACTTGGCGTCGCTTTGGTGCACCGCCAGTTGGACCGAGTAGACGACATAAGCGTACGGAGCGAGCGTCACCGCGAAGTCGCGGAGGGCGGTCACGGCGTCCGCGAAGCTAATTTTTGGCGCGACTGCGACAGGCTGCGCAGCCAGGGCCGCTCCGGAGCCTGCTGCGCCGACGGGGGATTCGTCATTCATGGGGGATCTCTCAGCTCGCGCGGCGGCCGCGCATGAAAAGGATGAAGCGCCGCACCTGTTGGGTGACCATCGCCAGGACCTGGTCCGCGGCCGCGCCGGCTTCCTCGAGGTCGGATAGGTAGATCGCCGTCGAACTTATGACCTCGGCGACCGCCCCAACTTCGGTCAGCGCGGCCAGGAGCGAGGCCGATGCGCTCACGACGTCCCCGGCGCCGGCCGACTCCGCAACCTGGGCCTCGATCGCCATGGCTGCGGAGATCACGTCCGCTGCGGACGCGCCCTCCTGGAGTTGCAGGTTGAGACTGAGGGCCACGGCGACGGCGTCTGTGGCCGCCGCGCTTTCGCTCACGGGGCCAAGCAGCACCGCGATGCCAGTCACGGTCTCGGTCGCGGTCCCGGCCTCCGATATGACATCGGCGGAGCTGACTGCCCCGGCGACGGTGTCCGACGCTGCGGCGGCCTCGCTTATGTCGAGCGCGATAATCGAGCCAGTACTGGAAATCTGCTCGGAGGCCGCGCCGGTCTCGCCGACCGCCGAGGGCAACGTCGCCGTGGTGTCGGTCGCGTCGGTCGCCGAAAGCGTCTCGGCGAGCGCCCCTGCCAGCTGGGCGAGGCTCGCGACGATATCGGCGGCCGAGGCGCCTTCGCTGACCGCGACGAACAGCGCCAGGCCGCCAGTCACCACGTCCGCCGCCGCGCCTGCTTCGGAGATCGAAGACGGCAGGATCGCCGTGCTCGAGACGATCTCCACAGCCCCGCCAGCTTCACTCTGCTGGTCGAGGGTGCTGGCCTGGGAGGCGGTTGCGTCCGTCGCCGATGCAACCTCGCTCACCGCGGCGCTAATCTGCAAGGATGCATCGGTCGCATCCGTCGCCGCCCCGCTCTCGGCGACGGCGTCCGCGGTGCTGACGTTCGTATCGGTCGCGTCGACGGCCGACCCGCTTTCGCTGAGGTCAACGTCGATCAGAAGGCCGCCCGTGACGGCGTCGGCGACCGAAGCAACCTCGGAGACGGCGGAGGGATAGACGGCGGTGCTCGCCGGCGTGTCGGCCGCCGCGCCAACCTCAGCGACGGCGTCGGCGGTGCTGACCAGGGAGGCCGGCGCATCGACCGCAGAGGCGGCCTCGGCCATGCTATCGGCTGTGATGACCAGGCTGTCGGTCGAGTCGTGGGCGGCGCCGGATTCGGCGACGGTAAGAGGGACGGTAAGGGTCTCGCTGAGGGCGTCGGACGCACCGCCGCTTTCGCTCATGGCGCTGGGCAACGTCGCGGTCGAGGCAGGCGCATCCGAGGCCGCTCCAGCCTCGGCCATGGTGTCGGCCGTATCGACCAGGGAAGACGGCGTGTCGGCCGCTGCTCCGGCCTCCGAGACGGAGCCTACGGCAGTGAGGATCGCAGCGACCAAATCTGCCACCGACCCCGATTCCGCGATCGCATTCTTCGAATTGACCAGGGCGTCCAGGGCGTCGGCCGCCGAGCCGCTTTCGCTGATCGAAACATTGTAGGTCGTCCCGGTGGCTGCCGGGCGCAGCGCGATGGTGACGCCGCGCGTGACGGCTGCCGAGCCGAGCGTGCTGGTTATCGAACCCGTCGCGCCCGCGGTCGCCTGGTTCTTGTCGATAATGGTGACGCTGCCGGTGCTGACAGCCTGGTTCTTCTCGGTTGTGTAGCCGCTCGCCGGCGTGAAGGTCGCCGTGCCAATGCGGAAGATGGTGGCGACGATCTGCGCCCCGTTGGTCACCGTCGTAATCGACGGGGCGGTCGCGTTGGTCGATGAGGTGTTGGTCTGGGTGGTTGCGGTGGCGTCTTGCTGGGTGGTCGCGTCGCAGCCGGAATAGGCCACCGCCGCGTAGGCCCATCGCACCGTCGTGAAGGCCGCCGAGGACTTCAGCGCGACAGTCTGGGTGCTCCCTTCGGTGCCGTCGCATTTGCGGATCAGGCAAATGCTGCGCGTGTTGGTCGTGAAGACGTTGCTATCGACCAGGGTCCAGCCGGTCGGCGTGGTCACGGTTGGCGCACCGCAGCACGACTGGCTGCCGGTGATGGAGATAATCCAAACGTCTCCGGAAACCACGCCGGTCGGCTTGGTCACCGACACGTTGACGGTCGTGCCGGACGTGGTGACGCAGCTGCTTCCGTTGCTCCCCGTGGGGGTGCCTCGGATGCTGATTCCGGACGTGAGTGGAGAGCGTTCGCGATAGGGCCGAGGAAACCGGATGACCGGCGCGGGCGCACGATCATCATTGGCCGGTCGATCCCACCAGGCCGGTTTGTGGATCGGCTTCAGGAGCGGGAGAGCCATGTCAGGTCACCCCGTTCGGATCGACCTCCGGGTCGAATACATGGATCGCCAGCGCGCCGGCCGTCACCGCGGTGAACGAATGCTCGACCCCCGCCTCGAAGCGCAGGTAATCTGGCGCGGTCACAGTGCAGTCGCCCCGCTCGGCCTCGCCGGTCACCTTCAGGGTGCCCTTGATCAGGATGGTGTCATGGCACTTCTTGGGCTCGTGGGCGTGGCGCTGGATGCGCGAGCCGACGTTCGGGAAATGCCAGACCAGAAAGTGCCGGCCCCAGCGATCGAGGACGGGGTAGCTGACCGCTTCCTTGGTTTCCCATTCACCTGGAACGTCCGCGGTCGCGCCACCCCACCCGTCCAACATCAGATGCTCATCGAGTAGGAGACGTTGACCGTGTCGCCGCTGAGCACCGAGCGATCGCCGCCGGTGAACAGACCAGCGGAGATCAGCGTGCCGGACGTGTTCCCGATGGTGGAGCTCACGCTCGCGCCGCCGGCGAGGAAGGCGCCCTTGAGCGTACCGGTGCCGGTGATCGAGAAGCTGGGATTGGACGAGAGCGCCTTCGATCCGCCGGACGCCGACGACCAGGAGCAGGACGCCCGGTTGCCGGAGAAGGTCGGCGCGTTACTCGAGCCCGCTTCTAGCCAGCCGGAGTGCGACGACATGGTGTCGGCCGCGCTGATCGCCGAATAGGACGCCGAGCTAATCAAGCCCAAGTATTCGGCGGCCGTGTAGGACGACCCGGCGAGCGATTGGTCGAGGATCAGGTTCTTGCCGACCGTGACGACCGTGTTTTCGATCGTGTCGGTCCACTTGAGTTTGCCGTCCTTGTCATAGCATTCGAAGACGTAGCGGCCGTGGATTTGGACTTGCTCGCAGACCGCCGCGCCCAGGAGCGCGGCGGCGGAGACGGTGGCGAGCGCAAGGCCCTTTTCGGTCAACCTTTTCATGGACGATTACTCCTGGTGGGCCGCGAGCGCTTCGCGGGCGTCGATGACCGCCTGCGCGGCGATGTCGATCTGACGGGTGAGCTCGGGATGGGCCGCGACGTGCGCGTCGTGCGCGGTCTTGGCCTCGGCGTGCGCCTGCGCCGCCGCCTCCAACGCGTCGGCTTCGTGCGGGCGTTGAAGCGCGGTCGCGTGGTCGAAGCGCGCGTTGTGATAGGCGATCACCGGGCCCTCCAGCTTCTCCAGCGCCGCCTTGGCGTCCTCATGCTCCTGATGGAGCTGCTCCGGCGTCTTCGGCGGCCCAGCCGCGGCTTTAGCCTCCGCCTCGGCCAGAGCCTTCTCGGCCGCAGCGTGCTGAGCCCGCAATTCGTCGAGCGTCGGCGCAGGCGCCGCGCTTTGTGCGTCGTCCATGGAATGTCCTCTGAGGTTAGGCCGCGAAGGTGATCGCGAACTGGGTGAAGGCCCCGTCGAGCGGGTTAGGGATCCCGAAACCGGGAACGTCGCCGGCTGCGAATGGCGCGGCGAGATCGTTGAAGCTCAGAGCCCCGTCGTACTGACCGACCTCCCAAGTCGCCGTGCCGAAGGGTTGGCCATTGTCGAGCAGCTGGATCGTCACCGCCTGAGTGATCGGCGGAGTGCTGGTGAAGGCTCTGCTTTTTTCCGTGGTCGCCGGCATTGCGCTGGCCAGCTTGAATTTCATGGACACCGTCGCGCCAGGCGTGAGGCTCTCGAGGCCGAGCACCATGTCGATCTCGGCGGCCTGTCCTGGCGCGCCTTGAGGGCCTTCGTCGCCGAAGACGACGTCGATCGCGCCGCCCTCCATGAGGACCTCGAGACCGCCGGGCAGCGCATAGACGTTGATCGCCTCGTCGCGGATATAGACGTCGACGCTCACGCGAACACCTTGGCGCGGCTCGAGGCGGGATCTGACCGCAAGACGTAGCGGTCGACGTCCTTGGCGGGATCGATGATCCGCAGGCTGAAATCACAGTCGGTCGGGGTGTCGGCCTGGGCCCAGGTCGCCCAGGCCTCGAGCACGGTGCGAGACGCATCCACGGTCAACACGCCGCCAGAGATGGTGATCTGACCCGCGCCGCTGGTCAGGGTCAGGGGCGACGCGCCGGCGACGTTGACAGGCGTAAGCGTGAGGCTCGCCGAGCAGCTGCTCAGGTCGTCGGCCGTCGGCGCATCCGGACTGCCGAGCCAGAAATTCCAGCTCTGGGACCAGCCCGAAGACGCGACGATCCGCAGCGGCTTGCGCAGGATGCCGATACCCATGATCGCCTCGCCGGATGGGGCGCACGCCGTGCGCGGCCAGATCGAGCCGCCGGCGGCCGCGCCGGATCAGTATTGGAGCAGGTTGCGCTTGGGCCGGATGGCCCCCAGCAAGAGCGGATCGAACGCGCCAATATTGGCGTCGACGCCGAAGGTCAGCCCATAGTCGAGGGTGTCGAGGTGGTCCGGCGCGCAGCGGAATCCGTGGGCGAAGATGGCGCTCTTCATGTCCCGGTAGAAGTGGATCCGGTCGAGCCGCGTGCCGCCCTGGTAGCCGGGAACGTTGATGCCAGGAAAGCCGCCGTTGGTGCGGGTCATGCCGAATTCGCCGACGTAGATCGACGCGGGCGGGATGTTGTGGGCGGCACACCAGGCGTCGACCGGATCGAACTGGGCGGAGAGCCACGCCTCGGTTTGCGGCGTCGAGAAATAGGCGTTCAGCTCGGTCGTTAGCTGCGAGATCATCGAGGTTTTTTGCGTCGGCGAGAGCGTCCCGTCGGCGTTGACCGCAGCGGTCATGGAGGCGATCGCAGCGCTCTGCTCGCTTGAAACCGGCGGATAGTGCAGGCCGGTGATGTATTTGTATTGATTGTAGATATAGCCCTGCAGGCTGGCGCAGGCCGGCAGGAACGGGTGAAAGGTCCAAAGGACGTTCTTGTCGTAGGCGCTGGGATCGATCGCCACCAGGGTCGAGATGGCCGACCACTGGGCGCCGGTGCACACCACGGTGTGGTTGGGCGCGATCGTGCGCACGCCGGCGTAAAGCGCGGGCTGGATCACATCGGGCCAGTCGCCCGTGAACGACGTCGGATCCGGCGGCTCGTTGAACAGCTCGAAGGCCACCATCGACGGGTCGCGGGTGACATAGCGCGAGACGAAGGCGTTCAGCATAGCCTGGAAATTGGTGAAGCCGCTCGAGCCCGTGCCGCCCAGCGGGCTCGGATTGACCAGAGCCGACCCGGGTGTGTCGAGCACATAGCCGGTTAGGAAAGGATCCAACACCACGCCGATGCCCGCGGCGATGCAGCTATCGACGCAACTGTCGAACTGCTCGAACAGGGCGGTGTTGTAGACGGTGTCGCTGTTGCGGATCCCCTGCAGCCAGGGCCCCGGATTGAACTGGATGCGGAAGTGATCGAAGCCAGCGGCGAGCACCTGGTCGAACACCGCGGGGGTGACATGCGAGGACCAGGGACCGTTGGCGATTGGACCGAACACCACATCGGCGGTCTCATAGACCGCCGGACTGACTGCGGTATTCACAATCGGGCCGCCCCACGGCCAGAAAACGTTGACCCCAGCCTTGCCCTTGAAAGCAACCGTGTCGCGCGGCGCGGTCATTGGAAGTAGGCCGTCACCGTGATCCGGCCCGACCCGCCGGCGCCGCCCGCGTTGCCAGCGCCGCCCAGCGCGCCGCCGGCGCCACCGGCTCCGACCGCCAGGGCGTAGGTCGCTGAAAGCGGACCCGGAATGAGGATCTCGAGCTCTTCGCCCTCGCCGCCGCCACCGCCGGAATCGCCGTCGGACCCCGCACCGCCGCCTCCGCCGCCGCAGCCCGAATTCGCCGGCGCGGCCTGACCGGCCGTACTCGCCATGGATTTGCCGCCGCGCGGGCCGCCGCCATCGCCGCCCTGGGTGTACGTGAAGCCGCTCGAGGACGCCGGCTGCGCGCCGTCCTGACCGGAGGTGCTGACCACGCCAGACGGGACCGACCCGGACGAACCGCCGGAGCCGTGGGTGGCACCCGCGGCCGAGCCCGCCCCGTGGTGCGCCGTGAACGAACCAAAGGTGGAGTCCGCGCCATTGGCGCCGCCGGTCGCGGCCACACCCGAGCCGGCGCCGCCACCGCCGCCGGCCTTCATCTTCACCTTAAGATAGAGCGCGCCGGTCGGGACGGTGTAGGTCGCCGAGCCGCTGGTGTAATCGGTGACCTGGGGCGGGGCGAGGGAAGCCA
This sequence comes from Bradyrhizobium sp., assembly GCA_035652015.1. Taxonomy (GTDB): domain Bacteria; phylum Pseudomonadota; class Alphaproteobacteria; order Rhizobiales; family Xanthobacteraceae; genus Bradyrhizobium. Next base: position 35,673 of record DASREP010000057.1, on the reverse strand, counting down.
GCGCCGAGACACCGTCGACCACGAGCAGCGAGGCGAATTGGAACTGCTGATTGCCGGCCGGCCCTGAGGCCGCATAGTTGTAATACACGTGCGGCCGATACCAGGCCTTATAGCCGGTCATCGGGATGGTGTATTCGTAAGTCGAAACCTGCCAGCCAGCGCTCGTGTTTAGGTTGTCGTAAGCGACGGTGCTGGAGAGATAAACCGGCGTTCCATAGGCCTCGTCGAGGCCGACGAAGCTTGCGCCCACGTAGCTGTCGCCGCCGGCGGTATTGTTGCTCAGCGCCCGGGTCATCACCTGGATGGAGATGATCTTGCCCGGCACACCCTTGATCAGGCCGACCGCGCCGAAGCTGTTGGCGCCCGTAGGGCTGGCCTCGGTCTGGTAGACCTGGCCCATGCCGGACACCGTCACGAAGGTCCCGGGAAGGGTCTGCGCCAGGGCGCTGGTCGGGCTTTCGGTTTCGCCGGTCTGGTTGGTGAAAAAGGTCGAGCCGTTGATGAAGCTCGAGGGAAACGTCTGCGCCACGTCCAGGATGGCGGTTTGCAGCACGCTGGCGGCCGCCGTTTCCGACGCCGCAGCCGCCGTCGCGCTGTCGGCCGCAGCGGCCGCATCGGCCGAAGTCCCCTCGAGCGCAGACACCGAGCTCTCGAGGCTGTTGACCTCGGCGACCAGCGCTTCGGCGTAGACGCCAGCGACCAGCGTGCCGGCCGGCGCGCCGGCCGACAGGGCGGCGATATCGCTGACCTTGAAGTTCAAGGTTCCCGCGCCGTCCCAGCCGAACACGTACTGGGATCCATCGAACGGCGGGGTGAACACCGGATAGGCGTTGACGTCCATCAGGTCATCCTCTGCGGGTAGTCACCTGGAAAGCCGAGACTCAGGCGCGCCGATTAGTTGTATTCGCCACCGGTCGATGTCGCGCCGGCGATGCTGCCCGGAAGGACGTTGGGGCCCATGCCGTACACGCTGATGACCCCGTTCGATGAGACGAAGTAACGCTGCCCCGTCATGGAACCGGTGAAGTTCTGGCTCCCGTTTCGAAGATCCAGGCCCGTTCCGCGAGAGATCCAGGCGAAGGCTCCCGAGAAGGATGGCGATCCTGTGATCGTGATCGTCAGGCCAGACTCGACGATAATATTGCCGTTGTTGCCGCCCCAGTAATGTGAGCCTGCCGCTCCGGCGATCTGGTAATTGGCGATGATGTCGATAATGCCGCCGATATCGACATTGAAGTGCTGCCCATTGGGCGAATTCGCGCCCATGACGAAGCCGGTTCCGATCTCGATGATCGCGGCTTCCTGGGAGGAAACACATGAGGTCGCGCCGGTTCCGTCGGTCGATGCGACCTTGAGATTCTGCAGCCGAAACGCGGCATGGGCGCGGGCGCTGATCGTCGTCGTCGAACTCGAGATCAGCACGTTCGACGGGGCGCCGGCGTTCCCGTTGATGATCACCTGGGCCGCAGCTTGACTTTGGCCCAGGAACTTCCCCCAAACCTGGAATGAGCCGTAGGTGCCATCCGCCAGCTGGATCGTGACCGTCTGGCCGTTGAGGTCATAGTCCGTCGCCAGCACGTTGATTGCATGCTGGATCGTCTGCCACGCGTGCCCGGAATCAAGGCCGGTATTGCTGTCGCTGCCGGTGCTGGCGTTGACATAGAACGTCGTCGCCGCCGTCAGCTTGACCCGGCCAAGGGTCTGGATTGCAGTAAGCAGCTGGTTGAGCGCCGTTTTCGACGGCGACAAGCCGGCCGCCAAAACGACTGCGATCAGCTCTTCCTGCACCGCGTTCGCCCAGTCGGCGTCCAGGATGGTGCCGCCGACGCCCGTGGTCGGATCCCCTTGGGTGAAATATCCCGCCGACCCCGGCGCGGCCGGAGTCGGACGCGAACCGACGTTCGTCGAATTATCGATGCGATACATGGAATAGACCTTGCTGAGCGGATCAGGAGGTGGTGACGACGCCGCCGCCGGTGTCGAAAACGATGCCGCCGACCGTGTCCTCGAGGATTCCGCTGCCGTCGCCCGTGGTGTAGCTGAACAGCAGCGTGGTATGGGCCGGTTTGATCTCTTGCAGCGCGCACTCGAGGATCGAGTGGTTGAAGCTGAGCAGCGGCTCGCCGACCGCCGAGCGGCCGGTGCGGAAATAGGTCAGCGCCCCCTCGAGCGGCAGTGTGACGCGCCAGGCGTAGGCCCAGGCCGCGCCAAGCAGTGGCTGGCCGGTGCGGCCCATGCCGCAGCGAAACGGCGCGTACTGGGCGATGCTGATCGGATAGCCGAGGTTCGCGGCGTACTGAACGTAGTAGGCGACCGACTGGCCGCCGGTGCCGGCGAAACGCGCCACGACCAGGCCCTGCCGCTGCTGCAGGGTCGCGCTCGGGCCCGCACAGGGATCGGGAAGCCCGAGGCTCTGCTCCCATTCCGGGAGCAGATTGACCGCCGTAGCGGGGAAGGCGTCGACCAGTAGGCCGAGGGCCGCCACGTCGACGCGTCGGAAGCTGGCGGCGATCGCCGTCGCCAGCCGCGGAAACAGCGCGTTCGGATCCCGCGGCCACACGCGGCCGCGGGGAAACAGGGAGAGGACCGCGGCTGTGTAGTCCTCCAGCGAATTCGGCTGGCGGCCCATTAAACGAAGCTCACCGTCCCGAGGGTGGCCAGGAATCCGGCCGTGCTGGTGATGTTGCCGGTCGGACCGGGCGCGACGGACCCGTTGGAGCAGCTGACGGCGGTCATGACGAAGCCGCTGGCGCCAGGGATGGCGCCGATCGCCGACTCGATGAACGACAGGTCGACCACGCCGCCGGGCGAGGCCTCGTTGATGAACACCTGGGCGATCGCAGCCTGCACAGCCGACTTGACGCTCGACGACACGCTGGCGATGCCGGCGATGGTGAAGTTGACCGTGTTGGCCTGCGGCGCGCTGGCGTAGACCAGGGCGGTGACCGGCTGCAGGCCATAGACATAGTTGGCGACCGCCAGCTGATCACCCGTGGCCGTGTAGGGCGAGCGGGTTTCAGACGTGGCGACCCCGTTGGTCCCTTGCGGGAAGCCGCCATGCGCGGCCTCGGCCTGGTCCATCATGAAGAACAGCTGCACCGTGCCGGCGCCCATGCCCTCCGGGTCAACCCAGGCCCGCGTGACGCCGGCGACGGCGAGGGCCCAGGTCTCATAGTCGTTGGCCGCGCCGCCCTGGGGCGGCCGCTGGTACGCGACCAGCATGCGGCTGCGCAGGCTGTCGTCGAGCTCGACGTCCGCCCCGCCGGTGAGGTTGCTCGAGGCGGCCCCCGTCGACTGCACGTTGGCGATCGCCGAGCCCAAGGTCATGGACACGCCGGAATCGGCGTTGCCGTTCGCACCCGGCGTAACGGCCTGCAGCGGGACCGTCACCACGCTGCCCGAACCCGTAGCGTCGGCGGTCGAAATATATGCCACGCCGTCGCCGCGCACGACGTTCGTCCCGGCCGGGACGGTGGGAGCGCCGGTCACCACGAACTGGGCCGAGCCCGTCGCCGGCGTCGCCGCTTTGCGGAACACCTGGCGTAGGGCCGCCCAAGCCTCGAGGAACACATCGGTGGCGGTGAACGGGCTCGCCTGCTTGGCGATGTAGTCGAGGTAGCCGAACAGCAGATTGACGCCCAGGGCGACGACCTTGCCGATGACGCCCAGGTTGGTGAACCGCAACAGCCCGTCCGCACCGGCGAGGTTGGTGGTGATGTCCGACGCGGTGTCGTCCTGCAACACGCTGAGCGATGGGCGCGGCCAAGGCATTCAGAGCACTCCTGCCCAAGCCCAGCTGAAATTCCGGGTCAGCTTGACGCCGTTCGGCTGGTGAAAGGTGATCTGGGCGGCCAGGAACCCGAGGCCGTCCCATTCGGTGAGGATATCGAGACCGGCGATGACGCCGTCGTCGATCATCCATTGCAGCGCCGCGGCAATGTAGTCCTTGGCCTTGGCCAGGGTCTCCGGGGTTTTCTTCGACCGCTCGAGCAGCCACAGCTTGGAGCCGATCGGATAGGTCTCGCCCTGGTCTCCCCACCAGCCGCGCGCGTCGTCTGTGCCGTCGGGGATCTCGTCGTCGGGACCTGCCTCGGCGTCGGTGAAGAGGCTGATCAGCGCTGCCGTCTCGAGGTCGTTTCCGGCCAAGAGCGCGGCGCCGGCCATCTGCCAGTCGCCGAAAGCGCCCTGCCAGACCGTCGTGATGTCGGGCATGGAGGCTCCTAGCCGGTCGGGGCCTCGGTATCACCCGAGCCCGTCTGAACGCCGGGGTGGACGTGGTTCATGAGGCTGATGCCGCCGGCCTTGACGTCGCCGGTGGCGTCGAGCTCGCCGTCGATGAACACCTTGCCGCCGGCGCATGGCGTCAGCGTGATGCCGGCGGCCGAGAGGACGATGGTGTTGCCGCGATTGTCGTAGAGGGCGACGTCGCCCGGGTTGAGATTTTTCAGCCGCGAGGCCTGGTGATTGGTGGCGACCACGACCGCATTTGACAGGTCGCCGTCGTGACAGGTGACGACGACATCGGAGCCCGCCGGCGGCGAGCTCGCGAGCCCATATTCGACCAGGCGCGGCAAGCGGTCCCTGATGCCGAGCGATTTCCCGCTCGCGTCGATCGGCCCAAAGTCGGCCTGCAGCCGCTGCACCGGCCCAGTGTCGTCGGTCAGCAGCAACCGGCCGAACCGCATGGCATGTTTGAAGCGTGTGGCGAGGCGGTCGAGGCCGTTCATTGCACCCCCGCGATGACCGGCAACAGCAGGATCGGCTCTGGCATGAAGGCCGCCGGCGGCATCAAAGTGAGCTCTGCGCGTGTGCCGAGCGGGCCATCTCGCAGATAGGTGACCTCGCCAAGCGTCCAGGTTTCGTTGGTCACCTTGAGCGCCGGAAGGTTCACCGGGACCAGGGTGTTGGGCGTCCACAACACGCCGGCGCTATCACGCCAGGAGTCGACGGTGACCTGAACCCGGTTGCCGCGCCCAGCGCGCCGGGCGGCTTCCCAGGTGGCGCGCTTTTGGGCCACGTCCTGGCCGCCGGCGGGCGCCTCGGCGATGATGTATTTCAGGCGATGACGCGGGACGTTGGGATCCTTGGCGCTGCCGATCAGATTTCCGCCATAGCCGACGTCTCCGGTCACCTCGGCGCTCATTAGGAAGGCGTCGTACTCGGAATAACGCTCGCGCATCGAGCGCGGGGCGACCGCGCTTTGGACGTTCTGACCCTCCTCCGCGCCGCTGGCCGCCTTGGTGGCGCCAACCGCGCCCAGCACCAGGTTCCCGTCCGCCCCCTCATAGGCCAGCAGACCGGCGTAGCGGCAGATCCGCTCGATGATCTCATAGGCCGTCTGGCCCAGCGACAGGTTGAACTGCGGAATCGCCGGCCCCGGGTCGGGCGCGGTCACCGTCAGGTTCAGGTAGGCCGAGGCCAGCTTTTGCGCGATGGCAAGCGCGCTGGCGCCGGAGATCTGGCCCGTGGGCCATTCCGCTGAGCAGTCGACCAGGTCCTGGCATTTGCCACGGCCGCGGATGCGGATGGTGTGGCCCTGCGCGTCGTAACCCGGCTCATAGTCGTCGACGTAGCCGGTCAACACCAGGTCGCCACCGATGGTCACTGTGCAGGAATCGCCCGGATTGATCACCGCCGGCTGCGCCTGGCCCGGATAGCGCTCGGTCAAGGCGACCTCGAAATCCGACGGGCAGCGCTCGATGCCGCGGGTGACGCGCATTTCAGTCCAGCCGCTGATCGCCTTTGCGTTCACAGTCAGCACCAGGTCGCCGTCGGCGTGGGGCGATCCGGTCATCAGCTGGCCAGGGCCGCAAAACTGGCCGGACAGAACAGCGGATTGGGGACGTCGCCCATCTGGGTCAGCAGCCCGTCGGAGCGGGACGGGTCGCGATAGATCCGCTGGGCGAGCACAGTCACCGGCAGGTTGGTCCCGAAGCTGAAGGTCTCGATCGCCGCCAGGCTGGCGCCGCGGACGGTCAGGTCCTGCACCACGGCGACGCGCAGGGCGCGCAACGCGCCGAAGCTGGCGTCCTGGGCCTGGTCGCCGGCGACCTGGATCTCGTCGTCGATCACGGCGGTAACCGCCGCGCGCACGGCGTTCGCGTCGTCATAGCTGGTGGGCTGATAGGCGGCCGAGGCGCGGGCCAGGGCGGCGACGGCGGAGCGGCGCATCAGGTCGCCGACCGCAGAGCCGATGGGCGTCGAGACCGGCACGGGCGAGGCCTGGGCCAGGCCGGTGAGGATGCGCATGCCCTGCGCGGGATCTGCGGCGGTCGAGGCCAGCTGAGCGACCAGGGCCTGCGCTCCGGCAGACAATTGATCCGGCGTGGCGCTCGAGCCGCCCTGGCCTAGGTTTCCGGCCAGGTCGACCAGGTCGGTGATCGCAGAGGCGAGGCCGCCGCGTACATTGGCCGCGGCCTCGGCCAGGTCGTCGATGGTGACGGCGCCCGAAAGCACCGACAGGAAGGCCGAGCCCAAGCCGCCCAGGTTGCCGCCGTTGAAAAACCGGCCGAACGGCCCGTTCATCTGGCTGGCTAGCTGGAAAAGATTGGTGGCGTCGCCCGCCAGGGACGAGATCTCGCCGGTCCAGCCGCCCAGCGCGGTCTGCGCCAGCTGGGCGGCGAAGCCGCCGATCCCCAGTTGCGGGGTCACCGCATCATTGAAATCCGAGGCCGCGCTCTTTTCCGCGTCGTCCGCGGTGGATTTGGTCTGATCGGCGGTCGAGGCGGCGCTGGAGGGAAACTGGCGCGTCCCCGCCTCGGTCACCGTCAAGGTGAATTCGATGCGGTTGGCGGTCTCGTCGTCGCTGGTGACCAGCACTGGCAGATCGACCGTGAGCTCGCCCAGCGTGGGGTGCACCAGCTTGAACGGCCCCGCGGCCTCGGCGGCGGCGATCAGCTGCTTTTCCTGGTCGAACACCGACCCGCCGCCATAGACGGCGGAGTCGGCGATCAGGAAGCCGCGGATGGTGATGCGCCGCGCGCGCCGGCCGAGGCCCTCCAGCCATGGCGTGTCGCGGAACGGGTATTCGTGGGCGACGCCGCGGCGGCCGAATTCTTTCTCGGTCCCGTGCACCGCGAACGGCACGCCAGCGAAAGATGCCGGCGAGAGCCCGTCAAGCCAGTCCTGGTAGGTCGCCATTTACGCCACGCTCGAAAGACTGTGTTCCACGCCGGCGGTCGCGCGCACCGCCCCAGAGGCGCGGGTCAAGACGGCGGCCGGCTGATCGGTACGGATGCGCACATTGACGTCGACCTTGCCCGCCGAGCCTCCGGCGCCCAGAGAGTTGAGGGCGTCCTCGGCGCGGCGCCCACGGGCGGCCGCCTCAGGCGCGCCGGCCGCCGGGACCTCGTAGAATTGCGAGATCAGGGCGGCAGCCTGGGCGGCGGTTTGGGCGGCGCTGAGCTTCTGGCCAACGCCGGCGTACTTGCCCTGGGTGAGCTCGAATTCGATGAAGCGAAGCTGTTCGTCGAGCGAGCTGCCGACGATCGAATGACCAGCCCAGCGCGCGAAGTCCTGCTGGCGAGGGCCGTGCCACTGGGCCGCGCCGTAAGCCCGGCCGCCATCGTTGGATCCGGCGGGGTTGGGACTCACGCCGCTTTCGTCGACCAGGTTCTGCGCGATGCCGGCGGCCTGCGCCTGGCTCCAGCCCTGTTCACGGAAAAATCCGTAGGCCTTGCGAAAGCCCGCGCCGGCGACCGCCGGGCCGCGATCGGCGATGATCCCGCCGCCGCGCGAGTAGGAGGCGGGGGTGATGTTTCCGCCGAAGCCGCCGCCCTTCATCCACCAGGCGTTGGCGAAGGCGTCCTGGTGCTGGTCAAACCAGTCGGTGATCGCCTTGCCGATCCCGAGCTCGGCGTCGCGGGTGGCGTTGAGCATTCCGCCGCCGCCGCCCAAAACGCCGCCTAGCAGCCCGGCGCCAGGCCCAAAGAACGGCAACGCCGCGGCCAGCGCCTGCTTGTGCTTGGCGGCCTGCTCGACGACCACCTGCGACGGCTTTTTCTTGCCGTTGACCATCTGGTCGAGCAGATCCAGCGCCTTGCCGAGATCTGCGATCAGCGGCTGCGTCCAGGGGATCACGACCTTTTCAGCCAGGTCGTGCTTGAGGCCCTGCCATTGGTTGTGCAGCTGGGTCAAAGAGCGACTGAACTGGGTCGATTGGTTGATCTGGGCGTCGGTAAATTCCGCGCCGCTAGCAGCGTACTGCGCCATGTCGCCCTGTACGGCTCGAGCGCCTCGCCGCAGCATCGACAGAGCGGCGTCCGCGCCAAACACCTTGGCGATCATCTCCTGGGTCTGCGGATTGGTGTTCCGCTGCAGGGCGTTGGCGATGTCGAGCATCGCGCGCTTGGTGTCGATCAGGCCGTCCTTGGTGTAGTGGGTCCGGATCCCCAGCTGGTTCATCAGCTGGAGGGCCTGATTGTTGCGGCCCCAGCGTGCGTCGTTGAGGGTGTTGCCGACATTCTGCAGGGCGCCGGTCATGGCCTCGGCCGAGACGCCATTGAGCTCGGCGGCCCCGCGGAATTCCTGCAGGTCGCGGGTGGAGATCCCCAAGAGCTTGCTGGTGCGGCCGATCTCGGTGGCGGCGCCGGCGATGTTGCCGGCGAACTTCACCGATCCGACCGCCGCCGCGCCCAGCGCCACGCCGAGGATGCCGACGCCGGTTGCGGCCGCTGCGGTGGCGCCGCCCAGCACGCCGGCGGCCTCGGCCGCGTCGCCCATGCCTCCAAAGGCGTCCAGGACCGACTTGCGCAGGCCGCCCATGCCCTGCACCAGGTCGCCGAGGCCGGAGCCCTTGGCGAATTTTCCGGTGGCCTGCTCGAGGATGCCGACCGGCTTGGTCAGCCCCTCGAATTCCTTTTTGGCTGCGCGCACGCCCTCGGCGGTCTTGTTCTTCGCCGTGATATCGACGTTGAACTTGGAGTTGCCAGCCATCAGATCGGCACTCCCTGACCGCGAGACTTCATGACCACCTCAGCCCGGCGCGCCCACATCCGGACCTCAGTGCCCGTCATCGGATCCCAGTCTTTCGGGCTCCAGCCGAAGGCCAAGGTAAGCTTGAAGTAGGCTAGGTCGCTTGCGGCTGGGCGCGCCGCGTAAAACCCTCGAGGAATCCGGCCGCACGCGTGAGGATCCGTACGCTGAGCTTTTCGGCCTCGCTTTGGGGGACGCCGGCCATCAGGGCGATGGCGAAATAATCGGAGTCGAGACCGGATCTTGCGCTGATCTGCTTCATCTCGGCGCCAGTCGGCTCGCGAAGGCAAAGCACCGAGACCTGTTCGCCTCGGTTGTCGATGATCGGCGCTTTCAGGGGGATGTTTAGCGTGTCTGGGAGCGCGTCGATTTCGTCCTGGGTCAAGGATCAGTTCTCCGAAACGTCGAAGCCGTTGAACTTGGCCTCGAGCTTGGCCTCCTCGGTGTCGACCTCCTGGGTGTCGACGGCGAACATGTTGCGGCCAATGACGGTCTTGCCGTTGGCCAAGCCGAGCACGATGGTGCTGTTGGTGATGGCGTTGATCGACGCCACCGACAGGCCGCCGGTGTCGCGCAGGGAGACGGCGATGTACGGCATAACCGGCATCTCTTTGTACCCATGGGGACCGTCCTGACCGACCATGGGCTCGCGGGTGACCGTCGAGGGACTGTAGCGGACCTGGCCCGCCACGGCGTAGCTCTGGCCGTCGATCGCCATGGTGGCGATACCGGCAACGCGGTTGGTAGTGTCGCCCATCGGCGGCGCTCCTTATTGGGTCACAGACCCGCTAGAGGTTTCAGGACAGGCGGAACTGTAGGAGCGCCGCGAAGGTGCGCAGCTGCTCGATCAGCACAGCCGGATAGAGCACGTCCACCCGGCTGGGGTTCTGGGCGTTGATCTGCACGACCAAGTTGGCGGCGAACACGTCGGCCTGCTGGACATAGCCTTCGAATTCGAGCTGCCGGTACTGGGCGATGATATCGGCCCGGATGATCGACGGAGTGACGATGTTCGATCCCGGCGCGAACCGGGTGCCGTCGGCCGCAAGCTTGACCCGCGAGTACTTGGTGTTGACCACGCCCGCCAACGCTCGCAGCACGAACATCAGCAGCATCATGGTCTCGATCTCGAGATAGCTGGTGTCGGCCTGGCCAAGCCCGTTGACCTGATACGTGGTGATCAGGTTCTGGATCGAAATCGTGCCGTCCGGAGCGACGTTGAACGTCGATACGCCGTCGTAGAGCAGCGCATTCTGCTGGCTCAGGCTGAAGCGCGAGGCCACGGGCGGGGCGAGCAGACCGCCGAGCTTGACGGTCTGCATCGGCAGGCCCGGGTCGGCGCGGGCGGAAACGGCCGCGGCGCCGGCCAGGGACGCGGCCCAATTCCAGCACGGGCTGGGGCTGTCATAGAAGCCCATGGCCGAGCCGTGCTGGTCGTTGAGCGTGACGCCCCAGGTTCCCAGCGCCGAGGACGTGCCCCGGTAGGCCACGAAGTAGTGGCCATAGAGTTGCGTCTCCCACGACCAGCGACCGGCGGTGTCGTTGAGGAAGGCCGCCAAGGCCGTCATGGAGGTGGCGTCGGTGTAGGCGCAGGCGATGAAGTCGAACGGCAAGTTGCCGAGGTAGGCCAGCGCCGTGGTGAGAGTGGGATTGGTCGCGCCGCCCGTCATGGCGGTGACCGTCGCCCCGATGCCGGAAGGCAATGCCTCGCCGCCGGCGGAGCCGCGATAGTTCAGCCGGATGTCGATGTCGTTGGACGCCAGGCTCGCGCTCTTGGCGGTTATGTCCACCTTGGCGGTGTTGGATCCGTCCACGGTCGCGGTGACCGGAAGATCGGTCAGGGCGGTGATCGCGGCGGCCACGGCGGTGGCCAGCTGAGCCGCGGTCATGGCGCTGGTGACCGGGACCGAGACCAGCTGACCGGCGATATAGAGCGACACCGCCCCGCCGGCGGTGGCCGGCCCGGTGAAGACGATGGAGCCGGCGCCGGCAGTCCCTGAGTCGGTCAGCGGCAGGCCCCAAACCTCGCCGAACGGGTCGCTCTGGCGGTAGGCCCAGGCCATGTTGGCCAGGATGGAGCCCGGCCCGAACTGGGTCTTGGCATCGGTGATGCTGGCGATTTGGCTGGGGACGTTAGCCGCGGCCGCGCCGCTCGAGGTCTTGGAGCCAATCAGCAGGGCGCGCTGATTGACCTGGCCGGTGTTGGCCTGGGAGTTATCGACCTCGCCGTAGAACAGCGGGACGCGCAGATTGTTGGGGATCTGCTTGAACGGAACAGTCATGGGTTAGGCCTCGCTGCCGGAGGGTTTCGCCGCCTTCGCGGCCGGAGCCGCCGCCGCCTTGGGGGCGTCAGCAGCGGCTTGGTCTTTGGCGTCCGCGTCGGCGGCGCGCGCTTCGGCATCGGCCTGCTCGGCCGCCGCCTTCGCCTCTTCCGGCGAGCATTCGACCAGGTCGCCGCAGGCGATCAGGCGGTGCCAGTCAAGGTCGGTTTCGTCGACCTGTTCGCCAACGCCGACCAGGCGGGCCACGTTGTGGGGGTCGCGCACCCGAAGGTCGGGCGCGGGCTGGACGAGCATGGTGGGATCTCCGGAGGGATCAGACGAAGGAAATGTCGAAGCCGGGACGCGTGGTGTGGTCAGGCATGACCACCTGGGCGGTGATCTCGTCGAGCGGCGCGGTGGGAACCGGATAGAACGCCTCTGGGCCCTGGTAGTATTCCATCTCGATTTCCATCAGCAGCTCGCCAACCTGGACCTGACCTTCGGAATTCATGGCCAGCTGCGAGCGGACGCTGGGGTACTGGGACAGCCGCTGGGCCGAGCCGATACGCCAATCGGCGTTGATCACCGCGCACTCGATTTGGCGCTGCAGGCGCCACAGCTTTTCCTCGGCGTCCTCGCCGCCCTGGTCGTCCGGCGCGCCCGGCGCGCTGGTGCGGGCGGTGATGCGGATGGTCGATACGACCGTGAATTCAATGGTGCCGCGACCGATGCTTTCCTTCTGCTCGCGGATGCCCTGCACCAGCAGCACCGGGAAGGTTCCGGTCTTGGTCGGCCAGTCGCCGGGCGTATAGATCCGCTCGCCGGCATCGGTGTCGGCCGCCAGCAGCGCCTGCACGGTCAGGTCGACCAGGATAGCGGTCGTGGTCAGGGTCACGGCTGAGCCACCAGCAGCAGGTCCAGGAGCGCCCAGCCGCGACCATCTACGCGCACGTTGCGCACCAGGTAGGTCGCGCCCATGCGCGGGATCTTGACCTTGTCGTCGGCCGCGGGCGCTACGCCGGTTGGGAAATCGGCCAGGCGCACGCCGAGCACCGGGTCGACGGTGGAAATGTCCGAGGTGGTGTCATTGAGGTCGATCGCGCGATAGGCCTCGTCGAACACGCCGTTTAGGTCGAACGGCGCGCCGACGACCGGGTAATAGGTCGGGGTGGTGGTCTCCGGCGAGGACGCGTCCTCCTCGCCGAAGATCGTCATCACCGGGGCGATGACGAGCTTGTCCCAGTCGACCGCCATGACGCGCCTCCGCTCAAGCGCACGGCGTGCGCGTCAGCCGCCGGTTACTCGGCGTCTTCGCCCGTGGTCTCGATGGTCACCTTGGGCGCGTTTTCGCCCTCCTGGAGCACCTTCGGACCCTCGGTCACGGCCTTCGGCAACTCCGGATTGACCTCGAGCTTGACGAAGCCGGCGTCGATCAGCGGCTGCATGTCCTTCGCCGGAAGGGTGATGCGCTCGCCGGGCATGGCGACCTTGTGGTCGCTTTCGGCGACGGCGATTTGGCGGGCCTTGTCGCCGCGGCCGACGGTGATGGTGCCTTCATGCATCCAGACCGACCGGCCACGTTGCACAACGGCGGTGATGTCGCTTCCTGCCATGGGAATGCTCTCTCGCTTGGTTTTTCTGAAGGGGTAGGACGGCCGCGCACGCCGTGCGCGGCCGATGGCGCCGCGGTCGCTAGGCGACCTTGGCGGCGAGCATGGCGTTGACGCGGCCAGGGATCAGCAGCGGCGCCGACTGCATCATGATCAGCCGTTGCGACGGGTCCGGAACGACCCAGGTCTTGGGCGCATAGGCCATCGGCCCATAGCCGATGTCCTCGTCGAGGATCACGCCGAAGGACTGGGTGCCCATCAGGTCCGGGCCGCACATGATCACATAGCCGTCCGGAATCATCGGCTGTTCGACGTCATTCGGGTCGACATACCAGTCGTTATAGAGCCAGAGGCGGTATTGGCCCCAGACGCCCTTGGAGACCGCGCCGCGCTGAATCTGGGCGCCAGGATTGATCACGTTGCCCGAGGGGTTGAGCGACGGATATTGAATGGCTGCGAGAATCCCGCTGCCGTTCTTGAACAGGTTCCACGACTTGTTGGTGAAGATGATGTCGGTCATCACCGCGCCGGACTTCTTCAACACCAGGGCCTGCCAGGTCTCGAGGTTGGCGGCCGGCAGCGGGTCATGACCCTGGGCGTCCAGGTTGCTCGAGTAGCCCCACACGTTCGAGCCGGTCAGCGCTAGAGTCAGGGAGGGGTCGCGGCCGAAGTCGATGATGGTGGTGGGGAAGCCCTCGCCGGCGATGGTGATGGTCGCGCCCTGCAGCACGGTGCTCGCCATCCATTCCAGACGGCGATCGATCATGTCGATCTGATCCTCCATCTCGAATTGGAGGTTGGCCAGTGCGCGCTGACGCGGGGTGAGCTCGCCGCCGATGCGCTCGCCGATCATGCGGCGAACGGGGCGGCGCAGGTCCGGCGCCCGCTTGTCCTTGATGTAGGCCGGCTTGAATTTGTCGGTCTGGACGCGCCGCGCCTCGACCATGCGGCCCGCCTGCAGGGGGCTGACGAACGGCGCCATGCGGCGCTTACCGACGTCGGTGTCGATCGCCACCTCTTCGGTGTCGAATTCGATCATGCCGTTGAAGAAGGTGTTGGCCAGCCACTTCTGGGCCTTCTTCAAGTTGGGAACCACGGCGATGAGCTTCGCCGTATCGTAGGAAATGGAGTCGGCCGCCATGGCGGTTGGTCCTCTTCAATCTGTGAGTGAGAACGGGTCCGCCACGACGGGCCCAGGGGGAAGGATCAGCTCGGGTCGCTGGCCGAGACGGTGTCCTTGACGAAGATGCCGTATGGCCGCAGGGCGGCGCGCAGGGTGGCTACGGTCCAGGAGGCGTCGTAGATCAGCTTCCGGGCGTTGAAGTCGCCGGTCAGGTAGGCCCCGGCGGTGACCGGGCCGGCGGAGGCGTCGGCGTCATCGGCGAGGATGGCGACCGGAGTCTGGGAACCGTCGGAGGCTCCGGCGACCGACTCGATGTACTGGCCGGTGGCGTCGAAGGACTCCAGCGTGAAGGTGTCGCCCGCGACAAAGGCGGTGCCGCCGGCGGTGATCGTCAGGCCCAGGCCCGATTGCGAATAGGCCGAGCCGACGGTCAGGTTCGGCAGGGCGTTGCCCTCCGGGTCGGTGACGCTGAAGTGGGTGGCGTCGACCGCGGTCAGCAGATAGTTGCCCTGCAGCGAGCCGGCGCCACGGGTGAGGCTCCCGACGGTGCCGTTGCCGGTATTGCTGGCGCCGGCGACGGCGACGATGCCCTGGGGGCTCTTGGCCCCCAGCACGGTGCCGCGCTTCAAGGCGCCAGCCGCCAGGATGATCGGCTGGGTCTCGATCGGCTGGTTGCCGGCGATCAGCTGATCCGGCTGGTAGCTGTCTTGGACGACGCCCGGCTGAAACGGGTTGTCGCCGTAGTTGTTGGTCGACAGGGTCATCTGCATGACCTCCTAGAATGGGTTGAGAGAGAGCCCGGCCGAGCCGGGAGCGTCGGTGTTAGCCGCCGCGGGCGAGGTTGCTGGCGGCGGCCATTTCCGCGGCGAAGCTGTCGGCCTCACCGGCTGGCTTGCCGCCGTCACCGCCGACCTGAGGCTGCTTCACGCCGCCCATGCGGGCCTGCAGGCCGCCGACGGCGGCCGGCGCAACCGGCAGGGCGCTTAAGGTGCGGATGATGGCCTTCGAGGACATGTCGGTCGTGGCCAGCATTTCGCAGGCCGCAGCCAGGCGACCGTCGCCGGCAGCCGGCGATTTCAGCACCGAAGACCAGCGCGCGCGCTCGGCCTTCTTGCCTTCCTCGTGGTCGTCGTCGCCGTCGTCCTCGTCGTCCGCCTTGGCCTTTTTGGCCTTCTTGGACTTTTTGTCGTCGTCCTCGTCGTCGTCGGACTCGGCCTTTTTGTCGCCGTCGTCGTCCTCGGCCTTTTTGGCCTTTTTGGACTTTTTGTCGTCGTCCTCGTCGTCGTGGCCGTCGTCGTCGGACTCGGCCTTCTTGTCGTCGTCCTCGTCTTCCGGGCGCTCGTCGTCGGCCGCCGCAGCGGCCTTCGAACGACCGCCGGTAAGGCCGGACAACAGGTGCGCGAACGGCGAGGCGCCAGCGCCCGCCCGAGCGGAATAATTCATGGGTTCGCCCTCCAAAGGCGGGTTGGATCAGCCGAGCTCGTTGAGCAGGGCGCGGAAGGCGTCGGACGGCGCCATGACGGCGTCGGCGAGGCCGGCTCGGACGCCTTCAGCGCCGAGGTAGGTGGCCGCCTGCATGGCGCGGACGGCTTTGACGGACAGCCCGCGGTTGCGGGCGACGGTCTCGACGAACATCACGCCGAGGGTGTCTATGTCGGACTGCAGGTCGGCCAGGGCGCTGTCCGAAAGCGGGATCTCGGAGCGGCCGTCGGCCTTCTTGTCGCCGTAGGTGATCAAGGTGGGCTTGAGGCCGGCCTTGGCGATGGCCTCGCTCCAATCGACGTGCATGGCGATGACGCCAATCGACCCGGTGCCGCCGGTGCGCGGCACGTAGATCCGGCCAGGATCCACGGCGCTGGCGATGGCGTAGGCCGCCGAAAAGGCGAATTCGTTGAGCACCGCCGCGATGGGCTTTTGGCCGCGGGCTTCATAGATGGTGTCGACCAGGTCGAAACATCCCGACACCTCGCCGCCAGGGCTGTCGATATCGAACACGACCATCTGCACCGCCGGATCCACCATGGCGGTCAGGAAGGCCTGGCGCAGGCCGTCGTAGCCGGTCATCCCGCTCCAGGGCCGCACGGATCCCGACTTCTGCACCAAGGTGCCGACGACCTTGATCAAGGCGGCGCCGCCGAGCACGTCGTAACCCGGATCCGCGTCACCATCGCGCGAGCGCCCACGCCGCGGGCTGGTGAAGTCGAAATCCTCGTCGTCGGCGCGCGCGGTGTGAATCACGGCGATGTTGAGCCGGTCGGCCACGGCGGCGGCGATGATTTCCGCTTTGCGCGGATGGATCGCCAGCGGCACGTTGGCCAGCCGCTGGGCTAGGAATCCGAAGCGCTGGTTCACTCCGCGTCCCCCTCTTTCGGGATCCGCGCGGCCGGCCAGGTCAGGAGCTCGCTGCTCAACACCGCGCGCTGCAGCTCGCCGCCGTCGGACATCCAAGCCACGCGCACGTCGATGGTGTTACCGGGCGGACTAGCCTCAGGCCCGAGTCCGGTCACCGTCATCTTCGGCGAACCGCTCACCAGGCGAACCACGGCCCCACGGTAAAGATCGCTGACCGGGATCATCAGGTCGCCTCCGGCTTGCGAATGGTGCTCTCGGCCGGCTGGGTGACCTGCATATTCGCCCAGGTCGGCGGCTGAAGGCCGCGACGGCGGAAGCCCGCAATTTCGATCGCGCGCTGGTCCAGGATGTCCTCCCAGTCCTCGCCGGCGTTCTCGCTGGCTTCGCGCTCGAGGGTCCCGAGGCCGGCGTCCATGCCGAGCACAGCGCCCTGCTTTTCAGCGACGGGGTCCACCCAACCCTTGCCCGGGCCCATCCACTTGCAGCGACTGTAGGCCGCGCGGCATTCGTAGAACTCGGGCGCGTAGCGCGGCAGCGGGAGGTCGTCGACCTCCATGCACTCCTCCAGCCACGCGGCGCGGATCGGGCTGGCGAAGCCGGCGCCGAAGTTGTGGCGC
The DNA here is from genome assembly GCA_035652015.1 of Bradyrhizobium sp. GTDB lineage: Bacteria > Pseudomonadota > Alphaproteobacteria > Rhizobiales > Xanthobacteraceae > Bradyrhizobium. The sequence goes on along the minus strand of DASREP010000057.1, from coordinate 18,737 downwards.
CGGCGATGGATGGTCTTCCAGACTTCGTTGATCTCGGCGCGCAGGCTCGAGAAATTCACGTCGGAATAGTCGCCGCTGACCATGCTGGCGCCCGAGCCGATGCCCATGGCCATGTTCCGCAGCACCGCCTTTTCGAAAAATGGAAAGTTGGCGTTGGGCCGCTCGGACCGCACGGCCTGAAACTTTTCGCCCGGATAGAGCGAGATGACCCGCGAGCCGCCGACGTTGAGCCGGCGCTCATCGTGGAACGCCGCGCGCTCGTCCTGGTAGGCGGAGAGGCGGCCGGTGTCGCCCTCGCCCAGCGCCTCGCCCAGGAGCTCGTGATCGAACGGGCTTTCCGCGATGGCGGCGAAGATGGCGTTGAGGATGGCGCCGTCGAGCTCGGCGGTGTCGTACTTGAACAGCATCTTGGCCCGCTGAATCACGGGGGTGAAGATGCCGTCCCCGCCGCGGTGGCGGCTAGCGCGGTCCGGCTCGCAGTAGTGGGCGACCATCGGCCGGCCCCAATCGGTCTCGCGCGGCACGCGCTCCCAGGTGACGGTGTCGGCGCCCATGAACCAGTCGGTCATGTGGGCGCGGCGAATGTGGTAGGCGACCGGCGCGCCGTCCTGGTCGATCTCGACGCCGCCGCGCAGGTTGCGGAGATCCATGCGCATCTGCGGGTTGGACAGGCGGTCCGGATCGATCAGGCGCACGCACGTTGCGTAACGCGCCCGCCCCGGCGTCACCCGCTCGGGCTTCCATTCGATGATGGCCAGGGCGTCGTTGTCGATCAGCATGTGGCGGAAAGCCACGCCGAACAGCAGGCCCATCCACTTCATGCGCTCGGCGTCGCAGTAACGGCCGGTCTCGTCATTGGCCCAATCGCGCCAGGCGGCGTCGACCGCGCGGCCGTACTCCTCGGCCCACACCGCATCAAAAGCGCGGTTGCCGGTGTATTGCGCCAGGGCACGATGGTCGGGCTTTGAGATCGGCCGGAAGCTGGAGCCGATGGTGCTGTCCAGGAGCCGGGTGACGGCTCCGGCCGCCCAGCCATCGTTGCGCGCCAGGTCGCGGGCTCGCGCGACCAGCAGATCGCGGTTGGTGTTGAGCTCGGTGTCGGCGCTCAGCAGCCAGGGGTTCCAGGCCTCGGTGTGCTCGTTGAACCGGCTGGCGGCGTCATAGGGGATGTTGTCGGGCGAGCCGCCGAGCATGCGAGCACGCACCCGACCTGGCGCAATTTGGCGCCGCATCGGTTGGCCATCGGGCCCCAGGAAGGCTGGCGCGGTCATCAGCGGTACAGCGGCCGAGCCGGACGGCGGCGGCCGTAGCCTTGGCCGGGGTAAACCAGGTTGGCCAGCATCTGGACGCGCTGCTGCAGGGCGGCGAGGTCCGCGCGGGTGTAGGTGACGCTCTTGGAGCCGTCGGCCTGGGTATAGGCGGCGGTCTCCACCTTGCCGCCGGTCGTGAGGTCCGCGAGCGCCTGCTGGGTTTGCGCCAGCATGGTTTGCAGCTGGGTCGAGTTCAGCCCGACGAACTCGGCGGGCACCCGCGGGGAAAAGCAGACCATGTCGGGCTCCCTTGCCTACGCCAGACGGCGGGCGCGCGCTCGCGCAGGGTCTTTCGCGGGTGCGACCGTGGCCACGGCCGCCGGTTTCAGATCGGGCGAGGCGAACGGCGTGCGCATCGCCGGGAGGTCCTCGAGATCCAGCTGGCCTTGGGTGGCGGTCGCCGGCGGGGTGTAGCGTTCGGCCTCGAGACGGTCCCATTGGCCGTCGAGCATGCCGCGAACGCCCAGTTTGATCGCGGCGGCCTCGGCCTGCAGGTGGGTGTCAAGGCCCTCGTTGGCCTGGTTGGGGTCTTTAACCCACTGGTAAACGGCGAAACCGCGCTGCAGCTTGCCGCGCTGCTCCTTGGCGACCCGCCGCTCGGCGGTCAGCTGACGGAAAAATTCGTCGTCGAGGCCGCTGGGCAGACCGACGAAGCCGCGCTCGAGCGGGTCCAGTTTCGCCAGATTGCGGTAGAGCGCCATCTTCAGGACCGAAGTGGCGAAATTGAAGAAACGGCGGCTGTATTTCAGCAGCTTGCCGCCACGGCCGCGCTCTTTTTTGACCCGGGCCAGCAGCGGCGCGGTGTCCGCCCCCACGCCCCGCACCATCATCACCTGATTGGCCGAGTGACGGCGTGCGAAGCCCCACACTTCCTCGGTCCAGGCGTTCCCGTCGATGGCCAGCATGTCCGAGGCGAAGCGATTGCCGACGGCGTTCGGCCAGGTCTGTTTCAGGAGCGCGTCCAGGCCGTCTTGGCACTTTGGCTCGGAGATGTGGCCGGGGATCACGCCGCTGTCGACGATCCAGCGTTGACCTTCGCGTCCCCAGGCGACGGCCTGCCATTGCACGTAGTCGATCTGGCAGTCGACGCCGATGGTCAGCAGCAAGCCGCCAGCGGGGATCTCGCCGCGGCGGTAGTGCGACTCCGCCGCCCGGTCGCGCAGCTTTTCCCAATCCGGCGCCTCGCCGAGCGCCTCGTAAGCCAGGCCGACAGTGTCGTTGTAGAACACCCGCTCCTTGGCCGGGTCGCCCTTGGCGTCGAGCCATTCGCGGGCGATCCGCGCCCAGCTTTGCAGCACCGAGTAGGCGCTCCAGATCCAAAACGAGCGATGGTAGGGCTGGGCCTTGGGGTTGTCCGCGCGCCACTCGATCCGGCGCTTCATCTCGCGCAGCTGGTGCTCGCGGATCTCGCAGCCGCAGTGGATGCAAGTGAAGTGCGGATCCTCGGCGTCCTGTTCGATGGTGGCCAGCATATTGGCCCACTCGAGCACCTGATGTTCGCCGCACTCCAGGCAGGGCAGATAGGGCCGCTCCTGGCTCCCCTCGCGAAAGCTGCGGGTGATCCGGCATCCGGGCCACAGCAGCGGGGTGGAGATCTTGAGCAGCTTGGCGAACTCGGAGGCGCGCGAGCGGCTGTCGGCCTGTTTTTCCGGGTCGCCGGCCGGGTTCATCTCCCACTTGGACAGGTCGTCCTGCACCTGGCGCGCGACGGACACCTGCGAGAGGCTGGCCGGCGAATTGGCGCCGGAGATCAGGATGGCCCCGCGGCCGTCGACGCGCTCCTTGAACAGAATGGAGTCCGAACCGTCGCGCGCCTTTTGCGGAAAGATTTTCGTCATCGCCGTGGTGTTTTTCAACATCGGCGCAAGCTTCATCTTCGACCAGCGCACGGCGTTGTCGGTCGTCGGATGGACCACCATGAAGTCGCCGGCGGCGAGGTCCATGGTGCCGAGGACGAAGATGTTGGCCACGACGGTTCCGCCCATCTGGGCGGATTTGGCGAGGGTGACAGTGCGGCAGGGATCGTCGGGCCCCAGCGCGGCGAGGATCTCGTTAAACTCGCAAAAAAGAACGTCGTTGTAGGGCCCCGGGTGGGCCGGGCTTTCCCGCTCGCTAAACGCGATGTTGTTCTTGGCCCACGCCCGATAATCGACCGGAGGCGGCGGCTCCAGTGCGCGGGCCATCGCCTGCATGGCCAGGCGCTCGGCGTTCGCCAGGTGAATGGTCATCTGCGCTCAGAGCTCAGTCGGCCTCGGGCTCGGGCCGCTTGGGCGCGCCCTCCACCCCGTGTTCGAATTCGACCAGGCTGGGCAGGCGCGCCTGGCCAGCGCGCAGGGCGTTGGCCGCCGAGCTCCGGACGGTGCGGAATTCCGTGCGCAACAGGTGCAGAACGTCGCGCGCGGGGATCTGGAACTTGCTGCTGACCGCCGCGGCGAAGTCCGACAGCGCGCCCTCGAAAATCGAGACCATGTCGGCCGAGACTTTGGACAGGGCGGCCTGCACGTCGGCGGTGGCGGTGAATTCGCCCCGGCGCTCAAGTTCCTCCTCGGTGGCCCGGCGGTTGGCCAGGCGCAGACCCTTCAGGCGTTCGGCGCGGATCGCGTCTTCGAACAGATCGGAGCGTTCGCTGCGCGCGCTCGGCGGCGCGAAGCTGGAAAACTCCGAGGCGGGCCCGGGCGGGGCGTCGGGCGTCAGCCGGGTGGTGAGGCCGTTTCCCATCCGCTGGCCGATGTCGAGGCGGCGGCGCAGCTGCGCCTTGGCGGTCTCGACCCGGATCTTGGCGCGCTGGCCTGTCCCCTCGAGCGCCTCCGGGCCGATCTGGCCGGCGGCGATCATTTGCGAGATCCGGCCATTGGTCACGCCGATCATTTGGGCGAACTCGCCCTTGCTGACGATTGGCTCGGCCGACACCGACGTCACCTCTCAAGCTAGGCCGCTTCGCGCTCGCCCAGCCGATCGGCGGCGACCTCCCGGAAGCTCTGGCCGGTGGCCTCCAGCTTGGCGTCGCGGCCGGTGAAGTCCTGCCAGCGGCGCACGGCGACGTCGATATAGGCCGGATTGAGCTCCAGGGCGTGACAGCAGCGGCCGGTCATTTCGGCGGCGATGAGGGTGGTGCCGGAGCCGCTGAAGGGCTCATAGACGGCCTGCCATGGATCGGAGTTGTTCTCGATCGGCCGCTTCATGCAGTCGACCGGCTTTTGGGTCGAATGGCCGGTCTCGGAGCGGACGTGGTCGATGAACCACACCGTCGACTGCTTGCGGCCGCCATGCCAGGAGGCCGGTTTGCCCTCCTTGACGGCGTAGACGGCGACCTCGTGCTCGGGGACGAAGCGCCAGTGATCGTCGGTCTCGTCCTCGCGCACCGCGTAGTAGGCGGTCTCGTGCTGGTAGTGGTAGTGCGCCCGCGACAGGACGTGACGGCTCTTCACCCACACGATCTGGGACCGAGCCCCAAATTTGACCGCCTTGAGGCTGGCCAGCACCGCGTCGGCGTGCAGCGAGGCATGCCAGATGTAGGCGACGGTCCCGGGGAATAGAGCCCAGGCCTCGCGCCAGTCGGCGCGATCGTCGTTCAGCACCTTGCCGACCGCGGCGTTCTCGCTGCCGAATCCGGCCTTGCCGCGCCAGCTGGCGTCGTACTCCACGCCATAGGGCGGATCGGTGACCATCAGGTGCGGCTTGACGCCATCGAGCGCCTTGGCGACGGCCTCGGCGTCGGTGCAGTCGCCGCAGACGAGGCGGTGGCGGCCGAGCACCCAAACGTCGCCCAGCCGGGCGGTCGGATTTTCGGGCGCTGGCGGCGCATCGTCGGGATCGGTCAGGCCAGCGGTGCGCTCGGCCAGGAGGGAGTCGATCTGGCTATCGCTGAGCGCGACCAGGCCAAGGTCGAAGTCCTCGGCGGACAGGGCGGCGATCTCCGCGCGCAGTAGCTCCTCATCCCACTCGCTGAGCAGCCCCACGGCGTTGTCGCTCACGCGCAGCGCGCGGATCTGGGCGGCGGAGAGGCCGGCGACGCGCACACACGGGACATGGGTCATGCCCAGCCGCGTGGCGGCTAGGCGGCGCCCATGGCCGGCGATGATCTGATTTTTCTCGTCGATCACCAGCGGATTGGTGAAGCCGCTATCGCGGATGATCTTCACCAGGGTTTCGATTTGGCTTTCCGGATGGGTCCGTGGGTTGCCACGCGTAGGCCGTCAGATCGTCGATCGCCACCATCTCGATTTTGGAGGCGTGGACGATCGGCTCAGACATCAGGACCCCCAGTTTTCGTTCGGGTTTTAGTTTGAGTTTGAAGTTTTAGGCTTCGAAAAACCCGTCAGACTGGCGAAGGACAGCGGCGCGAAATGCCCGCTGCGATCGGAGGGCCCGGAAGGACCCTACGGAGGGGGGATCACCTGGCCGAGGCGAGGGCAGCGGCGAGGGCCCGATCCCAGTTGGGTCGCAGGCTCCGGTCGACCACGGCTGCCGCGCGCGACTGATAGCCGAGCTCATGAGTGACCTGGGCCGGCTTGGTGAACTGCACTAGCAGCTTCAATCGACCAGCGACTGGATGGTACGCGCGGCCCTGATGCTTGCCGCGCTTCACGCCGCCGGTACGGGTGACATTCACCCGCTGCCACACCCCGCCGACTATGCCGGCCTTGGTCTTGACCTCGCCAATGAAGATATCGGGCCGACCCTTGAGCGACTGCAGCTTGCCGCGTGGAATGTTCCCGTACTGGTTGGTCGCCAGGTCGCGCGGGGTGAGGATGGCGCGCTTGCCGTTCAGCACCTGCAGGCCGCCGCCCTCGTACGGGTCGAGGTAGGCGGCCTGGATATCCTTGGCGAACACTCGCGCGGTCAGGTTGGACTTGCGCGCACCCACGACGCCGAAGGCGCGCAGGGTGAAGGGGGTTGGATTTTTGAAGGTGGTCGAAAGGGCCTTGGTCTCGGCCGCGGCGACGTCGCGAGCCGTCGCCGTGAGCATCTGCGCAGCGGCGAACGGGATCTGGCTGCGTTCGAACGCGGCGAGGTCACGGGTCAGGCCGCCCATCGCCTTGCGAACGTCCAGCGTGAACATCGCTGCATCGCCCCCTCCAGCGGTCCGATATCCGTCTGACGAGTTGACCACGCATCCGCACTTGAACTCGAAGCGGTCGCTATCGCGGAGGCTTCGGTTCCCGGTTGACCCGCGCTCAGCACCGACGGTCAGTGGCGAAGCTTCGGGATAGGCCGCATCGCTGATTCGCGTCAAGCCCCCGCTCCCGCTTCGATGTGGGCGAGCTCGGCCTCGGCGACGCGCTGGCCGCCCAGGAGACTGAGCAGCACCAGACCGCGACGAGAGTCGACCAGGTCGACAAACACCGCCTCGAGCTCGGCCCAAGGGCCTTTCTTGAACCGGACGGTCTGGCCCGGCGTCAGCCCGCGACAGGCTGGGGCGGACATCTCCATGCGCCGAAAGGCCTCGAGCTCACGCCGGCGGATCTCCTCCAGGCCGGGCGTGAAGATCGCCTGCGGGCGGCCGCCGGTGCCGAGCACGGTCGACACACCGCGGGCGCAAAACACCTTGTGCCAATCCTGCCGCTCGCCGCCGATCTGGACGAACAGGAAGCTAGGAAACAGCGGCGTGGCGAACAGCTCGCCCTTGCGGTTGGTCTTGGGCAGCATCGGCAGATAGGCGACGATGCCCTCCGCCGAGAGCGATGACCGCGCCAGCCGCTCCTGTTTGAAATTCGACCGCACCACATACCAGCGCGGCCCATCGGGCTCGCTTTGCTCTGACTTGGAAACAACCCCGTTTTTCATCCTTCTCCCTTTCCGATCCTGAACCCATCCACACCGACCACCCCACATCGGACGGACACACACGCCCACGCATCGACGCCCCGCGCGCACCCGTGTTCAATCCGAACCAGGATAACCGTCCGCACCCTCCGGACTGTCTGTTTCATCAAACCATTCAGATGGTTGAGAACGGACAGTGGCCGCCAGCACGGACAGTTGAGCGCTCGGATTCGGCCGCGGCGGTATGGACCACGCCGGCAACTGTCCGGACTGTCCGTAACTGTCTGTTCTCATTACGAGCCCTCCCACTCGCCAACGTCCGGCAACGCCTGCGCCGCGGAGGCGTTGGGCGTCGAAGGCCCGCTGGGGCCGAAAGCATCGTCGACGGGCGGTGGCGCGCCATCCGTCTCCCACTTGGCGCGGAGACGCGCGCCCTTGCGGCGCAGGCGGCCAGCGGAATCCTTACCCGAGCGGATGACCTGCAGATCCCCCAGCGCACGCCCGAAGGTGGTCTGGGTCATGGGCCGTTCATGGCCCTGGTCTTCGCACCACTGCTTGTAGTGGCCGTACAGCGCGCTCGCGAGCTCGACCGCCTCCGGCTCCATGGAGACGCATTCGTCGACCCATTCAGCGAACGGATTAGCGCCCTTGCGATAGTCCTCAATCGCCTCGAGCACCTCGGGCGGCGTCACCAGGCCGTGCTCCATCCAGCCCACGACGCCGGCGACGATCCAATTCAGGATCCCTGCCCGCTCCAGGTCCAGCTTGGCCGGCAGATCTCGGTCGATCTCCTCGTCGCGCAGCTGGCGCTTGAACTGCACGATACGAAGACGACGCCAGATCCCCCGATCGGTGTCGTTGATGGTCGGCCGGCGGTTACACTCCAGCACCACCTTGCCGATCGGCTGGAATTCAAACAGGCCCTGGCGCAGCTCGCGGGCAACAATGGTCCCGCCGCCGGTGAACGACTTGATCGCGGCCGAAGCGAGCTTCGCGCCTCCGGGCGGCTCCGCCGTGCAAATCAGGCGCGAATCGCCGGCCAGACGCGCGATGTCGGGACTTGCCTCGCTCGAGCGCCGCGCACCGCTGTCGAGGAAAGTTTCAACGGCGGCGGCCAACGCATAGGTCCCCCCCGTCGCCTTAAGCGCGTTGACCAGGGTGGACTTACCGTCGCCGCCCTTGCCCTGCAGGATTACGAACAGCTGCTCCTTGGTGGAGCCGGTGAAGACGTAGCCGAACAGGTCGCGGAGATAATCGCGCACCCGCGCAACCGGCTGCGAAAACTCCAAGAGGGAATCGAAATGCGGGCATGCGGCCTTCGGGTCGTAGTCGACGGCGGCGATGCGGGTGACGCGGTCGGCCGGATCATGACGCTTCGCAAAGGCGACCTTCGCCTTTCCGTCGACCATGGTGAACTTAAGCGTGCCGTTGCGAACGTTGATGGTGAGAGGCTGTCGATCGAAGGCGTCCAGGTCGACGGTCAGATAGGATGCCGCCTGGGCGAGCATCGCCGACGACGATCCGCTGGAGCCGGACCTGGTCACAAATTCGAACCACGGCTTGCCGGTCACCGGCGCGTGCGGGCCCTGCGCAATGAGGCCCTGAGCGACTTGGTGAGCGCGGCGGCGCGCCAGGTCCTCGCCCGCGTCCAGATCCCAGTACTTGCCGTTGAACGCGATCCAACCCCGTCGCCGGAGGTAGAGCAAGGTCGCCTGGCTGTGGTCGACCTCGCCGTCATCCTGGAAGCGCCCGCCGACTAGGCGGATCAGCCGCATTGCGTTGCCGAGATCGTTCAACGGGAATTTGGCCAGCTCCTCGGGAGAGGGTGCGCCGGCGAACGCATAGCCACCATCCGCACTCATTTTGCTGGCCGAACCCCTGAGCGGCCGAAAGGCGGCGGACCCAGATCAGGACGCTCGTCGAACGCCTTGGTGACGTGCGCGAGCCAAGCGGTGTTCAGCGGTTGGTGACCGCAACCGACGCGCTCGACGCGGCGCCGTCCCGTGCAATCGTTTTGGAAGTAGGCCCAGACCCCGGTATTGGCCACCAGGCGCCAACTGAGGGCTTCGCATAGCCATTCGCGGAAAAATCTGATCATGCCGCTCCCCCCACGGTCCTCGCCCTAAGCTCATCGTTGAAATCTCGGCCCGGGCCGGGCGCGATGCTGCGCACTGCGTTCGCCCCGGCCTTTCGCCAGGCCTGCTCGGCCAGGCCGGCGCAGATCCGCGCCCGCTCTTCCGCCGACAGCCAGCGGTCGTAGGACCCGCCACCGGCGCGCCGGCACTTGACCTTGATCGGCTTCATGTCGCGGTCGACCGCGATGAGCACTTCGCCCCAAGGCGCGTCTGAGGGTTCGGGCCACGTCAGCGGCGGCCGCGCGTCGTCAAGGGCGACGCAATCCGGGTCAATCCGACCCCATTTGTCCGGAAGCCAGACGCCCTGGAGAGCCCCGAGCGAGAGCGTCGCCAACATGCGAAACGGCTGGCCCATCAGCTGCGCGGCCGAGAGCGTCGACTCGATCCCTTCGCCGACCAGGAGCGGCCGCTTGGACGTCGGATCGCTCAGCCAGACGCCGCCGGCGCAACCGTCACGACGCTGCGCGCCGAGCATTCGCTTCGCCGGCGACCGCGTAGTCTTCCCGGCGCCGCCGGGCGCGAGATAGGTCAAATGAACACCGCCGGTCGGACCCTCGGGTGCGCGGACCATGGCCACCATCGCCGGCAGCCAAATCCTCTGGCCGCGCTCGTCCTCACCCCAATAGGCGTTCGGATGAAACCGGAGCCGCTGCAGAGCTGCGGCGGCCACCGCCCCAACGATGCCGCGGCTGGCGAGGTAATTTGCAACGAGCGTCCCGCGGGCCGGCTGGGACTGACGCCAGGTCCGCGCCGCAGCTTCGGCGTTCGGCGCAGTCGGCGCGACAGTCTCCGGCGCGGACCTGGCTGGAAGTGACCGGGCAACCGCCGCCGGCGCAGCACCAACCAGGCGCTCGGCCGCTTCCCGGGCCGTGCCGCCGTTAAGCAGCTGCTCGAGGTCGATGACGTCGCCGCCCTTCAGGCAAGCGAAGCATTTGAATAGGCGCGCGTGGGGATCGACCGAAAAGGCCCCATCGGCCCGCTTTTTTTCCGATGCACCGCACAGGGGGCATGGCCCTCGCATCCGGCGCCCCGATCGGTACAGCTTCACGCCCGCCACGGCCTTGATGTCGGCCTCGCGCGCTCGTTCGAAAAGGGCGGCGACGTCCGCGCTCATTCGCCGAGCTCCGAAAGCAAGCGGCCCCGAAGGTCGGGCGCGAGGCGAAAGCCGCGCCCCCTGACAGTCTGGATCAGATCCGGAAAGCCCTGGTCAGAGAGCGTGGCCCGCAGCTTGCAGAGCTGGGCGTCGATGACCTTAAGGTCGATATCCTCTTTGGTGTGATCGTGACCCGCGTTGAACAGCGCCTGCCGGGAGACCACGCTTGGCCCGTGCAACAAACGCGCAAGCAGGATCGATTGTCCGTGGGAAACCCCAAATCGCGCCTCGACGGCGAGCGCACGGCGTTCGCCTAGGTCATCGAGACGGCCCAAGAGCCGCCAGGCCTCGAGCTCCTCGGCCATCTGAGCGTGCTCCCGCTGCAGCTTTTCGAGGTCGGCACGCTGGATGACGACAAACGCGCTCATGCCTCACGGCTCAGTTCAGGACAAAAACGGGCGACGTCGGATGGATCGTGCAGGCGCGCCTTCGCCCCCGGTCTGATCGGCAGAATGCGAGGTCGGGCGCGCCCTTGGCGCTCGCCCGGGTGCAGCCAGACAAACCAGGCATAGGCCGTGGCGGTTGAAGCGCGAGGATCCCAGCGACCCTTCGTCATCGCCACGCGCTCGGCGAATGGCGCGAGCACCGAGAGCGGGCAATCCTCGTATAGGAGCTGGTGCCGCTCGAGGCCCTCAAGCCATTGCAGTCGGCAGAGCAGAGCAATTCCGCGCCGGGCTAGCGGCCACGCCGCACGCAAGAATTCAGCGGCCTTCCCGAACGGCGGGTTAGTGACGATCCAATCGAAGTGGAGGTAGTCCTCGGGCTCGCAGCTTAGGAAGTCGCAAACCGCGCCGTAGCCGTAGGGAAAGATGTCGCTGGCGAAAACACCGGCTTCGAAAAAGTCGAGCAGCCCGTGCGCCATATGGCCGCCGCCGCACGCCGGCTCCCAACAGTTCCAAAAGCCCGGATCCAGCCGCTGGATCAGCTCACCGCCGGCACGCGCCGCCCAGGGTGGCGTTGGAAAATATTCGAGGTCAGCAGGGGGGGCGACCTGACGATTCGCCATGACCGCTCCGTGCCCGTTGGGGCGCTTGGCGGAGCCGGTCACACTCGGCCTCCGTACCGGAATGCGTCGATCGCTAATCGGGCCGTCGTCAAGCTGGTGAATACGCGGCCGCGCAGGGAAAGATAGGTGGTCGCGGCGAGGTCGCTGGCCCGCGCGACGTAGCAGTCGCGACGCTTGCTGACGCACTCGAGAGCGGTATCGCGACCATCGCGGTAGACGTAGAGGATGCGGCCGTGACGATCGGTGCCAGTGACGCGGAAAACCGCCCAGAGATCATTCGGACCGTCGATGCACAGCACAACCAGGTCGCCCTGACGGGCAGGCTTGAACTGCCGCTCGGCAGGGAAGGAAATCACGTCGCCCATCAGGCCTCACCGCAGCCCTGATCGACAGTGCGCCCGTCCGCGCTGGTGAAGTCTCGCCAATGCACCCAGCCCTTAGGGCAGTGGAATCCCCATTCTCGGATGCGGGGGCCGGTCAGAAACAAGGTGACCACTTCGCCCGGCCCGGCGAGCGTCGGATCGATTTCGATGCGATGGGCCGCCTGGGGGCCGCGAAAGATGACGTCGCCCGGCCGGCGAATCCGGCGGCGGTGGATCCCGCCGGCCGCAATCGTGTGTTCGACGTAGCCGCCGCGAAGGACGATGGACACGCTGGGCCAAGGATGGTCGTGGAGCGCCTGATCGTCGTCCGATCGCCAGAACCGGTGCAGATAGGCGTTGCCGGCCGGGTTCCGAGGGACGACAAACCAGCGCTCCATGTAGCGACGTGGCGCGCCGATTACGAAATCCGCCGCCCGCTGCATGCGGAGTTCGGCATAGCGCGCGAGCGGCTCTGTCCAAGCCATCAGGTCACCCATCAATGTCGGCGCGGTAGGGCCGGGACGGTGTAAGGTCTTCGCTGTGCGAGGTCGGGGACCGCTCCAGGATGGACATCGCGTGCGCCGCCAGCTCGCGAAGCGCCCCGGCCATAGCCGCCCGGTCGCCCACTCGCCGCTGATGTGCGAACGCCCGAGCTATTTCACCGAAAGCGCCAATGGCGCGGCCGTCCCCGGGATCCGCGTTGGGCGACAGCCAGGCGTCGTGCCGAGAGGCCGTGGCCTCCCGGAGCAGGTCGCCCAGGTCGCGGTGCAAATCGCCCGCGCACGCCAGGGCCTCCTGGGCCAAGGCGCGCCAGGCCAGTCGGTAGCGATCACGGTGCGACTGTGGCGTCACGCGGACACCGGCTCCGGGTGATCTCGGCCATCCTCGACGCCGGCGGCGTCGGTGGCGAAAGACATGTGCGCCGGGTAGAAATCGCCAGGGGCGATCTCCCCGTCGGTGTAAGCGAAAATGCGCTCCATGAGCTCTTTGCCCGGCACGCGGCGATCGGGGTCGGCGAAGGGCAGGCAAACCCGCCGTACCGTCTCGTAACTGCATCCGAGGGCCTTGGCGGCTTCGCGCAGCTCGACCTCGCGATCGAAAAGGAAGTGGGCGAATTTCGGTCTGACGACCCGCGGGGGGGCTTTTGCGGTCATTAGCGACACCTGATTCGGGTTCGCTGTTGATTTCGTGGTTGATTCGTTGTTTATGTCAACAGCCGCGCGGCCAGGACATACAACGGGTGAATGCTCTTCCGATCAACGTGCCGTGGGGCCAGCATCGGCGCATGGCGTTGACCGAATCCCCTAAGCGAGCCGAACAAAAGCTCATCGGCGCAGCTATTCGCAACCTTCGCGACCGTGCGGGACTGCGGCAGGCGGACCTCGCGGAGGCCTTGGGCATCACCACACAGGCTTGGCAGAAATACGAAGCAGGCGAGCGCAGCTTCTCTGACGACAAAATTTCCACAGTTCTTAAGACGCTGCGCACATCGAAAGACGAATTGCTCACAGAGCGCGCCCGGCTATTGGGCCTTCCAATTCCCTCCAGGGTTGACGTCCACCAGGACCGCGACCGAGACTTGATCTTTGACGTTTACGGCCGCGCGCGAGCAGGCGACCGGGGCGTTCAAGTCTACGACGTGGGGGAACCAGTGCGAACTATTGACTTGCGGCAAATACTTGGCCGCAACACCGACGCTCTTGAAGTCGCCGGTGATAGTATGGTGCCGTGGGCTGAGCCTGGTGAAGTCGTTTTATTTGACCGTGAGCGCTGCCCTAAGCGGGGTTCCGGATGCGTTATTGAGACGAAGACCGGAGAATATTACGTCAAATTGTATGAGAAGTCGGACGGCTCGACACTTTTTGCAAAAGAACTGTATCCTGAGGAACGGATTATACTGTTCTCAGTGAAAGACCTAAAGGGCGTCTACGCCATTAGGTTGCGCGGGGACTGACGCGGGCGCACCGCTGGCGGCCGGCGGCGACGCGTACATTCCATAAGCGATCGATGGAATTTTCCCTGTGGGAACCGGGATCCCCATCCGTTTCGCGTCCAGGCCGGCGACATTGAGCCGAAGCGGTTTGGTGCCCGCCGCGTCCCGGAACGGCGCTGCAATCACCAGCGCCTTTGCGCTGAGCAGGCGGGGTACAACGCCGTCGGGGACGTAGGCCACAAGCTGTTTGGGCGCATCGATCGGCCGCATGACCCAAAGCGGCTGCGGGCCTTGGTCGTCGAAGCGCACGGTGATCGTGCAGCCGGTCAGGCCTTCGCAATCGAAGGCGCCGCCGTCCGTTTCGATCGTCACCAGCGTCCTCCCGTCAGCGCGACGCTTGATGCACAGGGATAGATTGACCCGCGTCAAGCCGCCGGCGAGGTCCGGCACGTCGGCCGAATTAGCCGACATCACGCACGCCAGATGGGCCGGCCGCGAAAGGCTGCTATCGGGCACGTCGTTATAGCTCCAGCGCGTGAGGTCCAGCTGGGGCGTTGGATCGGTGTTCGTCGCCGCGCTCGAGGCCACTGCAGTCAAATCTGCATTCGGGCCGCACCCGGCCAGCAGACTGACCATCGCCGCTCCGGCAAACACGCATGACTGGCGATGGATCATCGGCCGCTCTCCATACGGGAAAAGCTAGGCCATTCAAATGCTTCCGGCAAGCCCTGGGAGCCTGCAACGATTTGCAACACCTTTCTGCGGTTGATTTTGGTTGACCGATTCAACGCAAACCGTTGTATTCCACTTGTCCCGCGTCGGGATCGGCCGGATCGTCCGGCCTCCTGGACTGTCTGAGCCGTGGTTTCAGGACCGGCGCGGGCTCCTCTCGAAGGAGGCTGCATGCCTGATCCAATACTCCTCCGTGCCGCTCGCAGTCCGCGCGACAGGCTGAGCGTTCAGCCCGCCGAAGCGCCGCTGCAGTGGGTGGTGTTCGCCAAGGGCGAGGCGCAGGCCGCCTGCGCAACCCTGGGCGAGGCGCGAGCGAAGGCTCGGGACTTCGCCATCGAGAATCCCGGCGCCGCCGCGCAGGTTCTCCACCTGGTGGCGACCTTCCACGCCGCGACGATCATCCGGGAGAGCAAGCCTTGATCCGGCTGTTGCGCGAGAGCGCGGGCCTGCTGGTGATCGCCGCGCTGGTCACCGAGGTCGTCATAGCCCTGGGAGGTCGCTGGTGACCGCGGCCACTCTTTTCCTGGATGCGCCGCCCGACCAAGGTCAGCGCCGAGGGCCGTCGCAACCGACCCTCCTTCCCCCGCTCCCGGCCGGCCCGATCGCCTTTGCCGACCTGCCGGCGCTGTGCGCGAAGATCCATCGGCTGCGACGCCACCGGCCGATCCAGCTCTCCATCGGCGTCGCCAGTTATCAGGGATCAGAAACCTTCCCAATCTTCAAGCTGTGGGCGCTCAACGGCGAGGATCAGGAATACCTCGGGACGCTCGCAGTCCAGGGCATCGGTATCGAGGCGCTCACTGCCGCAATCACCGCCGCCGACCGCCCCACAGCGGCCTGGAGCGCCGCCTGATGGTCGATCTCGCCACGCACGGCGTTCGCTTCGTCCTGATCCATCTGACCGAATTCGCCCCGGACTGCCGGGGCCTTCCCCTCTCCCACGACCGCCGCTGGCTGCGACGCTTCGCCCGCGGCCCGATCGGCCCGATGACCGCCCTGCTCGAGCGGCTCGAGCGACCGGCGAACACCGTCGGCGCCCGAGCGCTGCAGATGGGCGACGTCGGCGTCTTCGCCCTCGACAACAAACCGACCGGCTACCCCTTGGCGCTGATCGTCGAGGGCCTCAGCGCCGAGCAGGCCGCCAACGCCCTCATGCGCATCGCCGCCGGCGACGCCCGCGGGGTGGCGGCGTGAGCGACACGGTCACCCTCACCCTCTCCGCGATCGAGGCCGAGGGCCTCGCCGCCCTGGCGCGCGAAGGCCACGCGGTGCTCGATCTGCCAGGGGCCGGACTGCTCAAGGGGCTGACCACGCCGAGCCGCCGGCGGGCGGCGGTCAGCGCCTTTCGACGACTTCAAGACGCACTCACGCCAACCAAGGAGGCCTGTGCATGACGACCCTAACCTCGTTCACGATCGCCTACGCGCCGCTGTTGCGCCATCTGACGAGCCACGCTTATCCCGAGGGCGAAAGCTTCGCCCAGGACCTCAACGCGGTCGCCAAGGCCGTCGGCAAGGTGCCGTCGAACCTGCGCCGCGACCTCCCCAGGCTGCGCGAGGCCGGGCTGCTGGAGGCCAAGGGCCTGATCCTCACCGCCGCCGGCAGCGCCGCCCTGACCGCCATCGATGGTGCCCCCCCCCAAACCGCCGCCGGTGCCGAACCGGGATTGTTGCACGCCCAAATCGCGCCGGATCCCCACAATCCCCGCACCGTGTTCGACGAAGACGCGATCGAGGAACTGGCGGCGTCAATCCATGAGCATGGCCTGATCCAGGGCCTGACGGTGCGACCGGCCGACGCCAGCGGCTTCCACCGACTGGTCGCCGGCGAGCGCCGCTGGCGCGCGATCGGCCTTCTGATCGCCCGCGGCGACTGGCCGGCCGATCAACCGATCCGGACCTCGATCGTCGACGTCGACGACGGTCAGGCCGCCCTGCTGGCGCTGATTGAGAACCTGCAGCGCGAGGACCTCAACCCGATGGAGGAAGCGCGCGCCTTCAACGTGCTGCGCACCGACCACGCCCTATCCACGGCCGACATCGCCGCGAAGATCGGCAAGAGCCAGCGCCACGTCCAGGACAGGCTGAGCTTCCTGAAGCTGGATGAGCAGGATCAGCAGAACGTGGCCGAAGGCCGCTACAACATCGAGCAGGCCCGGAATCTCGCCTCCCGCGCCACTATTGCGGCCGCAGAGGAGGTCGAGCTCAGCGACGACGTGCTGTTCGTGATGGCCGAGCTCGCCCACCGCTGGAAATACCTGCCCAAGCGCAAGGACTCATATTGGCAGGAAACCGAGATCCGGCATGGCGTGAAGGACCCGATCCTACTCCAGCTGCGCAGCCTGGGATTTGTCGACGTGTTCACCGAAGCCTTTAACAGCGAGCGCACCTATGCGCGGCGCGGCCACAAATGGCCACACAAACGGGAACTGCCGCAGATCCCAGAAGGAACCGCGATCTACCGCACGGCCTGGCTCAACGGACCGTTCCCGATCCCGAAAGAGGGCCTCAAACGGCTCGAGGACAAGAAACGACGGTCGGCCGAGACGCGTGACGCCAACAAGACCGCCAAGGCCAAAGCCGAGCAGCTGGCGGCGGAGGTTGACGCGCTGGTGGCCAAACCGATCGGGGCGGCCACGGCGGAGGAATTCGCGCAACTCATGAAGCGCGCGGGTAGCGGCTGGCCTTGGAACCTCACCAAAGACGGCGCCCAGGCCCAGGGCCTCGACTATGGGGTGGGGGTGAACCTCTACGGGCTCAACCGCTCGCTGGTGCGCCTGCTGGTGTTCGCGGTCAACGCCGCCGGCGCGACGCCCGGCGACCAGGTCGCTCTAAGGTCGGCCAAGGTCGACGATGATCTGGAAGTCGCCGAGCCGGATGCACTCGACGCCTGGGCTGCTCGAGCCCCGAACAATCCAGAACAGACCGAGCTCGAGGACGCGATCGCCCACGCGCCGGCCAGCTTCGCCGACCAGGTCCGCCAGTCGGCTGAGGAGCTCACCTAATGGGAGCCGCCTTCACCTATGACCGGCGGACTGGCCGCATCCTCGATCACCGCGGACGCCCTACGGAGAACATCAAACAGCGTCGCCGCGGCCTCCGACTCATACAGCGCTGGCAGCGGGCGAAGGCCAAGCTGAACTGGCCCCTCGTCGAGTTCTATGAGCGCGTCCTGGTCGACCTGACCGTGGCGACGGGAGCCTGGTCCAACGCCAGGGCCGAGCGCCGGCTCCTATGCGTGGCCGACTATGTGCGAGCCACTCCGCCGGTGCTGCTGCTTCACGGCAAGCTGAGGATGGGGTCCTACATAATCTCGCGCGCCGAGGCCGAGATCCTGCGCGACGTCCACGAGGAGGCGATCACCGGCGCGGTGTACGCCGGCCGACCTGAATCGGCTGCGGTCGACCTGGTGCAATTCGATCGCCTTGAACGCGCGCTCGCTGAGCAGGAACAGGACCAGGAGGCGCAGCCGCTATGATCGCGAACCTTGAGGCCTCGACGGCCTTTGAGGCCGAGGCGCTGGGCGACAGCAACCCGCCCGGTATGGCTGAAGTCATCGGTATTTGCCTTCAGGAGGCCGCATGACCACTGATCCCACCGACCAAGAGCTGATCGCAACCATCCGCAAGGTTCTGATCGACCCCGGCCACGCCGATGAACATATCAGGGCGCTCCATGCGCTTACACGCCTCGCCGACCGCTTAGAGGCCCGCCTTCCACAGCCCGATCTGGAGGGGCTGATCAAGGAACTTGAGGCGGAAGGTTCAGCCTATAGAGCGCGATTGGCCACTTGGGAAAACCGTGTCGAAAGGGCCGAGGAGCGCGCACGGCAAAGTCATCAAAAGATGCGTGAGTATATGGAGGCGTCTTGGCACCTCCGATATCCGGTGACACCAGAACTTCTGGAGGCTGCGGCCGAGCGAATAGATTGCGGCGGGGAGTGCGAAAGCGCTTGGCGTGAGTGGGATACCAACGCGACGGGCTGCACTCAGTCCGAAACGAAAGAGGGCTGTCCGTTTGAGATGGCCGCCGAGCTAAGAGATTTCGCAAAAGCACTCCGAACCCAAGCCGCCCTCCCTGCCCAGGAGCTGCCGGCGAAGACTGTCCTGCAAATCTGTGAGGAATGCGGGATCACAGGCGAACAGGCGGCTCGCCTAGCCGGCGCGCTCTGCCCTGATGGTGAAACCCTACTCGCCAGCCTCACGACACCGCTACGCCCCACCCAGGAGAGCCGGGAGGGGTGGAAGCCGACGCACCGGCATGTGAAGCGAGGGACCGACTATCAGGTGATCGGGACGGCGAGCCTGCAAGCTGGGGAGCCCATCGGCGAGGCGGCTTCGC
>DASREP010000056.1:0-23037 GCA_035652015.1 Bradyrhizobium sp. | reverse complement strand
TGATTGGAATTCGGTCCGCGATCTCCATCAGGGCCCGCGGTCATTGGCCGCTTCTCGAGGCCGTATACATGACCGCTCCCCGATCCGCTTGCCAAAACACAAAAAAGCCCTTGCCGAGAGGGGGCCGTCCATACATGACGGAGGAGGGAGCGGCGCGCAAGAACTGCACGTCGAGTTTATCGGTCCCGGCCTTCCGCGATGTGGTCCGCACCATAACAGAATGAGAGTGCCTGCTTACGCTCGTCAGGCAATCACTCGTGCTGAACATCCATCGCGCCGCCGGCATTAACCACCACGCGCAAGCTTCGCTGGGCCTGGCCGCGACGCTTAACGCGCGCTTAAGGCTTTCGCGCGTCTCATGGACCACCAGCGCGAACCACATCACGCAGCAAGAGCTGCGGGCGGAACTCAACCTCTTTCAGGAGGATTGCATGAGAACGCTTCTGCTTGGCGCGCTGGTCGCGAACCTCGCCGGGTGTAGCCACCAACTGCCGCCGGCGCAGACTGCCGCGAACTCCTGCGCCAGCACCAACCAGTTGGCGTGCTTTATGGCTGTTGGCATGTCGCTTCGACCGACGTCACGCGCTTCGGCCAAGCTCGAAAGCAAGCCCGCTATCGCTCACAACGCTAATCCGGCTGCTGTCTCGTCAAGCACAGCGAAACAGGGGAGCGCAGATGCAGCGATTGCCGATTTGAAGACGCGTGATCGCCGCCTCGCCGCTGCGCGGTAACGACTAGGCCGAATGACACTGCACCAATCCCGCCCGTGCGTTCTGGCGGGCGCGGTCCGCAATGGCGTCACCGGATCGTCTCGCGCCACCGCCGATTACGCTGGCTAATCCACCACATCAGCTCTAATGCAGGTGATGATGGAACGCTGAGCGAAGCCTTCGCAGTCGCTGGCACCGATTGCCCGGCTCAACCGGTCAAAGGAGCCACCATGGCCCGCGAAACGACCTACATCGTACAGGCATTCAACGCCGGCAAGGGCGGGAAGCTGAAGGCCGATGCGCCGATCATCTGCAAGTCAGAGAATGGCGCGCTGCGAACGGCGGAACGGCTGGCATTGAGCAAGCTCGCCGTCGTTGCGTTCTCGTCCAGCGGCGATTCCGAGACGGGGGACTATGACGACGAGCCCACGGTCTTCTTCCGGAAGGGCGAACTGCCGGCTGCCTTCGATTGAATGCGATCGTTGACGATATTTTGCGGGAGTACGGATGAGCGAGCGACTTGAAACACTGAAGAAGGCCCGTGCGCGCATGATCGAGGACAGGGACGCGCATGCGAAAGTGCTGGCCGCGCCGTTCGAGCGCGACACGGCCGAGCGTGCCCGCAACAAGTTCGTCGAGATGCAGGCCCTGATCGACGCCGTGGACCGCGCCATCAGCGGCGAAACGTCCGCGGCAAGCTGAAGCAGTGAAGGCGAGGCGCGGCCGGAGTGTTAGCCCACCGGGTCCTCGTCCGGCCCCACCGACGCAATGCGCACCATGTTGGTGGTGCCGGGAATCCCCAGCGGCACGCCGGCTACAATAATCACGCGTTGGCCGGCGCGGACAAAGCCGTCACGGAAGGCGATGCGGCCGGCGCGGCTCACCATGTCGTCCTGGTCGCGGGCGTCTTCGGCGACGACGCAGTGCACGCCCCAGACCACGGAGAGCTTGCGGCCGGTGACGATGTTCGGCGTGATGGCGACGATCGGCGGCTTGGGACGCTCGCGAGCGACGCGGATCGCAGTCGAGCCTGAGGAGGTCCAGCAGATCAGCGCCGGCAGGTCGAGCGTCTCGGCGATTCCGCGCGCCGCGTCCGCAATCGCATCGCCCACGGTTGCTTCCGGGTCGGCACGTTGCGCCGTGATCACGCTGCGATAGGTTGGGTCGCGCTCCACCTCCTCGCCGATGCGGTTCATGGTCGAGACCGCCTCGACCGGATATTTGCCGGCGGCGGATTCCGCCGACAGCATGATGGCGTCGGCGCCCTCATAGACGGCGGTTGCGACGTCTGAGACCTCGGCGCGGGTCGGCACCGGCGACTGGATCATCGACTCCAGCATTTGCGTTGCGATCACCACCGGCTTGCCGGCGCCGCGCGCCATGCGCGTCATCTGTTTCTGCAGGCTCGGCACCCGCTCCAGCGGCAATTCGACGCCGAGGTCGCCGCGTGCCACCATCAGCGCATCCGAGGCCTCGATGATATCGGCAAGGCGGTCGATCGCCTGCGGCTTCTCGATCTTGGCCATCACGGCCGCGCGTCCCCGGATGATCTTCTTCGCCTCGATCACGTCCTCGGCGCGCTGCACGAAGGACAGCGCAATCCAGTCGATGCCCGTCACGAGCGCTGCATCCAGATCGGCACGGTCCTTCGGCGTCATGGCGGAGACGGGAAGATCCGTGTCGGGCAGGCTGACGCCCTTGCGGTCCGACATCTTACCCCCGATCACGACGCGCGTCACCGCGTGGTCGGGCGACGTCTCCTCCGCGATCAGCCGCACCTTGCCGTCATCAAGCAGGAGCGCATGGCCGGGCCGGAGCGCGGCGAGAATTTCCGGATGCGGCAGGTTCACGCGCGTGGAATCGCCCGGCGTCTTGTCGGAATCCAGCGTGAACATCTGGCCGTTCTGCAGCTGCACCGCGCCCTCGGCGAAGGCCCCCAAGCGCAGCTTCGGGCCTTGAAGATCGACCAGGATGCCGATCGGGCGGCCGTAGCTCGATTCGACATTACGGATGGTCGCCACCAGTTCGCGCATCTTGTCATGCGGCGTGTGGCTCATATTGATGCGGAAAATGTCGGCGCCGGCCTCGAACAGGCGGCGGATCATCGTGCTGTCGGAGGAGGCGGGGCCGAGGGTGGCGAGGATCTTGATACGGCGCAGGCGTCTCATGGCTTGGTCCCGGGTGTTGCGGCTGGCGGCAGGCCAGACGCGCCCGGGGTGGGCGCCGCACCCGGCGGATTGGCGTTCAGCGGATTGTTGTTGAGGCCCGGGACATTGCCGCCCGGACCCACGGTGCCCGGCAGACCGGGGACGCGCTGCTGCGCCGGCTGTTCATTGGCATCGGTGAGCTGCACTGTCCAGGCGCGCTGCTCGCCGGTGTCGACCTCGAAAAAGCCGGTGCGGTCGAAGCCGCGCGCCAGGCAATTGTCGGTGCCCTTGATGGTGAACTCCTTGTCGCGGGAGCACATGAAGGCCTGTCCCGACCATTCGCCGCCGCGGTCATAGTCCAGCGCGTAGATGTAATAATAGCGTGCCACCAGCGAGCCCTTGAGCAGGGTCTCGCAGCTCCGGGACGAGATGTTCCACCAGCCCTCGGTGGTCCAGCCCTCGGCATCCTTATAGCCCAGCGCAATGCCGACCCGGCTCGAGGTGTTGTTGCAGAGGCGGAAGTCGGCGTGGGCGGCCCCGTTCCAGAGCACCGTCACGGCGAGCAGACTGGCGAGCCCGAGCGCCTTGCGATGCGAGCTCATGAAGCGGGAGAGGGAGCCTTTGACGATCATTGCTTGACGCAGGATAGTTCTTGGGGGCGGGATTTCGCGTAGCCTTGGCGCAACTGTCAACCGCGTTCTCTTGAGTGTTCCCTTAAGGGTTCTCTTGGGTGTTCGCTTGATAGTTCTCTTGGGCGTTCTCTCATCCGGCCGAAACCGAAATCTGCGAATTTTCCCAATGCTTGCAGCCGGATATGGCAGAATCTGTGACACGGCCCAGATATAACCCATATTCTACAACGGCTGGATAACGAGCTTTTGGATCATGACCATGGCGATCGACGACAAAACCAGAACGGAACTCGAAGCTGCCGCCTTCCGGCGTCTCGTCGGCCATCTGCGCGAGCGCACCGATGTGCAGAACATCGACCTGATGAATCTGGCCGGCTTCTGCCGCAACTGCCTGTCCAACTGGCTGAAGGACGCCGCCGACGCGAAGGGCGTTGCGCTCTCCAAGGACGAGAGCCGCGAAGCCGTCTACGGCATGCCCTATGAGGCCTGGAAGGAGAAATACCAGGCCCCGGCGAGCCCGGAGCAGACGGCGGCGCTGAAGAAGTCGCATCCGGGGCATTAGCGCTGCGTCGGCTCGGCGCCTTTTGATACTCCGTCATTCCGGGGCACGCGAAGCGTGAACCCGGAATCTCGAGATTCTCAGGTGCGCAATTGCGCACCGTAGTTCGATGCTTCGCATCGCCCCGGAATGACCGGATGGATTGGAACGAACCTCCTCGCAACAAGGTGTGGGCGCGCTGTGGATGAGCGCGATGCCGGCTTGACCCGGGCGGCTCGAAATTCAAGTGTCGCGGCCAATCAAGCCGCCTGCCCGGATGCGTGCAGGCCATCCAATCAGTGACGTTCTGACCAGGAGTAGCCGATGGCCACCACCGCCGCCGCGATGAAGGAAGACGAAGCGCCCGCAACGCGGTTCGCAAAGGATCAGCTCAAGGCCATCATCGAGCGCATCGAGCGGCTGGAGGAGGAGAAGAAGGCGATCTCCGACGACATCAAGGACGTCTACGCCGAAGCCAAGGGCAACGGCTACGACGTCAAGGCGCTGCGCACCATCATCCGCATGCGCAAGGAAGATCCCAACGAGCGCGCGGAGCAGGAGACCATCCTGGAGACCTATCTGCAGGCACTGGGGATGCTGTGAGGCTCATCGCCTCTCTGCGTGTCCCGGCGAAGGCCGGGACCCATAACCCCCGGCTGTAGTTGCTAATCGAAGCTCTCACCCCGTCCCGGGCATCCGCGTCCTGCAAGCGGTGAAACGTGGATGGCCGGGAAGGCCCGGCGATGACGCCTGTGGTTGGCGATTTCCTGCCTCGCGATGCCCTGTGGTTATGGGTCCCGGCTTTCGCCGGGACGACACCGAATGTGTGGAAGCGTGGGCTATGACCGCTGCGCGGTGCGGAACGCCGTCGTCTCGAGCTTGGCGCCGGACGAGCCGGAGAAGTGATCGCAGCTCATGCCCATCATGGGGTCGTCGCTGAAGCCGATATTGATCACGGCGGCCGGCTTGATGAAGAAGGCGCGCATCAGGGTGAGGTCGGTATCGCCGAGCACCGTCACCTGCATGGTGGCGCCGACGCTTGGCGCCAGCATGATGATGCGCAGCCACGCGCCGTCGATATTGGCCATGGCAATGCGGGCGGAGTTGGTGACCGGGCCATCCTCGCCGCGCGGGCCTTTTGCGGCGACCGTGTCGATACCGGTTGCCGGCACCGAATTGTCGCGCGCCTGTATGACCGGGCGGGCGCTGCGCGGGATCGGCGCAGTGGCGGCAACGACATTGCCGTGATCGACCGGAGAGGAGGGCGGCGGCACATAGGCCATTGCGTCCAGGGCGGCGGGGCTTGCGGCTGTGGTCCGTGGCTCCATCGCCTCGAGCTCGCGCCGGGCTTTGAGCGCGGCAAGCTCAGCCGGGCTCGCCTGCTTCGCCGTCGCGGGATCGTCGCCCCACAAGCCGCGCGCGTTGATGATGTCGGCCGGGCTCTGAAGCCTGGTCTCGGATGTGCCGTCGACTTTCGCCTCGGCGCTCGCGGCGGCCTCCTGCTTCGGCCTGGCGGGTGCCACCGCCGTGGAGTCGGCCGATGCGAGCTGCAGGGCGACGACAAGGTGAGGCTTGGCGCGAGCTGGTTCAGCGGGCTTGCTGACAGCCGCGACGACGGTGGGCGCCGGCTTGTCGTTCACGTCCGCCGTGCTACCGGTCTCGTCCTCCTCGTCGCTCGACTTGCCCTTGAACAGCGCGGCGAGGAACGACGGCCTGGAGACAGTCGAGGCGTCGTCGCCGCTGCGATGCTCGATCTCGGCCTTGGCGAGCTCATAACCCTTCAGCGGTACGCCATCGGCGGGGATGTGCACGGTCTTGCCGTCCGGGAACACCCTGGCCAATTGGTCGTGCGTCATGCGCGGCCAGTGGCGGATGTTGCCGGTGTCGAGATGGACGAAAGGCGAACCTGAGGTCGGATAAAAGCCGACGCCGCCGCGCTGCAGGCGGAGCCCGGCGAAGCGGATCTGCTCCAGCGGCACGCCCGGAATGTAGAAGTCCATGGCATGGCCCAGCATGTGCTGGGAGAAGCGCGCCACGCCCGAGTGCGCGGAGCGGTGGCGGAGCATGGCGTTGGTGGACGGCGAACGATAGGCCGAGACGATCTGGATCGGCTGCCTGGCGTCGACGTCGCGATAGACTTCCCAGATGATATCGAACAGATGGCGGTCCATCACCGTCTGGTCCTGGCTCCGCCAGTCGCGCAGGAAGTGATTGAGCGTCTTCAGCGCCTCCTCGTCATAGCGCCCGTCACGCTTGAAGGTGACGGTGAGGTCTTCGCCGGAATGGGTGTGGTGGAAGGAGAGGGTGCGGGTCTCGTTGAGGGCCGTGGCATCGTGCACGGCGCCGGCGCCGAGCAGCAGCAAGAACGCCGTAGCGCCCGCCTGGAAGGCGGCCTTTTGCACGACGCGCGCGTGCACAGACAGCAAGTTGAAACGGCGTGCGAAACCCGTCAGCACGTATGAGCCCACCCAGTCGACCGGCGTTCAGTGGACCCTTCCGCTCAACCCCGGACGCGAAAGAGAACGAACGCTTCACCTAAAGCAGGATGGTTAATCTGACCCTACCATCCTGCCCCCAAATTAGGCTTAACCTAATCGGTTGACTGTGGCGAAAAAGAGCCCCCGTTCATCAACCCCGGCCATTGGTTAACGTTAAGCGACCCTCACCAAGGGACGACGTTGATTTCAAAGGGAAAAACAAAACGGCCGCCCCGGAAGGGACGGCCGTCTCCCGGACATCAGGGGAAACGAATCAGCGGGTGAAGAAGCCGCCCTGCTGCTGGTACAGCCGGCGGCGGCCGACCGGGGCGGGCGGGGTCATGGGCTGACCGACCCCGAACAGCCGCTCGAAGAAGTTCGAGCCCGACGAGTAGCTCGAGTAGCCCTCGCCGCTGGCAACGCTCACCCCCGGCGGCAGCCTGGCCGGGCCGCCATAGCTCGGCTGCGAATGCGCCACATAATTCTCGAGGTCCTTGCCATGGGCGCCCTTGAGCATCGCGATCATGGTGCCGTCGCGGCCGTAGATATCCTTGCGGAATTGCAGCTTGCCCGCATCGTCCACGAAAGCGGTCTGGTAGGTGATGTTGACCGGGATCGGGGTCGGGAATTTCAGGTCGATCTCGCTGTGGCCGTACATCGAGCGGATCTTCTCCGGCGTGTAGTGCTCGTTCGGCTCGGTGATGTTGAGCAGGACGGAGGCGTACTGGTCCGGATACTGCACGCGCATGCAGCCATGGCTGAAGGCGCGCTCGCTCTTGTCGAATAGATACTTGTCCGGCGTGTCGTGCTGATAGACCAGGAACTTGTTCGGGAAGTTGAAGCGGATGCGGCCGAGCGCGTTGGCTTCGCCCGGCGGCTGCGAGATGTGGATCGAGCCGTCGCGCTCATGCTCGAGCTTCAGGCCCATCCGCTCCAGCACGGTCGGATCCTGCTGCAGCGCCGGCAGATATTCGCCGTAGACGATCGAGGGCGGCACGTTCCAGGTTGGATTGACCGTGATGTACTTCATGGTCTCGGTCAAAAGCGGCGTGGCATGGACGCCCGGCTTGCCCGTCACGACGCGGGTGGTCCAGACCTGCTGGCCGTGCTGCATCACCTTCAGCGTGTAGTCGGGGATGTTGAGGATGACATAGGCATCCCCAATGGCGGGCGCGCCGAGATCACGCGGCAGCCAGCGCCAGCGCTCCATGTTGACGATGACCGTGTCGATCTGCTTGTCGTGCTTCGGTGTGTTGAGCGCGCGCACGGTGGCGGCATCGAGAACGCCCGTCTCTCTCAGATCCACGCTGTCCTGGAATTTCCGCACCGCTTCGGCGACCTTGGCGTCGTAATGATCGTCCTCGGCATTCTCGACGCCGAGCTTGGCGCGCAGCTGCGGCACGCGCGGATCTTCCATCACCGCTTCCGCCTGCTTCTTGCCGCGGGCGGGCGTGTAGCGCAGCACCGGGCCCTCGCCGATCTCGATCGCCTGGCCCGGACCCTCGCCGCGCAGCTCGGCGAGCTTGGCCTTCAGCTCCTGATAGAGCTTCTGCGGCGGGTTGTAGCTGTCGAGCGCGGTGGACGCGGTCGAAGCGTCCTTGGCGGCGGTGATATGGCTCAGCACCTCGGCCGGATCGGTCGGGTGCTCGGGATAGGAGATGTCGCCGGAAACCTGCGACCAGTGCATGCGGCCGCTCTGCGCCTGGCGCGCATAATTGAGCATGCTGTCGGTGAGCTTCAGCTCGGCTTCGGCCAGCGCGTCCGGCGAGGCGGCCGCGGCAAAGTCCGGCACCGGATAGTCGCTCGGCGTGAGGCCATCGGAGGCCGCGTCCTTCAGCCGCGCGATCACGCCCTTCGCAATGTCGGTGAGGCCGCCCGACTGAGTCCAGACCGGCGCGTAGTCGCGTGCGGCATAGAATTTCTCGACCGCCGGACGCTCGCCCTTGTGCTCGAAATAGCGCAGCGATTTCGCGGCCAGCAGCTCCTTGAGCTTGTCGGCGACCGGCTGGTCGGGCGCCGGCACGTTGCTCGCGGCCTTCACCGGCTCCTTGGCGGGCTCGGTCGAAGCCGCTGCGGGGGCGGCCGGAGCCGCAGGCTCGACGGCGGCTGCCGCGGGAGCCGCAGGGGCGGTGGCCGGTGCGGTGGCGGTGTCGCTCTTCGGCGCATCATCCGGCTTGGCCGGCGCGGTCGCGACCGGGGCGGGCGCGGGCGGCTCGGCGGGCTTTGCAGCTTCGGTGCTCGGCTGAGCGGTGTCAGCGGGCTTGCTGGCCTCCTTGCCAGCGTCGATCTGGATGGTGGCCGTGGTATCGGCCTTGAAGTCGGCAGCGGTCGGGGGCGGGACGTTGGCGGGCTCGGGGCGCGGGATCGCCGCTTCGATTGCGAGTTCGGCGGCGTTCGAGCGCGCTGTTTCGCTCGGCCCTGCCATGGCCGACGTTGATATCGCCGAGCTTGCGGACATCGCGAGGAAGCTCGCCGCGACGGCCATCAGCACACGGTCAAATCCGCCGCGGTTGTTCGAACAGTCTCGCATTGTCACACCCCTTTGGGTGAACTGCCCCGGCAAATGGACAGTTCCGGTTATCGTCCGTGAGCTTCGGCTGAAAGCGTCGGCCGTGAAATCTGGCATGCCTGCACGCTACTACCCCTACGCAGACGATACACAGGCCCCGTTTTCGGCGCCAAGGCCGCAACAAGGCGACTCACGACAAACTGACTTCTGCAGAAACCCTTTGCAACGCATTGTGCGCCCTTGCCATGCGCTTTTTCATTGGTCTGTCACCTGCAGGCAACGGTTCAAACATCCAGCAAAGACCGGGACTTGCGCAGGAATTTTGCGCGACGCTTCGACACTCTGTCGCCACAATCGCGCGGCCATGCGCATCACTCTCCGCCGCTCACTGCCTGATCGTCCGAAGTCGCCCGGGGGCTGGAATCCTCGAGCTTGCGGTAGAGCGTCGATCGGCCGATTTTCAGGCGGCGCGCCACTTCCGACATCTGTCCGCGGTAATGTGCAATGGCAAAACGGATGATCTCGCTTTCCATCTCCTCCAGCGGCCGCACATCGCCGGCGCTGTTGAGCATGGCGAGCGCGCCATGGGTGGGGAGCGGCGCGATGGGTATATCATTACCCGAAATCATCGCGGGCGGTCCGGCGTGGAGCGGCGGGGCAACCACCAGCGGTTCGCCCGGCCCATCCGGCACCACTGTCGATTGCGCGTTGATCAGGGGGAAGTCGGCAATGCCAAGCTGCTCGCTCTCCGACAGCACCACCGCGCGGTAGACCGTGTTCTCGAGCTGGCGGATGTTGCCGGGCCAGTCGAGCTCACCGAGATAGGCCATGGCCTCGCCGCTGATGCCGGTGATGGCGCGGTTTTCCTCGGCCGCAAAGCGCGCAAGAAAGTGCCTGAGCAGATGCGGAATATCCTCGCGCCGCGCCCGCAGGGGCGGGATGGTCAACGGCAGCACATGCAGGCGGTAGAACAGGTCCTCGCGAAAGTGCCCGCCTTTGACGCGGTCGAGCAGCTTGCGGTTGGTCGCGGAGATGATGCGAACGTCGACCTTGACCGGCTTGCGGCCGCCGACCGCCTCGACCGCGCCCTCCTGCAGCGCGCGGAGCAACTTGACCTGCGCGGTCAGTGGCAACTCGCTGACCTCATCGAGGAAGAGTGTCCCGCCATGCGCTTCGACGAATTTGCCGGTGTGGCGCTCCGTGGCGCCGGTGAAGGCGCCCTTCTCATGGCCGAACAGGATCGATTCAACAAGATTGTCCGGGATCGCGCCGCAATTGACGGCGACGAACGGCTTTGATTTGCGCTCGCTGGAGCCATGAATGGCGCGGGCGAACATTTCCTTGCCGACGCCGGATTCGCCCTCGATCAGCACCGGAATGGAGGAGGCGGCCGCCTTCTGCGCGGTGCGCAGCACGCCGGTCATCGCCTCGGCGCGGGTGATGATGTCGGAAAAAGTCAGCCGGCCTTCCCGGCTGTGCTTGATCCGCTGCAATTCGCCTTTTAGCGCGGATGTATTGAGCGCATTGCGCAAGGAGACCTGCAGCCGCTCGATGCCGACCGGCTTGACCACGAAATCCTGGGCGCCGGCGCGCATCGCCGACACCACATTGTCGATGCCGCCATGGGCGGTCTGCACGATGACGGGAGTGGAGAGGCCGGCGTCGCGCATTCGCTCCAAGACGCCCATGCCGTCGAGGCCGGGCATCACAAGATCGAGCACGACGGCATCGATGGCAGGCGCGTCCGCGGCCGTCAGCATGGCGATTGCGGCATCGCCGGTGTCGACCACCACCGCTTCATAGCCACATTTCTGCACCATTGCCTCGACGAGGCGACGCTGCACAGCGTCATCATCGGCGATCAAAATGGTGGTGGCCATGGCATTCCCCTCACAATACGACTATCTGTCTCGAATCGGGGCACTCTGGCCGACGAGGCTTAATGCACACTTAAGCTTCGCCCTTTGCGTCGGTCGTTGAACACAGGTTTCGAACACGATGGCTTCGCGCACCAAGTCCGCTCTCTTCAAGACGTCCGCTCTCCGCAAACCGAATTCCAAGCCCGCCACCAACAAGACCGCCGCCAAGACGTCTTCCAACAAAGCATCTTCCAACAAGACCTCTTCCAGGGAGAAAACCTCCTCCAGGAAGATGTCAAAAACGCAATCACGGGCTCCGGCGAAGGCCGGCAAGCTGCCGGAATGGAACCTGTCGGATCTCTATGGCGGAATCGACGCGCCCGAAGTGGCGCGCGACCTTGCGAAAATGGACGCCGATTGCGTCGCGTTTGAGACCGACTACAAGGGCAGGCTTGCGGAACATGCCGCACGCGATGACGGCGGCGCATGGCTGGCCGAGGCGGTCAGACGCTATGAGGCGATCGATGACCTCGCCGGCCGGCTCGGCTCCTATGCCGGGCTGGTGCATGCCGGCGACAGCATCGATCCCGCGATCTCCAAATTCTATGGCGACGTGTCGGAGCGGCTGACTGCCGCCTCCACGCATTTGCTGTTCTTTCCGCTGGAGCTCAACCGCATCGACGATGCCGTGCTGGAGCACGCGATGCAGACGCCTGATCTCGCGCATTACCGGCCGTGGATCGAGGATCTGCGCAAGGACAAGCCCTATCAGCTCGATGATCGCAGCGAGCAGCTCTTCCACGAGAAGTCGCAGACCGGCTATTCCGCCTGGAACCGGCTGTTCGACCAGACCATCTCCGCTCTGCGTTTCAAGGTGGCCGGAAATGAGCTCGCGATCGAGCCGACACTCAATTTCCTGCAGGATCGCGACGGCAAGAAGCGCAAGGATGCCGCGGAAGCGCTGGCCAGGACCTTCAAGGCCAATGAGCGCACCTTTGCACTGATCACCAACACGCTCGCCAAGGACAAGGAAATCTCCGACCGCTGGCGCGGCTTTGCCGATGTTGCGGATTCCCGCCATCTCAACAACCGCGTCGAGCGCGAGGTGGTGGATGCGCTCGTCGCCTCGGTGCGCGCGGCCTATCCGAAGCTGTCGCATCGCTACTACCAGCTGAAGGCCGGCTGGTTCAAAAAGAAGAAGCTGCCGCATTGGGACCGCAATGCGCCGCTGCCCTTTGCGCCGACCGGGGCGATTGCCTGGCCGGAGGCGAAGAACATGGTGCTCAATGCCTATCGCGGCTTCTCGCCGCGCATGGCCGAGATCGCCGCGCGCTTTTTCGACGACCGCTGGATCGACGCCCCGGTGCGGCCCGGCAAGGCGCCGGGTGCCTTCTCGCATCCGACCACGCCGTCGGCGCACCCCTACGTGCTGATGAACTACCAGGGCAAGCCGCGCGATGTGATGACGCTGGCCCATGAGCTCGGCCATGGCGTGCACCAGGTGCTGGCCGCCAGGAACGGCGCGCTGATGGCGCCGACGCCGCTGACGCTTGCGGAGACTGCAAGCGTGTTCGGGGAGATGCTGACCTTCAAGCGGCTCTTGTCCGAGACCAGGAGCGCAAAACAGCGACAGGCGCTGCTCGCCGGCAAGGTCGAGGACATGATCAACACGGTGGTGCGCCAGATCGCGTTCTACACCTTTGAGCGCGCGGTCCATACCGAGCGGAGGAACGGCGAGCTGACCGCCGAGCGCATCGGCCAGATCTGGCTGTCGGTGCAGGGTGAGAGCCTGGGGCCGGCGATCGAGATCAAGGCGGGTTATGAGAACTTCTGGATGTACATCCCGCACTTCATCCATTCGCCGTTCTATGTCTACGCCTACGCCTTCGGCGATTGCCTCGTGAACTCGCTCTATGCCGTCTACGAGCACGCCGCCGAAGGTTTTGCCGAGCGCTATCTGGAGATGCTCGCGGCCGGCGGCACCAAGCACTATTCCGAGCTGCTGGCCCCGTTCGGGCTCGATGCCAAGGATCCGGAATTCTGGGACGGTGGGCTGTCGGTCATTTCCGGGATGATCGACGAGCTGGAGGCGATGGGGTAGGGGCGCGCTTCGGTAATACATCTGTTGAACGGGGTCTTGCGGCGTGTTATACACTCGTATAACGCCCGTTAGCATCTCGAGGCCGCCATGAAAGTCGAAATCAAGAAAATTGGTAACTCCGACGGTTTGCTGCTGCCGAAGGAATTGATGCAGCGGCTCGACCTCAAGCGCGGGCAGCAGCTGCACATTACCGAATTGCCCGGCGGCGGCTTCCAGGCGCTGCCCTACGATCCTGATTTCGAACGGACGATGGAAATCGCCGACGAGATCATGGACAAGTATCGCGATACGCTTGCTGCGCTCGCCAAATGAGCGAGCCGAAGGAGCCGCTCTGGATCAGGTACGAGCAGGCTATCGCGATCCATGCCAGGCAACTGCGCCGCTTCGGCGGCGCAGCCGGCCTGCGCGACGAGGGCATGCTGCGCTCGGCGCTCGAGCGTCCCGTCAACAAATGGACATATGAGCAGGCGCCGCTTGCCGCGCTTGCGGCAGCCTATGCCTTCGGGCTCGCCAAGAACCATGCCTTTGTCGACGGCAACAAGCGCATTGCCTTCATGGCGATGATGATTTTCCTGATCAAGAACGGCGTTCCGTTTTCGCCGGATCCGGCGCAGGCGACGAAAATTATTCTCTCGCTCGCCGCCGGCGAGGTGAGTGAGGAAAGCCTGACCCGCTGGATTAGGGATAATTGGCCTGTCATGCCCGCGAGATAGGCAAAGACCGGATCGTGCACAGAAGGTGCGCCACCGCCGTTGCCCTGCCAACGGGATTGCGCTAATTCCTGCGCGGAAACGCTCTGATAAGACTTGAGACGGTTAAGACTTGGGGGACACCAAATGGCAAATCATGGCGAAGTGGCCTACACGACCGCTGATGGCAACGACTATCCTGCCCATGAAGCGACCTATGAGGGCTTCATCAAGCTCGTGAAATACGGCACGGGCTCGGTTGCCTTGATCCTGATCCTGATGGCCATCTTCCTGCTCTAATCAAGAGCCGTTGCGCGCAACGGCGCCCCGCAACGAGAAATTCCCGTCAGTGCCGGTCGCAAAACCGGTATCCATCCCAGCCAGATTAACGTTAGTCTGATCGCGCGCGCATGCTTTTAGCGCCGCCGGAGGCTTCATGAAGATTGCCGTTGCCAAGGAAATCGATCCGGCCGAGCCGCGGGTCGCGGCTTCGCCCGATACGGTGAAGAAGTTCAAAGCGCTGGGGGTGGACATCGCGGTCGAGCCCGGCGCCGGCGTCAAATCGGGCCTGCCGGACAGCGAATTCACCGCCGCCGGCGCCACGGTGAGTGCCGATGCGGTGAGGGATGCCGACGTCGTCATCAAGGTGAAGCGGCCGGAGGCCTCCGAGCTTGGTCAGTACAAGCGCGGCGCGGCTGTGATTGCGATCATGGACCCCTACGGCAATGAGGCTGCGTTGAAGGCGATGGCCGATGCCGGTGTCGCGGCCTTTGCCATGGAATTGATGCCGCGCATCACCCGCGCGCAGGTGATGGACGTGCTGTCAAGCCAGGCGAACCTCGCCGGCTATCGTGCGGTGATCGAGGCGGCCGAAGCCTTTGGCCGCGCCTTCCCGATGATGATGACGGCAGCCGGCACCGTGCCGGCGGCGAAAGTGTTCGTGATGGGCGTCGGCGTTGCCGGCCTGCAGGCCATTGCGACCGCGCGCCGCCTTGGCGCCATCGTCACCGCGACCGACGTGCGGCCGGCGGTGAAGGAGCAGGTCGAAAGCCTCGGCGCGAAATTCATCGCGGTCGAGGACGAGGAGTTCAAGCAGGCCGAAACCGCCGGCGGCTACGCCAAGGAGATGTCGAAAGAGTACCAGGCCAAGCAGGCCGCGCTCACCGCCGAGCACATCAAGAAGCAAGACGTGGTGATCACCACCGCGCTGATTCCAGGCCGGCCGGCGCCGCGGCTGGTATCGCTCGACATGGTCAAGACCATGAAGCCCGGCTCGGTGCTGGTCGATCTCGCGGTCGAGCGCGGCGGCAATGTCGAGGGCGTGAAGAGCGGAGAGACCTCCGAGGTCGAGGGCGTCAAGATCGTCGGCTTTCCCAATCTCGCCGGCCGCGTTGCGGCTTCGGCCTCCGGCCTGTACGCGCGCAATCTCCTGTCCTTCATCGAGACCATGGTCGACAAATCAAGCAAGGCGCTTGCGATCAACTGGGATGATGAACTGGTCAAGGCCACTGCGCTGACCAAAGACGGCAAGGTCATTCACCCGAACTTCCAGCCGAAGGGCGCATGAGCATGACCGGCGTCCCAACCACCTCCGTCATTCCGGGGCGCTCCGCAGGAGCGAACCTGGAATCGCTGTCACGCAATAACCTCGAGATTCCGGGTTCGCGCTCCGCGCGCCCCGGAATGACGGGACCATAGGAGACGCGCCATGGAGCATGCTGCTCAAATCGTCGATCCCTTCGTCTTCCGGCTGTCGATCTTCGTGCTTGCCGTGTTCGTCGGCTATTTCGTGGTGTGGTCGGTGACGCCAGCGCTGCATACGCCGCTGATGTCGGTGACCAATGCGATCTCGTCGGTGATCGTGGTCGGTGCGCTGCTCGCCGTCGGCGTTGGTCTCATCTCGAGCGGATCGGGCTGGGCGCGCGGCTTCGGCTTCATTGCGCTCGTCTTCGCCTGCGTGAACATTTTCGGGGGCTTCCTTGTCACCCAGCGCATGCTGGCGATGTACAAGAAGAAGGCCAGATGAGCGGCTGCCAGCTCGGTGTGATGGGGCAAACGGGGACCTGAGATGAACGCCAATCTGTCTGCACTGCTTTATCTCGTGGCGGGTGTGCTGTTCATCCTGTCGCTGCGCGGGCTGTCGAGCCCGGCGACCAGCCGCCGCGGCAATTTCCTCGGCATGGCCGGCATGGCGATCGCGATTGCCACCACGCTCGCAAGCCACCCGCCAGCCGACGGCATCGCCTGGCTGCTGGTCATCCTGGGCGTTGCGATCGGCGGCGGCATCGGCGCGGTGATCGCCCGCCGCGTGCCGATGACCTCGATGCCCGAGCTGGTCGCAGCGTTCCACTCGCTGGTTGGCATGGCCGCGGTGCTGGTCGCGGCAGGCGCCTTCTATGCGCCTGAGGCCTTCGACATCGGCACCACGGGCCACATCCACACCCAGAGCCTGGTCGAAATGTCGCTCGGCGTCGCCATCGGCGCGTTGACCTTCACTGGCTCGGTGATCGCGTTCCTGAAGCTGTCTGCGCGCATGAGCGGGGCGCCCATCATTCTGCCGGCGCGCCACCTCATCAACATCGCGCTCGCTGCCGCGCTGGTGGCCAGCATCATCGGCCTGGTCTTGACCGGCAACGAGGTGTTCTTCTGGTTCAACGTCATCCTCGCCCTGGCTTTGGGCGTGCTGATGATCATCCCGATCGGCGGCGCCGACATGCCGGTCGTGATCTCGATGCTCAACTCCTATTCGGGTTGGGCCGCGGCCGGCATCGGCTTCACGCTGGGCAATTCCGCGCTGATCATCACCGGCGCGCTGGTCGGCTCGTCGGGCGCGATCCTGTCCTACATCATGTGCCACGCGATGAACCGCTCGTTCATCTCGGTCATCCTCGGCGGCTTCGGCGGCGAGACCGCGGCAGCCAGTGCTGCCGGCGGCGAGGCGCGACCGGTCAAGCTCGGCTCGGCTGACGATGCGGCCTTCATCATGAAGAACGCGCAGAAGGTGATCATCGTGCCGGGCTACGGCATGGCGGTGGCGCAGGCCCAGCATGCGCTGCGCGAGATGGCCGACAACCTCAAGAAGGAGGGCGTCGAGGTGAAATACGCCATTCACCCCGTCGCGGGCCGCATGCCCGGCCATATGAACGTGCTCTTGGCCGAGGCCAATGTGCCCTATGACGAGGTGTTCGAGCTCGAGGACATCAACTCCGAATTCGCCCAGGCCGATGTCGCCTTCGTGATCGGCGCCAACGACGTCACCAATCCGGCCGCGGAAGAGGATCCGAAGTCGCCGATCTATGGCATGCCCGTGCTGCAGGTCTGGAAGGCCGGCACCGTGATGTTCATCAAGCGCTCGCTGGCGTCGGGTTATGCCGGCATCGACAATCCGCTGTTCTATCGCGACAACACCATGATGCTCTTGGGTGACGCGAAGAAGATGACGGAGAACATCGTCAAGGCGATGTGAGGGAAGCGCGATGACCGAGCCATGACTGTTCTGAAATGGCTCGTTATCGTCGTCTGCCTCGGCTACGCTGGCGCGCTGGCCGCAGTGTTCTTTGCGCAGCGCTATTTCATCTATCCGATCCGGTATTCCGTGCGCACAGCGCCCGAGGCGGCGGGCCTCAGCGGAGCTGAAGAGCATGC
This sequence comes from Bradyrhizobium sp., assembly GCA_035652015.1. Classification (GTDB taxonomy): domain Bacteria; phylum Pseudomonadota; class Alphaproteobacteria; order Rhizobiales; family Xanthobacteraceae; genus Bradyrhizobium. The sequence goes on along the minus strand of DASREP010000056.1, from coordinate 5,730 downwards.
GCTGACAACGGATGACGGCGCGAACATCATCATCATCTGGCATGTGCCAGCCAAGCCGGGGCACCGCGTTGTTCTCTATTTCCATGGCAACGGCGATGTTCTCGGCCGGCTTGGCGGCCTCTTTCGTGCGATCACCGTTGACGGTACTGGCCTCGTGGCGCTGTCCTATCGCGGCTATGGCGGCTCGAGCGGCAGCCCAAGCGAGTCTGCGCTGCTGCAGGATGCCGCGACGGTCTACGATTTTGCCCGCGCGCGCTATGACGCAAGCCGCATCGTGCCCTGGGGCTTTTCGCTCGGCAGCGGCGTAGCCGTGGCGCTCGCCACCGACCATGCGGTGGGCGGGCTGATCCTGGAGGCGCCCTACACCTCGATCACGGATCTCGCAGCGCGGGCGTTTCCGTTTCTGCCGGTGCGTCCCTTCGTGAGGGACAGCTTCCATTCCGACGAGCGCATTGCGCAGGTCCACGCGCCGCTGCTGATCATGCATGGCGCAAAGGACCCCGTCATTCCGCTTCGCTTTGGCGAACGACTCTTCGCGCTCGCCCACGAGCCGAAGCAGTTCGTCCGTTTCCCTGAAGGCGGGCATAATGATCTCGGCAATTTCGGTGCGGTCGAAACGGCTCGACAATTCATCGCTGCTTTGAAAGGGTGAGGCCAGGTTTATACGGCCGAGGTCCCGTCTATGAGCGCCGCCCACAGCGAGATGCCGAAATCGTCATGGATCTTCCCGGCGCTCGCCATGGCGCTGTTTGCCGCGGTCACGATTGCGCACTACGACTTCACGCCGTCGCCTTCGGGGCTCGCATTCGCGGCCGTGCTGCTGGTGATCCTGTTCGGCACGGTATTCGCCGCCGTGCATCACGCCGAGGTGATCGCGCACCGGATCGGCGAGCCCTTTGGCACCTTGCTGCTGACGCTGTCAGTGACGATCATCGAGGTGGCGCTGATCGCGACCATCATGCTGGGCGAGAAGGAGGTGCCGACGCTGGCGCGCGACACGGTGTTTGCCGTCGTCATGATCGTCTGCAACGGCCTCGTCGGCGTCTGCGTATTCATCGGCGGCCTGCATTATCGCGAGCAGGACGTGCAGGTCTCCGGCGCCAATCTCTATCTCAGCGTGCTCTTCACCATGGCGACCATCACGCTGATCCTGCCCAATTATACCCTGACGACCCCGGGGCCGGTCTATTCGGAAGCGCAGCTCGAATTCGTCAGCGTCGCCACCATCCTGCTCTATGGCGTGTTCCTCTACACCCAGACCAGCCGGCACCGCGATTACTTCATCACGGAGCAGGCCGACGCGGACGAGGGTGGCGCGCCGATTTCCTCTGGGCTGTTGGCCTTGAGCATTGCGCTGCTCCTGATCTCGCTGCTTGCCGTCGTGCTGTTGTCGAAGAAGTTCTCCCTGGTCGTCGATGCCGCCACGGCAGCGATCGGCGCGCCGCCGGCGTTTGCCGGCGTGGTGGTGGCACTGCTGATTCTCTTGCCCGAGAGCGTCGCGGCGGTGTCGGCCGCGCGCAAGAACGACCTGCAGAAGAGCATCAACCTCGCGCTCGGGTCCTCGGTCGCAACCATCGGGTTGACGGTGCCGGCGGTCGCGATTGCCGCCTTCGCGCTCGACAAGCAGCTGGTGCTCGGGCTCAACGAGCAGAACATGGTCGAGCTGCTGCTCACCTTCATCCTGAGCATGCTGACCTTCGGAACCGGGCGCACCAACATCCTGTTCGGGCTGGTCCATATGGTGGTGTTTGCGGTATTCCTGTTCCTGGTCTTCGTGCCGTAACTGGAGATGATGCTGATGCTCGCCGCCACCTCAGAAGTTCAGGTCGACACCCCCGAGGTCCGGGTGACCCAATGGCGGCTGCTGCCGGGCAGCGCCACCGGTCACCACACCCATGAGATGGACTATGTGATCGTCCCGGTGACCGCCGGCGAGATGACCATCGTGGCGCCGAATGGCGAGCGCGCGAAGGCGCAGCTTGGGGTGGGGAAATCCTACTTCCGGAAAGCGGGCGTCCAGCATGACGTGCTCAACGAAACGTCATCGGAAATCGTGTTCCTGGAGGTTGAACTGAAGCGTTAATGTCGCATTCATCGGATTAATATACGCTTTACGCAATTGCCACCGATCCGACGCAGTTGATCCCTGAATGTGCCTCAAAGTTCCCGCATCACTCCCCTCCGGGGAGTGGTTGGCATGCTGAAATACCTCACGAAGATCGCGATGGACATTCTCCCATCGGTCGTCGCGACCGTGGTTGGGGCCTATATCGTTAATCACTACATCAATGCCAAGCCCGCGGCCGATACGCCTGCGGCAGCCGTGTCCACTGCCAATCCCAAGAACGCGAACGCCGGGGGCAAGGCCGAGACCGCGTCCATCCCGGAGTCGGGCATCAAGGCCAAGGGCATCTCCGAAAAGGCGATGATCGAACGAACCGCCTCCGAGCGCCCGGCCGAGGCGAAGCCTTTTGAAGGCAAGTCTGCAGAAGGCAAGTCTGCGGAAGGTAAGGCTGCGGAGTCGAAGCCGGTCGAGACCGCAAGTGCGCCCCCCGAACCGCGTCGCCATCCGCTGTTCTCGTTCTCCCGCGACAAGGACAAGGCGGTGGCCGAGAAACCGAAGGCTGCGCCTTCGCCCACCGCGTCTCCGACGGCGGTTGCCGTCGCACCGATGCCTGCGCCCGCGGCGAGTCCCGCGCCATCGGCTGAAGCGGCTGCGGCGCCTGCTGAAGAGCATCGCGATGCCGCTGAGCTTGCGCGGGCGGCCATCGAGCGGCTCCGTGGCATGACCGACAAGCCGGCCGAAAAGCAGCAGGAGAGGGCTCAGGAAAAGAACCAGGAAAAGAGCCAGGTGCAAGAGGCGGCCCGATCTCTAGAGCCGCCCAAGGTGCAGGAGCCTCCGCACACCGTTGCCGCGGTTCCGCTTCGGCCGCTGCCGCCGCCGATCACGGTGTCGACGCCGCCGCTCGAGCAGGCTGCGCCCGCGCAGCCGCCGGCCTATCCGCCGTACACCGCTTCAGTTGATCCCAACCGGCCGACCCCGCCGGCCGATATTCCGCCCCCGCCGCCACAGCCGCCGCTCGACCTGCGGGCGGATGCGACGGCCGCAAGCCCCCGCGAACACGCCCGGAATGTGGCTGAGGACATGCTCTCGGCGGCGAAGTCGGTGTTCCACGCGGTGATCCCCGGCGTCTCCTCATCGTCGTCCAGCAAGTTCGCGGACTAAGCCGCATCGGTCAGAGCGTCGCGTAGCTGTTGCCGGCGTGCCGCCGACCGGCGCAAAAGCCGGTGCGTGCAGTGTCATCCCTCGAACGCAGGTCGATGGGGGCGATGGGCTGGGCTTAGGAGCCCGGCCACCCTGGTCTTGTTGCCCAGCAGCTCATAGGCGAGCGCACGGGTGACCCAGGCTTTGCGGCTCTACGGATGTGTCGACCGTTCACGCGCCAGTCGCATTGCTGGTGCGCTCAGCAGCAAAAAACAGCTTTCAAAAAAACTCAAAATAATAACGCGGACCGTGCGGCCCGCGTCTGACAACAGCAATCTGTCGTTTGGCCTTAGCGCGGACCGCGCGAGGGGCCACCTGCACCACGGCCGGCGCTGCGCTCACCGCCGGGACCCGCGCCAAACGCCGGCTTCGGCTTCATCGGCAGCAGGCCTTCGCGCTGCAGCTTCTTGCGGGCAAGCTTGCGCGCGCGGCGCACGGCTTCGGCCTTTTCACGGGCCTTTTTCTCGGAGGGCTTCTCGTAGTGACCGCGGAGCTTCATCTCGCGGAAAATACCCTCGCGCTGCATCTTCTTCTTCAGCGCCTTGAGGGCTTGATCAACATTGTTGTCGCGAACGAGTACCTGCACCCGGCATCCTCTTTTCAGTAAATCGGCGTGGAATTGGCTTAACGTAGAGGGCCGACAAAAGGCCATGCCCGCTACCTTGAGGGCAGCGGATGTATCAGACAAAAACCGAATTGTCCACCGCTGGAGGCGGTCTTACGCGCGTTTGAACGCCCCAAATCGCTGCTTTTTGACCTGTTTCTCACCTGGCTCAGCCGGATTTCGGAGCGACCTGCGTGACATGGCCCATCTTGCGGCCGGGCCGCGGCGCTCCCTTGCCGTAGATGTGAACGGTTGCGCCGGGAACCGTCAGCCATTCGGGATAGCTCGAAATCTCGTCCCCGATCAGGTTGGTCATGGTGACCTCGCCATGCCGGACCGGCTTGCCGAGCGGCCAGCCGGCAATCGCGCGGATGTGCTGCTCGAACTGCGAGATCGAGGCGCCGTCCAGCGTCCAGTGCCCGGAATTATGCACCCGCGGCGCAATCTCGTTGACCAGGACCTTGGAGCCCTTCGCATCGGCCAGCACGAACATCTCGACCGCGAGCACGCCGACATAGCCGAGCGCATCGGCAATTTTGGTGGCGACCTCGCGTGCCTGCGCGGCAAGGCTGTCCGGGATGGCCGCCGGCGCGCGCGACACTTTCAGGATATGGTCGCGGTGCTCGTTCTCGGTGACATCGAAGCATTCCACCTGGCCGTCGGCCGAGCGCGCCGCGATCACCGAAATCTCGCGCTCGAACGGAACGAAGGCTTCCAGGATGGCGGACTTGGTGCCGAGCTCCTCCCAGATCCGCTCGATCTCGTCGTGCTTGCGGATGATGGCCTGGCCTTTACCGTCGTAGCCGAAGCGGCGGGTCTTCACGACCGCGGGCAGCCCGATGCGCATCGCCGCCTCGCGCAGCGACGCCGCCGAGGTCACGTCGGCATAGGCTGCGGTGCCGATGCCGAGCCTGGTGACAAAGTCCTTTTCGGCGAGGCGGTCCTGGGTGGTCTCCAGGATCTTGCGCTCGGGCAGCACCGGACGCCGCGCCGACAGCACCAGGGCCGCGGCTGAGGGAACGTTTTCGAACTCATAGGTGATGACGTCCACGTCGTTGGCGAATAGCTCAAGTGCCTCGACATCGGCATATTCGGCGCAGGTGGCGCTGGCCACGACGTCAAAGGCCGGCGAATCCGGATCGGGCGAAAACACCTGGCAACGCAGGCCGAGGCGCGCGGCCGCCATTGCCAGCATCTTGCCCAATTGGCCGCCGCCGAGAATTCCGATGGTGTCGCCGACCTTCAGCTTCACCTGAGAGAGAGATGTCACGCCTTGTCCTCCGGGCGCTCGGCGACCGCGTCCGTCTGCTGCTTGCGCCAGGCGGCGAGCCGCGCCGCCAGCGCAGGATCGTTGAGCGCCAGCACGCTTGCCGCGAGCAGCGCCGCGTTGATGGCCCCGGCCTTGCCGATGGCCAGCGTCCCCACCGGCACGCCGGCCGGCATCTGGACGATGGAATAAAGCGAATCGAGGCCTGAAAGTGCCTTGCTGGTGACGGGAACGCCGAGCACCGGGAGCTCGGTCAGGGAGGCTGCCATGCCGGGCAGGTGAGCCGCGCCGCCGGCCCCGGCGATGATGACCTTGAAGCCGGCCGCCTTGGCGCTCTTGGCGAAGGCGAACAGCCGGTCGGGCGTGCGATGGGCCGAGACGATGCGTGCCTCGAAGGCCACGCCGAGCGATGCAAGCGTATCAGCGGCATGGCGCATGGTTTCCCAGTCCGACTGGCTTCCCATGATGATGGCGATGGGGGCGGTCATAAGGTTAATTCTTCTCGGGAATCCATAAAGATAGGCCGGAGTATAAGTTCAGGCCTGTCGGCTGCAAGGCGTGGCAAAGGAAGGGGAATGCACTATCCTGTCTGGG
>DASREP010000055.1:0-14900 GCA_035652015.1 Bradyrhizobium sp. | reverse complement strand
TTCCTGTTGCTTTGCGAGGCGCTCGACTCGACGCGCGAGGATCCCGCCATAGCCGCCTTCGAGCGCCTGTTCCGCGAGCGCGGCCTGCCGCTTGCCATCCGCTCCGACAATGGCGTTCCCTTTGCCAGTCCCAACGCCCTGTTCAACCTGTCGAAGCTTTCAGTCTGGTGGCTCAGGCTTGGCATTGCCATTGAGCGTATCAGGCCAGGCCATCCGCAGCAGAACGGTCGGCACGAACGCATGCACCTCACGCTCAAGAAGGAAGCCACCCGCCCGCCAGGCTTCAACAGCCTGCAGCAGCAGGAACGCTTCGATGGCTTTCTCCGCGAGTTCAATGCCGAACGCCCACATGAGGCGCTCGGCATGAAGTGCCCGGCGCAGGTCTACACCGCTTCAGCGCGGGCCTATGCCGGGCTGCCGGACCTCACCTATCCCTTCCACGACCGCGACGTCCTCGTCACAGCCTGCGGGCGCCTCTGCCTGCATCGCAAGAGGATCAATATCTCGACCGTGCTGGCCGGCCAAAAGCTCGGCATCAAGGAAGTCGACGAGGGCATCTGGCTCGTCAGTTTCATGCACTACGATCTCGGCTATTTCGACCTCGAGCAGAAAACCTTGCAACCTCTCGACAACCCGTTCGGCCCCAGGCCCGTCACCGATGTCTCAGCTACGCCTGCAGCACCATGATCGCGACGCGCTCCTGTGCATTCTTGGCATGGCAGGCCGCTTGCTTGGCTCCGCTGTCGCAGTCAACCCCCGAAGCCCGAAGGGGCGCCGAAAGGCGCGGGGTTGACGGCGACAGCGCAAGCCGAGCAAAATCAGGCATGCCATCAATGCGTCACGCTGAAACGCAGCGGACCGCATGCTATCAGTGCCAAACTGCATCGACTTTGGAGTAAATGACCTGGAAACCTCTCGACAACCCGATCGGCACGAGGTTGTCACCCATGTCTCAGGTACGATCCGTTACCCATGTCTCCGGGCTGGACATCGCACGATTGGTAGCGGGGGAGGGACTCGAACCCCCGACCCCAGGATTATGATTCCCGTGCTCTAACCAGCTGAGCTACCCCGCCACGGAGCCTCGCCGCAGGGCTCATGACTAAGCCGGCGGCGCGAACGCGCGGCATATAAGGAGGTGGTCTTGCACCTGTCAAGCAAGCCGAGCCGGCCAGCCAAACCCTTGTGAGAACCGGCCTATTTCGGCTGGACGTCGGGGTTGCCGCCGGGACTGCCGGGCGGCGGGATCACCGGCGTGTTGCCGGTGTCGGGCGTCGGTGCCCGCATTTGCGGATCGACCCCGGAGGGCGGGCACAAAACGCCGTTGGATTTTGCCAGTTTATCACCCAGCGCCTCATTGGCCTGGCCCACCGTCGTGCCTTCCGACGCGTTTGGGCCATGTGAGCCTGGTTTAACCGGCGCGCATTCCGCCGGGCGCTCCGGTTCCGGCGCGGCGGTTTCGGCCATCGGCGTCACCGCGGCGGGCGGCGCCTGCGCATGCACCGCGCCAAATGCCGCCATTATCGCCGAAAGGATCAGGATCGATTTCGTTTGCATGCAGCAAGAACGGCGCCGACCCGGCGCCAGTTCCGACCCCGCACATTACGTTTTGCGGTAACGGATCAGCGAAAAATGCCCCATCGGCGGCATCGGGCGACGTTCCACAAGGCTGACCCCGCCGTGCCGCGCGGCCCAGTTCACCAGACGCTGCCAGGGAAATTCCGGCCGCCAGCCGAGCCGTCGCGCCAGCGGCGCAAAGGCAAGCTCGAAGGCGCGGCGGGGACCGCTCTCAGCGCCGATGTGGTTGACCAGGATCAGTTCGCCCCCCGGCTTCAGCACACGGACGAAATCATCCAGCGTCGCCTCCGGATCCGGCACCGCCGTGATGACATATTGCGCCACCACCGCGTCGAACGAGCCGTCGGCAAAAGCGAGGTGCTTGGCATCCATTACCGCAAGCGTCTCGACATTGGACAGGCCGAGTGCGCGCACCCGGGCCTGGGCCTTGCGCAGCATCGGCTCGGAAATGTCGACGCCGCAAATTCGGGTCGTGCGCGAATAGTCCGACAGTGACAACCCGGTGCCGACACCGACATCGAGAATGCGCCCGCCGATGCGATCGGCTTCCGCAATGGTCGATTGCCGTCCCTGATCGAACACCTTGCCGAACACCAGATCATAGACTGGCGCCCAGCGCTCATAGGCCTTTTCGACCCCTGCGCGATCGATATCGGCAGCCATCCCCTAAACGCCCCCGACTGCTTCTCTAGCCCCGCACTGCCTCGACCAGCGGCCGCGCCGCCGCCGACGCTGCGGTCCGCCTCGCCGCGCTCTGGATGAAGCCGCCGCCCAGCACCCGCGCCTGGCCCGACGGCGCATCGTAGAACACGCAGGCCTGTCCGGGCGAAACGCCCTCTTCGCCGGCAACAAGCTCGACCTCGTAATGGCCATCGCTACCCCGCAGCCACGCGGGCTGGGGCGCGCGCGTCGAGCGTACGCGCACGAACACTTCGAGGCCGCCGGCCACCGCGCGATCAATGTCGCCATCGCCGATCCAATTGACGTTGCGCAAGCTGATGCGATCCATCCGCAAGGCTTCGCGCGGACCGACCACGACGCGGCGGGTCGAAGCATCGAGCCTGATCACATAGAGCGGACTGCCCGCCGCAATTCCGAGCCCCTTGCGCTGGCCGACCGTGAAATGCGCAATGCCGTGGTGGTGGCCGAGCACGTTGCCGTCGGCATCGACGATCTCGCCCGGATCCATCGCGTTCGGTCGCAGCCGGGTGATGATGTCGGTATAGCGCCCGGTCGGCACGAAGCAGATGTCCTGGCTGTCATGCTTGTCGGCGACGGCCAGGCCGAAGCGCCGCGCAAGTTCGCGCGTCTCCTGCTTGGTCATGTCGCCGAGCGGAAAGCGCAGATACTGCAGTTGCTCGCGCGTCGTCGCGAACAGGAAATAGCTCTGGTCGCGCTCGGCATCCGCCGCGCAGACCAGCGCACGGGAACCGTCGGAAAGACGTCGCGAGGCGACATAGTGGCCGGTCGCAAGCGCCGCAGCGCCGAGATCACGCGCTGTCTTGAGCAGGTCGCGAAACTTGATCGCGCGGTTGCACTCGATGCACGGCACCGGCGTTTCACCGGAGGCGTAGCTTTCGGCAAACACGTCGATCACCGATTCCTTGAAACGGTCTTCATAGTCGAGCACATAATGCGGGATCCCGATCCGCGCGGCCACGTCGCGCGCATCGTGAATATCCTGCCCCGCGCAACAGGCTCCCTTGCGATGGATGGCCGCGCCATGATCGTAGAGCTGCAGCGTGATGCCGACGACGTCGTAGCCCTCCGCCTTCAAAAGCGCAGCCGTGGTCGATGAATCGACGCCGCCGGACATGGCGACAACAACTCTGGTGTCCTGCGGACGGCCTTCGATATCGAGACTGTTGAGCATGGTCGTGGGTCACATCAGCGATCAGGGAAGGCACGCTTTGCCAAAGCGGCCGGCCGCGATCAAAAAAGCCAATTCATGAATAGGGCCCGGTTTAAGGGATCGGGGAGCCTCTTTGGGCGTTTCCGAACAAGGGCTTGAAGCGGAAACGGCTTAGGAGACCTCGCTTTAATATAGGTCGTATCTCCGCGAAGCAATCGCAGCAGCCGGCATAACGGCAATTCTTGCCGGGCGGCAGAAAAGGCGGCGATGAGCGCGTCGATCCGATATTGTAAGTAATTGAAATTATTATGAATTTTCTTGTCTGACTGCTGGCCTGTTCCTTGCTCACCCATGCCACGGAGATTTATTGCGAGAGGCTTGCCGTGGTCAGCGTTACGTTCGAAGCAGCAGCAAGCGCGCAGCTCAGCGCGCTGTCGAAATCGGTTCAGCCCACCCCGCCGGCTTCGACGGGCGCCGACAGTTTTGCCGCTCTGATCGATGGCGATTCCTCTTCCGATTCGATCAGCAGCCATTCCCCTGCTCCGCAATCGGCCTCAGCCCCTCCTGCCACCGCGAACACCCAGGGCCAGTCCCAGCCGAGCAATTCGAGCTCCTCCAGTACATCAGGCGGCACACAGACCAACTCCAATTCCAATCCGGACAATACCAGCGCCCCCGGACAACAAACCAACGCGAACGCTGCCGAGAGCGATCCGGCAGCAAGCGGCAACGTGGTCGCCTCGAGCAGCAATTCCGGAGCCAGTCAAACCGGTGACGGCAAGTCCACGGGCAAGTCCTCCGACAAATCCGCTGACCATACAGCGGCGCAGACCGATTCCGCCGCACAGGGGCAACCGAACGCGACCGCGGCGCAGATCCCAACCCCCATCGCGGTGGCGATCGCGAACACGACGGTAACCACCAACGCCACCACACCGGCTTCGAGCGGCGATTCGACCGCGCCGCTGGCGATCGCGAACAACGCCATCGCCACGAGCTCTTCGACGGTTGCTGCGCTGGTGGCACAGACCGGCCTCGGCAAATCCGCTGGCATGACGGCGACCACCACGACCACTGATACAAAGGCCCAGGCCCAAGGCGCAGCGACTGGCGCAGCGACAGGCACGGCGGCGGCAGGCGCCTCGGCAAATGACGGCAAAGCCCCCGATACGGTCGGTCTCGGCCTGGTCGCGAACGGCGCCTTGCCGTCGCAACCCACAACCAAGGGAGCCGGCTCCAAGGCTGCAGCCACCGCACAGGCCGCGACATCGGGCACTGCGAGCACCGATCCAACTGCGGCGACGTCGACCGCGGCGCAAACCACGCCGCAACCGAACGATGCCAATGCGAGCCAACCCGCTGCCGCCAATCAGAATGCCAATGCAGCGCTGGTAGCCGCGGTGAATGGGGAGAAGCCGCAGGACAGCAATACGGGTTCGTCGACACCCCACGCCCAGACGGCCATTGCCGCAACTACCACGGCACAAACCACGATGCCTGATCCGGCCGCCCAGGCCGCAGTGCTCCCGCAACAAGCCTCTGCGATGCAGCCGACCACGCCGACCGTTGCCGTCGCAACCGCAGGTGCCGCCGTGCCGTTGAGCGGATTGGCGGTCGAGATCGCGGCCTCTGTAAAAAGCGGCAAGACCAGTTTCGAAGTGCGGCTCGATCCGGCCGATCTCGGCCGCATCGACGTGCGCATCGACGTCAGTCGCAACGGCCAGGTCACGTCGCATCTGATCGTCGAGAAGCCCGAGACTCTGTCCATGCTGAAGCAGGATGCGCCGCAGCTCCAGCAGGCCCTCAACAATGCCGGCCTGAAGACCGAGACGGGCGGCCTGCAGTTCAGCCTGCGCGACCAGTCCTCGTCCAGCCAGAACAACGGCAATCAGACGCCGGCAAATGCGCAGAAGCTGATCGTCAGCGACGAAACCAACATGCCCGCCGCGATCGCGGGCCAGTCCTACGGACGCATGCTCGGATCGAGCGGCGGCGTCGACATCAGGGTTTGAGGAGACAGTCATGGCCGCCGTAGGTACAGCTACCAATGCAAGCCCGATCGTTTCGGGTACCACGCCTCAATCCTCCTCGTCCTCATCAAGCTCGACGGCCGACGCCAGCAACGCGCTGGCTTCGCAACAGATCGCGGGCAACTTCCAGAGCTTCCTGCAGCTTCTGACCACCCAGCTGCAGAACCAGAACCCGCTGGATCCGCTCGATACCAACCAGTTCACCCAACAGCTCGTCGAATTCGCCGGCGTTCAGCAGCAGCTCAACACCAACTCCTCGCTGTCGACCCTGGTCTCGCTGCAGCAGACTGCGCAATCGACCCAGGCACTGACCTTTGTCGGCAAGACGGCGACGGTGAGCGGCTCGACCACGACCATGACCAACTCGCAGGCGACCTGGGCGCTCGACATTCCCAAGAATTCCACCCTCTCCGTCACCATCTCCAACGGCTCCGGCCAGACCGTCTTCACCGGCAGCTACTCGGCGACCGCCGGCAACGGCCAGCCCTTCAGCTGGAACGGCAAGGGCAATGACGGCACGCAATGGCCCGACGGCCAGTACAAGATGACCGCTACCGCGGTGGACAGCTCGGGCAACAATGTCGCCGTGTCGACGGATGTCGAGGGCGTGGTCTCTTCGGTCGACCTGACCCAGACACCGCCAATGCTGACCATCAACGGCCAGACCTACACAATCAGCCAGATCAAGGGCATCTCCGGCTAACAGCTTTCGACCGCCGGCGGCGGTCCAAAGGTTAATGAGTGGTTGACGTTTTCCCGCGCCTTGCGCCTCGGAACGCCGGGAAGATCGATATATTGCGGTTCTGTCGAAGGAGAATCTCATTGAAGCCTTGGGCTTAGGCAAATTTTAAGCCGCTGAGCGTACGTTGGTAGCGTGAGTTCAGTGGTTAAGAGTTTGTGAGTACGCCATGACAGAACCCCATCGCCCGAGGGTGAAATACGTCATTGGGCCCGACGGCAGCCCGCTGACGATTGCGGACCTGCCCGCGCCCGGGACCAAACGTTGGGTCATTCGCCGCAAGGCCGAAGTCGTCGCCGCTGTGCGCGGCGGTCTGCTCTCCCTCGAAGAGGCCTGCAGCCGCTATACTTTGACCGTGGACGAGTTCCTCTCCTGGCAATTCTCGATCGATCAGCATGGCCTGGCCGGCCTGCGCACCACCCGCATCCAGCAATATCGCCAGTAAGCGAGACATTGCATCGAATTCGACAAAAATCGGCCTCGCTCCGCGAGGCCGATTTTTTTCATGGTCGAGAGAAGCTCGCAACGCCCTTAACCTTCGTTAACCAGATTGAAACCATAGCCTAGGCAATAATTGCCCAGTGGCCCGAATCTGACGTCGCGGAACTCCCGCGAAACGAGGCGGACGGCCATCGGCAATTGGAAGCTTCTGACGGGGCTTTGCCATTCGCTCACAGCGCGCCCAGGTGAGGACGCTGCCCGCGAATGTCGATCCGCTCCAACAGTCGACAGGTAACTGGGGCGGGTTTTGCAGGGTCTCGTAGACTTCCTTAAGGGTCTGGGTGCTGCGCGTTTGATGGCGATGGTCGCGGTTACTGCCGCGCTCATCGGCTTCTTCGCCTTCGTCATCATGCGCGTCACGACGCCGCAGATGACCACCCTCTTCACCGATCTCAGCCTGGAGGACTCCTCCAGCATCATCAAGGACCTGGACCGCCAGGGCATTCCATACGAGCTGCGCAACGAGGGCAGCGTCATCATGGTCCCCAAGGACAAAGTGACGCGGCTGCGCATGAAGCTCGCCGAAGGCGGCCTGCCCAAGGGCGGCGGCGTCGGCTATGAAATCTTCGACAAATCGGATGCGCTGGGCACCACGAGCTTCGTCCAGAACATCAACCATCTGCGGGCGCTCGAGGGCGAGTTGGCCCGCACCATCTCGTCGATCGACCGTATCCAGGCTGCGCGGGTGCACCTCGTGCTCCCCGAGCGGCCGCTGTTCTCGCGCGAGACGCCCGAACCCTCCGCCTCGATCGTGGTGCGGGTGCGCGGCGCGCTGGAGCCGCAGCAGATCCGTGCCATCCGCCATCTTGTCGCCTCCTCCGTCTCCGGCTTGAAGCCGCAGCGGGTCTCGATCGTCGACGAAACCGGCCAGCTGCTCGCCGACGGCGCCTCCTCCGACGCCGACCAGCAGGTTGGCGACGAACGGCGCGCGGCATTCGAGAAACGGATGCGCAAGCAGGTCGAGGACATCGTCTCCTCGGTGGTCGGGGCGGACCGCGCCCGCGTCCAGCTCTCGGCTGATTTCGACTACAACAAGATCACCCAGACGTCGGACAAGTTCGATCCCGAAGGGCGCGTCTTGCGCTCGAGCCAGACCCGGGAAGAGCAGTCGGCGACGACCGACAACAACGGCCAGGTCACCGTCGGCAATGAGTTGCCGGGCGCCCAGCAGAACAACAACCAGCAGACAGCGAAGGACCAGAGCAAGAAGACCGAGGAAACCAACAATTACGAGATCTCCCGCACCACCAAGACCGAGGTGACGGAAGCCGGCCGTGTCAACCGCATCTCGGTCGCGGTGCTGGTCGACGGCAGCTATTCCAAGAACGAGAAGGGCGAACTGGTCTACAAGGAGCGCAGCAAGGACGAGCTCGATCGCATCGCAACCCTGGTGCGCTCGGCGATCGGCTTCGACCAGAAGCGCGGCGACCAGGTCGAGGTCGTCAACCTGAAATTTGCGGAAGGGCCCGCGATCACCCCGATCGAGCAGCCGCAGGGCCTGCTGGGCATGCTGCAGTTCACCAAGGATGACGTCATGTACGTCATCGAGCTCGGCGTCATGATGGTGCTGGGCCTCGTGGTGCTGTTCATGGTGGTGCGCCCGCTGGTCAAGCGCATCCTCGCCTCCGAGGAGATCGCAGCACTTGTCGCGCCGACCCCGGCCCTGCCGGAGCCGGCCGCCGCTGCTCCCATGCCTGCCACGGGACAGGCGCTGATCCCCGGCGCCCCCGGCGCTTCCCAACTGCTCGACGTCGCCCAGGTTCAGGGCCAGGTCCACGCTCAATCCGTGCACCGGGTGGGCGAACTGGCCGATCGCAATCCCAACGAAACCGTCGCCATTGTCCGTCAATGGCTGAGCGAACCCGCCGAGTAACCTGCCATGGCCGTCCCGCAGACCGCAAACGCCAACGATATCACCAGCGTCATTGCAAACCTGGCGCAGCGTCAGAACGGCAAGACGCGTGAGAAGATTCCCGGCCCGAAGCGCGCAGCAATGCTGATGCTGGCGCTCGGCGAGCAATATGGCGGCAAGATCTGGCAGCTGCTCGACGATGAAGAGGTGCGCGAATTGTCGATGGAGATGTCGACGCTCGGCACCGTCGAGGCCGACGTGGTCGAAAACATGCTGCTGGAATTCGTCTCGCGCATGTCGGCTTCCGGCGCGCTGATGGGCACGTTCGACGCCACCGAGCGCCTGCTGCAGCAATATTTGCCGTCCGACCGCGTCACCGGCATCATGGACGAGATCCGCGGCCCCGCGGGGCGCAACATGTGGGAGAAGCTCTCCAACGTTCAGGAGGAGGTGCTCGCCAACTATCTGAAGAACGAATATCCGCAAACCATTGCCGTTGTGCTGTCGAAACTGAAGCCGGAGCATGCCGCGCGCGTGCTCGCCATCCTGCCGGAGGACATGGCGCTCGACGTGGTCGGCCGTATGCTGAAGATGGAGGCGGTGCAGAAGGAGGTGATCGAGCGGGTCGAGCAGACGCTGCGGGTGGAGTTCATGTCCAACCTGTCGCAAACCCGCCGCCGCGACGCCCATGAGGTGATGGCGGAAATCTTCAACAATTTCGACCGCCAGACCGAGACCCGCTTCATCACCGCGCTGGAAGAGGAGAACCGCGAATCCGCCGAGCGCATCAAGGCCTTGATGTTCACCTTCGACGATTTGATCAAGCTCGACTCGGCTTCGGCCCAGACCTTGATGCGCAACATCGACAAGGACAAGCTCGGCGTCGCCCTCAAGAGCGCCAATGAGGAGGTGCGCAACTTCTTCTTCGGCAACATGTCCTCGCGCGCCGCCAAGATGCTGCAGGACGACATGGCCGCGATGGGCCCGGTGCGCTTGCGCGACGTCGACGAGGCGCAGGCGTTGCTGGTCAACCTCGCCAAGGATCTCGCCGCCAAGGGCGAGATCATGCTGACCAAGAACCGCGCCGACGACGAGCTGGTGTACTGATGGCAGCTCCCGCAAAATTCCTGTTCGACACCGACTTCTCCGCCCCCGACCGGCGCGAGCGCGCGGCAACCCCTGCCGAGGTCGCGCAGAAGATCGCCGCTGCTGAGGCCCGCGCCCATCGCGAAGGCTTTGCTGCGGGACAGCGCGAGGCCAAGGCCGAAAGCGACCGCCGCTCGGCGCTGGCGCTGGAGGAGATCAAGATCGCCCTGCAGGGCATTGCCGCCGGGTTTGCCGGCATCGAAGGGCGCATGGAAACCGAGGCGGTGGATGTTGCGGTCGCGGTCGCACGCAAGCTCTGCAGTGAGCTGATCGCGGCCGAGCCGCTCACCGAGATCGAAGGCCTGGTGCGGGACTGCTTCTCCCACCTCGTCTCGACGCCGCACCTGGTCGTTCGCATCAATGACGGGCTCTACGAATCCGCCCATGAGCGGATCGAGAAGATGGCCAAGCAGAGCGGCTTCCAGGGACGTCTTGTCATTCTGGCCGAGCCCGATATCGCGACCGGCGACTGCCGGATCGAATGGGCCGACGGCGGCGTCGTGCGCGAGCGTGACGCGATCGATGGCAAGATCAGCGAGCTTGTGGGGCGCTACATCGCGTCCAGGACATAGGAATAGGAAGAGGCGGATTAGACAATGAGCGACACCGACACCCAGGTCCCCCTCCCCGACCTCAACGCCGCGGACGCGCCGCCAGCGAGCGACGTCGCCTATAATGACGACGAGCAGGCCGCGCGCATTGCGGCTGATCTCGAAGCCGTCTTTGACGTGCCGGTGCAGGTTTCCGCCGTGCTCGGCCGCTCCAAGATGGAGGTCGGCGAGCTCCTGAAGCTCGGGCCGGGCACCGTGCTCGAGCTCGACCGCCGCGTCGGCGAAGCCATCGACATCTATGTCAACAACCGCCTGGTGGCGCGCGGCGAAGTCGTGCTGGTGGAAGACAAGCTCGGCGTCACCATGACGGAAATCATCAATTCGGAACGCGCGTAAGGACGGCGACGCATATTGGGGTGGGAATGACATTGGACCGAGGGACCCGCGTCGTGGACGACGCGAACAGATGTAGAGGAGAATAGAATGCGGCTTCTCATTGTTGGCACGTTGAAGGGCCAGCTCACGACCGCGACCAAGATCGCCATGGACAATGGCGCGACTGTCACCCACGCCGAGGACCACGACCTCGCCATGCGGGTCCTCCGCGGCGGCAAGGGCGCCGACCTCTTGCTGGTCGATGTCGGGCTCGACATCCGCGACCTGGTGATGCGGCTGGAAGCCGAGCACATCCATGTGCCGATCGTCGCCTGCGGCATCACCAACGACGCCCGCGCCGCGGTCGCGGCGATCCATGCCGGCGCCAAGGAATATATCCCGCTGCCGCCCGATCCGGAGTTGATCGCCGCGGTTCTCGCCGCGGTCGCCAACGACGCCCGCGAGCTGGTCTATCGGGACGACGCGATGGCGCGGGTGATCAAGCTCGCCCAGCAGATCGCCGGCTCCGAGGCTTCGGTGATGATCACCGGCGAGTCCGGCACCGGCAAGGAGGTGCTGGCGCGCTACGTGCATTCCCGCTCCGGCCGCGCCAAGCGGCCCTTCATCTCCATCAACTGCGCCGCCATCCCCGAGCATCTCCTGGAATCCGAGCTGTTTGGCCATGAGAAGGGCGCCTTCACCGGCGCCGTCGCGCGGCGCATCGGCAAGTTCGAGGAGGCGACCGGCGGCACGCTCTTGCTCGACGAAATCTCCGAGATGGACGTGCGGCTGCAATCCAAGCTCCTGCGCGCCATCCAGGAGCGCGTGATCGACCGCGTCGGCGGCACGCGCCCGGTGCCGGTCGACATCCGCATCATCGCGACCTCCAACCGCAACCTCTCGGAGGCGGTGCGCGAAGGCACCTTCCGCGAGGACCTTCTGTTCCGCCTCAATGTCGTGAACCTGAAGATCCCTCCCTTGCGGGAACGTCCCGCCGACATCCTCGAGCTCGCCCAGCATTTTGCCAAGAAATACGCCGACGCCAATGGCGTGCCGGTGCGCCCGATCTCGGCGGACGCGCGCCGCGTGCTCACCGTCAATCGCTGGCAGGGCAACGTCCGCGAGCTCGAGAACACCATCCATCGCGCCGTGTTGATGGCACAGGGCGACGAGATCGGAGCCGACGCGATTCTGACGCCCGACGGCGACCGCCTCGACCTCGCGAGAACCCCGCCGGCCGTGGCCCATGCCACGCTCGCCGCCGAGCAGGTGACGCGCGCGCTGGTCGGCCGCACCGTCGCCGATGTCGAGCGCGACCTGATCCTGGAGACGCTGAAGCACTGCCTCGGCAACCGCACCCATGCGGCCAATATCCTGGGGATCTCCATCCGCACGCTGCGCAACAAGCTCAACGAATATGCCGATATCGGCGTACCCATTCCGCCGCCGAACACGACGGGTGAATATCCGCGGATGCCGATGGTGGGATAGCCGCCGTTCAACATACATCGACGCGAATGGCCGGGCTCGCACCGGCCATTTTCGTTCGTCCACCGTCATCCGCCCCGATCAGCCACGCCTCAACCGGCCGCCGCGCCCGCGCGCTCCTCGACGTCGGGACAATCGATGATCACGTCATCCCCTGACAGCGCAACCGGCAGCCTGCGCAGCCGCGCCCGCGCATTGCCGGGATGGACGCCGGTGCGGATATCGAACTCGTAGCCATGCCAGGGGCAGACCACGTGCATCCGCGTCTTGGAGAACGCCATGCCCTTGCTGGTGCGGTCCTCGGCGATGACCTCCTCGACCTTGGCGATCATCTTGCCCTGGCAGGCGGGGCCGCCCATGTGTGGACAGTGGTTGAGATAGGCGAAGAACTCGCCGTCGAGCTTGAACACCGCGACCTCGAACCGCTCGAGCGCAATGACCTTCCGGCCCGGATCCGAAAACTCCGACGCCGATCCGATGTTCACCCGCCGCATGCGATTCCCCTCGCTATTCCTTGTTCACTTCGCCCGGTTGAACCACATCGAGACATCCCAGAGGTTCAGTCCGGCGCTGCGGATCAGGGCGCTCACGGTGACCACGATGTCCGTGGGCGTCACCCTCTCGGGCGTGACCGGCGGCGCGGTCGAGCCCTGCTCGGCCTTTGCCGCGTAGAGACGCACGGCGACCGTCATGATCTGTTCCAGCTCCGCATCGCTGACCGCTTCGAGCCGGCCCGAGGCGAGCGCATGCTCGGCGATTTCGACGAAATCGGCCCCGAGCGAGGCCGTGCCGGTTTCGACAGCTGCCGCCATCACGAAATCCCCGGACGCGCCGCAAGCACATCCGCGGCCTTCGGACGCTTGCGCTTGACCTCGAGATTGAAAATGCGCGCGGCGTTGAGGCCGAGGATGTTGCGCTTGGCCTGCTCGCTCAGGAACGGCAGCGTCGTGATCGCGCTTGGCGGATCGAAGTCCCAATGCGGCCAGTCCGAGGCGTATAGCAGCTGGGTGTCGGCATTGAACGCCTCCATGGTCGCCTGCAGCAGCTTTGGATTGGTCTTCTCCAAGGGCTGGCTGGTGTAGAACATGTCGCGCATGTAATCGCTCGGCAGCTTCTTCAGGAGCGGCGCCTCGCAGGAGCGCATCTGGTATTCGTGATCAAGCCGCTGCATCAGGAAGGGTATCCAGGCGAGACCGCTCTCCACCCAGAGCACCTTCAATTTCGGGAAACGCTCCGGCAGGCCGTTGATGATCCAGTTGGTCATGTGGATCAAATTGTAGTGCACAAAGGACAGCGCGTGCATGGAGATGAAGCGATTGAGCTGCAGGAATGACGGATCGTTCCAGTTGAAGCCGGAGTGGAAGGCGAACGGCTTGCCCGTCTCCTCCATCAGCGCGTAGAGCTTCATGTAGCTGTTGTGGTGCACCGGCTTGTTGCGCGTCGAGCAGACGGTGAAGCCGATGATGCTGTCCAGATGCGCATAGCGTTCGACCTGCTCGACACAGGCTTCCGGCGTGTTGAACGGCAGGTAGAGCAGGCCCTTCAGCCTGTCGTCCTCGGGCAGGATCCTCTCGACCAGCCATTTGTTGTAGGCGCCGCCGAGCGCGGCCTCGATCTCGTCCTGCGGATGCATGCCGAGGGTCAGCATCGGCGTCGGAAACACGATCTGGTAGTCGAGGCCGAGCGCATCCATGGCGCGGCGCGCGAGCTCGGTGAAGCGATGGCTGCCTGCCTTGTCCACCGGCTCCAGCAGCGCCTGCTGGTGCGGGATGCGGCCATAGAGATGCTGGTGCAGAATGCCCGGCTGGATGTTGAGCAGCGACATGTTCGCGTTGCCCGGACGCGAGGCGTTGGCTTCGCCCATCTGCCGGATCACGTCATTGTCGATCAGCGCCAGGATCTCCGGCCAGAAGGAGGTTTCGGTGACATGGGCGTCCATGTCGACCAGGAAGTAATCCTCATGGCTTTCGGCTTGCCGCGTGGCATGCGCGAGGATATCGCGCGTGTCCGATTGCATGGTGATTTCCTGCAATTCGCGGAATTGCTGCGGCACCCGATCCAGCATCACGTTCCTCCCAACCACATATTGCAGCCAGCGGCGAACACGACCGGCCCGCCCGCAACCAGCTTCCCCCCGAATGTCCGCTTAAGCCAGCAGGACGAGCGTGATATCCTGTCCGGTATCGGCATCGACCACGACAAAGGCGATGCCGTTGCGCGCCCAGCGCCGCAGCTGATCGACCGAATGGAGATCGAGATTTTGATCGACCAGCACGGCCCGCGGCTGATAGCGCGAGCGCAGATAGGTGATGTGAATTGCCTCGGACCGCCGCATGCTCGCGCTCCCAGCTTTTGAAGGCAGCATATCGTCGCGAGATGCGCCGAACCATTGAAAAATGGGACAGCTATCCTGTCACGACGTCAGCGTCGGGTTTGGATTCGATTTTCAAACAGCGGGAGCAACATGCCGCATTCTCGCGGCGCGTTTCGCGCCCGAGGCTTGCTATTGTCGCGCGCCCTCGAAATGCAGAGAGCGCAGGGAAGGCCGGGTGCCCGCTGCACCCGTGGGCCCCGCGCGAGAAAAGGTGTGCGGGGCGCGTGAACCACAGGTACAGGCGGATACACTCCGGCCTTCCCTGCGCGATCGGTTTACGGCTTATACGTGATCTTGTGTCTGCAAAATCTGCCAGAATGTGCGAACGGGCGGTTCTAACCAACCGCCCGTCGCTGGATCTGAGCCCGTACGTGCTCAAAGGCCGCAAGAGCCTGACGGGGAGCTAGGGACAGA
>DASREP010000054.1:0-31096 GCA_035652015.1 Bradyrhizobium sp. | reverse complement strand
CGGATCTGTCCCTAGCTCCCCGTCAGGCTCTTGCGGCCTTTGAGCACGTACGGGCTCAGATCCAGCGACGGGCGGTTGGTTAGAACCGCCCGTTCGCACATTCTGGCAGATTTTGCAGACACAAGATCACGTATAAGCCGTAAAGCCACTGCGCAGGGAAGGCCGGCGTGATTGCCGCCTGTACCTGTGGTCAACGCGCGCTCGCGCAACCTCTTTTGCGCGGGGGCCGTGGGTGCAGTTGCGGGCACCCGGTCTTCCCTGCGCCCTCGATCCTTTTCGAGGGACATGTTTTGCACGGCCCGGGCGCGGATCGCGCCGCGGGAATGCGAGCGTGTACCCGGGCTGTTTGAAAATTGAATCAGGAGGTGGGTGCGGATGTCATGGCCGATGCTGATCGGATCTGCGCTTGGTGTTGAGCTCGCGACACGCGGCATCGACGTACCTACCGAGGTCCTCACAACGTGCGATTGCCTGTGCTAGGGTTTCGTTGCCGCCCCGCGCCAAGCGGTCGGCATTTTTTTGATTGCTTGAAAATTCATTTAGGGAGGAAGCAATGCGTATTTCTTACGTCCTGTGCTTCGTGTTGGCGGCCTTGTCGGCCCCCGTGGCGGCTGCCGAGGCGGACTTGAAGCAGGAGGTGCAAAAGATCGCCGCGGCATACAGCGAAAATTTCGACAAGCAGAATGCCGCAGGGATCGCTGCGCTGTACGCAACCGGTGGCCAGCAAGTCAATCCGGTCGGACCGACGACGGACGTCGCCAAGCGATATGAAGGTGTCTTCAAGGCCGGATTCAATCACCTGGACATCACGGTGAACGAGGTTTCGCCGTTGGGAGCCGATATGGCGCTCGGGCTCGGCGAATATCACCTCACGGGCAAGAGCCCGAGTGGCGAGGCCATGGACACGACCGGCCGGTGGACCGCCGTCTATGTCGTCGAGGGCGGGACGAGGAAAATCCGGATGCTGACCGCGCTCCCCAAGGCGCCACCGCCGAAGGACTGACCGTCGTGCATCACAAGGCAAGGGAAGCCGCCGGAAAGCGGCTTCCTTTCGCGCGCGCTGACGGCGGGTGCTTGTTCTTGGCTGCTTGACAGGTGAATCGGACATCGAGTTGGACGCTGCACGCGCTCACGGCCAGCCGTGCGGCGGACGTGCTGGGAGCGCAGCGAAGCGCCCCTCGCGGTTCTCCCTCGCCCCGTTCTTCACGGGGAGAGGGTCGGGGTGAGGGGCTGCCTCCGCGAGTTCGGTGGCGGCGGAGTGCGCGGAGAGCCCCCTCACCCGGATCGCATCTTGCGATGCGATCCGGCCTCTCCCCGCGTGCGTGGCGAGGCAAGAGACCCGCGGACGCAGATCAATTCACCGCATTCATCTCGCGCATCCGTCGCGCATAGAGCCGGCGCAATGGCTCGAGCTGCGTCGCTTCCGTTGCGGCGAGATACGCCGCGCGCGCCTCGTCGTGGCGGCCGAGGCGGCGCAGGAGGTCGGCACGCACCGCCGGCAGCATCTCGTAGCCCTTCAGCACGCCGCGCGCCTCGATGGCGTCGATCAGCTGCAGGGCGCGGGCCGGGCCGTCCACCATCGAGATCGCGGCGGCATGGTTGAGCTCGATCACCGGCGACGGCGCGATGCGCTTGAGCACCTCGTAGAGGCCGGCGATCTGCGGCCAGTCGGTCTCGGCGTAGCTCGGCGCCTGCGCATGCAGCGCGGCGATCGCGGCCTGCACCGCATAGGTCTGCGGCAGGCCCGGCAGGCGCAGCGCCTCTTCGACCAGCTGCACGCCTTGCGCGATCTGCGCGCGGTCCCAGCGCGTGCGGTCCTGCTCTTCCAGCAGCACGATGTCGCCGGCCTCGGTCTCGCGGCCCGCGCGGCGCGCATCGTGCAGCAGCATCAGGGCCAAAAGCCCCTTGATCTCCTGGCGCTCCGGCATCAGGCCATCGAGCAGGCGGCCGAGCCGGATCGCCTCGCGCGTGAGATCGGGCCGCATCAGCTCGCGGCCTGCGGTCGCCACATAGCCTTCGGTGAAGACGAGATAGATCACGGCGAGCACGCCATTGAGCCGCGGCTCCAGCGCCTCGCGCTCCGGCACCTCATAGGCGATGCCGGCGAGGCGGATCTTCTGCTTGGCGCGCACGAGGCGCTGCGACATCGCCTCCTCGCTCAGGAGAAACGCGCGGGCGACCTGCGCCGTGGAGAGGCCGCACACGGTGCGCAAGGTGAGCGCGACCTGCACCTCCGGCGCAAAGGACGGATGGCAGCAGGTGAAGATCAGCCGCAGCATATCGTCGTCGACCGCGCCGGTGTCCTCGAAGGCGCAGCCGCTTTCCGCATCATTGACAATCGCGTGGGTCAGTTCGTCCTGCTTGCCGCGAAACGCGATCTGGCGGCGGATGCGGTCGATCGCCTTGTTGCGCGCGACATTGACCAGCCAGGCGCGCGGATTTCCCGGCGGCTCGGAGTCCGGCCAGCGCTCCAGCGCCACCGCAAAGGCTTCCTGCAGCACATCCTCGGCGAGATCGAAATCGCCGACAAGGCGGATCAGCGTGGCGAGCGCGCGTCCGGCTTCGTCACGGAAAATGGTTTCGATTTCGCCTGGGGTCATGTGGATGTGATTTGTTTGGCACCGTCATTCCGGGGCGATGCGAAGCATCGAACTACGGTGCGCAATTGCGCACCTGAGAATCTCGAGATTCCGGGTTCGGTCCTTTCGGACCGCCCCGGAATGACGAGCAGAACTCTACTTGTTGTCATACACCCAGATCGGCCGCACCTCGATCGAGCCATCGCGTGCACTCGGGATCCGCGCCGCGATGCCGATGGCGGTGTCGAGATCCTTGGCCTCGATCAGATAATAGCCGCCGAGCTGCTCGCGCGTCTCCGCAAACGGGCCATCGGTGGTCAGGATCTTGCCGTCGCGGACGCGCACGGTGGTCGCCATCGAGGTCGGCCGCAGCCGGTCGGCGCCCTTGAAATTGCCGCTCTGGATGACGGACTGGGTGAAGGCCGCATATTCGGCCGTGACCTTCTCCGTGGCCGCCGCGTCGCGCTTGGCGTATTCGACTTCGTTGGTGTAGATCAGCAAGAGGTACTGCATGTCGCTCACTCCTTTGTTCGGCTCATTCGCCGACATCCAGTCGAACAGGCGCGCCGCCAAACGACACCTTCAGGATAAATTATTTTTGGGCGCGTGAGGCGGGCGATATCACCTTGACGTGAGCGCCAAATATCCCCATTGCCATGGCACGTCAGTCGGCTGGATGGCCGCTCCGGCAAGCACCGAAAGGTCGTCCGGAGAGGAAAGTCCGGGCTCCATTGACATACGGTGCCGGATAACGTCCGGCGGGGGTGACCCCAGGGAAAGTGCCACAGAGAACGAACCGCCCCGCCTTGTCCTTCGGGATCTCGGCGCGGCAAGGGTGAAAAGGTGCGGTAAGAGCGCACCGCGGCTCCGGCAACGGAACCGGCATGGTAAACCCCACCGGGAGCAAGACCGAATAGGGACGGCACACGCGGCCAGTTCGCGCAAGCGATAACAGCCGCGGGGGCGATGTCAGGCTCGCCGTCCGGGTAGGTTGCAGGATGTCGCGCGCAAGCGCGGCACCAGAGGAATGGCCGTCGCGTATCGCACACGCCGCAAGGCGGGTGCGGTGCCCTACAGAACCCGGCTTACAGGCCGGCTGATGTGACTACCAATGAGGGGTTCGGCGCCGACCGCGCCGGACCCCTCGCCATTTGTGGGATCGTCATTCCGGGGCATCGCGCAGCGATGAACCCGGAATGACGACGGACAACGGAGGAAAGATGCACGCAGGCGCCTACGCGCTGCTGTTTGTCGGCGCGCTGGCCGGCGGATTTGTCTCAGGCCTGGCCGGCTTCGGCACGGCGCTGATGGCGCTCGGCATCTGGCTCTATGTGCTGCCGCCCTCGCTTGCGGTGCCGCTGATCCTGGTCTGCTCGGTGGTGGCGCAGAGCTCGACGCTGCCGTCGATGTGGAGGAGCTTCGACCTCTCCCTCGTCTGGCCGTTCGTGATCGGTGGGCTGGCCGGCGTGCCGCTCGGCACCAGGCTGGTGGCCGAGGCCGATCCTGATGTCTTCAAGCTCACGATCGGCGTGTTCCTGCTGGTGTTCCCGGTGCTCCTGCACTTCAACCGCGACCTGCCGGCGATCCGCTTTGGCGGCAGGCTCGCCGACGGCGCGATCGGTTTTGCCGGCGGCATCCTGGGCGGGCTGGCCGGACTGTCCGGGCCGCTGCCGATCCTGTGGGCCTCGATCCGCGGCTGGGGCAAGGACGAGCGGCGCGGCGTGTTCCAGCTGTTCAATTTCACCGTGCTCGCGGCCGCCCTCGCCTTGCAGATTGTCGCGGGCATGGTGGAAACGAAGCTGATCTGGCTCGCGCTGGTCGCCTTCCCCGGCACGATCATAGGGGCCTCACTCGGCGCGCGGGTCTATCACGCCATGAGCGACAAGAATTTCAACGACATCGTGCTGGCGCTATTATTTCTTTCCGGCATCGCCCTGGTCTGGACCAGCCTCGCTACACACTAGCGAGTAGAGTCACGCAGCACGCGGCCGAGAATCTCCGCGCCCTGCTCGATCTCCGCCTCGTTCCACGCGGCAAAGCCCAGGAACAGCCCGCGGTCCGTGACACGGCCGACGAAATGCGGCGAGAGCGCGCGCACCGCGACCCCGTGCTCGGCGAGTCTGGCTGCAAGGTGGCGATCATCGGCCTGCCTGCCGAGCGAGGCGACGAGCTGCATGCCGCCGCTGGGCGGAATGATCGTGAGCCGGTCGCCGGCAGCCGCGTGCAGCGCTTGCACCAGATGATCGCGTCGGGCGCGGTAGAGCCGCGCCATTTTTCGGATATGCGCTGCGAAATGGCCATCCGCGATGAACTCGGCGAGCGCATCCTGCACCGGGATTGCGCCGAGCTGGCCGCTGTGCCGCTGCGCCGCTTCGAAAATCTCGACATAGGGCTCGGGGACGATGGCGTAGCCGAGGCGGATATCGTGAAACGTCGATTTGGAGAAGGTGCCGACATAGAACACGGCGGCCCCCTCATCCAGGCCTTGCAGCGCCGCGACAGGACGGCCGTCATAGTGAAACTCGCTGTCGTAATCGTCCTCGACGATGGTCGCGCCCGAGCTTGCCGCGAAGGCGAGCAGTTGGCGGCGTCGGTTGATCGACATCAGCCGCCCCGTTGGATATTGATGCGAGGGCGTGACGAAGATCAGGCGCGGTCGACCCGCACGCGGTTCGATCGAGAGGCCGCTGCGGTCGAGCGCGATACCCTGCACGCGCGCGCCCGCCGCTTCCAGCGCGGCCCGCGCACCGCCATAGCCGGGACTTTCCATCCAGGCGAGGTCGCCGGCATCGAGCACGACGCGCGCAATGAGCTCGATCGCGGCCTGCGCCGACGGCACGATCATCAGCTGCCGCGGCGCGGCCCTGACGCCGCGATGCTCGAACAGATGACGCAACAGCGCCGTTCGCAGCGCCGGCGAATTGATGAACAGCTCGGTGCGCCCGGCCGTCACGCGCGCGGCGCGGCGCAGGCAGCGCGCCCACAGATCATGCGGAAATTCGCGCGCATCGCCGAGGCCGGGGCGAAACGGCCGCAGCGGATCCCGCTCCCGGATCGGCCAATCGGATTTCTGCAGCCGCCGCACCCACTGCGACATCCGCAGCGCCGGTGCCGGCCTGGCCGCCATCGATTTTCCGCGCACGAGCTGCGAGCGCTGCGCCGTCACCACCGGGCGACGCCCCTGGGCAACGTCGAGAAATCCCTCCATGGCCAGCTGGTCGATCACGCCGGACACCGTGTTGCGCGAGACCTTGAGCTGGCGCGCGAGCTCCCGGCTCGACGGCAGACGGCGCCCGGGCAACAGCGCGCCATTGAGGATCGCCTGGCGCAATTCGCCCGACAGCCGGCGCGTCAGCGTCTCGCCGCCGCCGGCCGAGAGCTCGATGTCGACCAACCCCGACAAGACTTCGCGCATCCGACTGGCTCTCTCATTTTGTCACGAATGGATCTTTTGCTCATGCCAGTTAAGGCTAACTTCACGGCCCTGTCCAGCATCACCAATGGGAATGCGAGCCACCGATGGATCATGCCTTGTCGCGCCGTACGGCGCTGTTGCTTTTCGCCATCGTGGTCGTGAGCTGGGGCCTGAACTGGGCGGTGACCAAGATCATCGTCCACAGCGTGTTGCCGCTCTGGGCGACCGCAATCCGCGCCGGCATCGCAGCGGTCGTGTTGCTGGTGGTGCAGCTCGCGCGGCGTGAGTTCATCCTCCCGCGCAGGGGCGACTGGCCCGTCATTTTTGCGATTGCGCTGCTGCACATGGTGGCGTTCTCGGCTCTGGTTGCCTTTGGCCTGAAATTCGCTCCCGTCGGCCGCTCCATCGTGCTTGGCTACACCACGCCGCTCTGGGTCGTGCCGGGCGCCGCGCTGTTTCTGAGGGAGCCGATGACGCGCGCACGGCTCGCCGGCACCGCGCTCGGCCTGTGCGGCCTGGCCGCGATGTTCAACCCGCTCGCATTCGACTGGAGCAACCAGGATGCGCTCATCGGCAGCGCGCTGGTCCTACTGGCGGCACTGTGCTGGGCCGCCAACATCCTCTATGTCCGCGCCCACAAATGGGTGTCGACGCCGTTCCAGCTCACGTTCTGGCAGACGCTGCTGGCGAGCTGCGTGCTCTCGGCGCTTGCCCTGCTGTTCGACGGAGTGCCGCAGATCACCTTTAGCCCGTCCCTCGCCGGCGCGTTCCTGTACGGCGGCGTGTTCGGCACTGCGCTGGCGTACTGGGCGATGGCCATGGTCAACCGCAGCCTGCCGGCAGCCACGACCTCGCTCGGCATTCTCGCAACGCCCGTGGTCGGCGTTGTCGTCTCGACGCTTGCGCTCGGTGAAACGATCGATATTTCTCTTCTTATCGCCATGGCGATGATCCTTTCTGGCATCGCCATCGGCACGATCCCGCTCAGGAACAAGGTCCCGCAGTTTGCGATCTCCACGCGCACGCGGAGCCGAACCGCCCCGCGTGCGCAATGAATGGGCCTACTCCGCGGCGGTCATGCGCGTGAACTCGGTGGCCTGCCGCTCGAACAGCGAGCGGTAGATTCCGTCCGCACGCGCAATCAGCGCCGCATGGGTGCCCTGCTCGACGATGTCGCCGCGGTCGAACACCAGGATGCGGTCGAGGCTGCGAACGGTCGACAGCCGGTGCGCGATCACGATCGAGGTGCGCCCCTTCATCAGCCGCTCCATCGCCTGCTGGATCAGCGCCTCCGATTCCGAATCCAGGCTCGAGGTCGCCTCGTCCAGGATGAGCACCGGGGCATCCGCCAGAAACGCACGCGCCAGCGCCACGCGCTGCCGCTCGCCGCCCGACAGCTTCACGCCGCGCTCGCCGACCAGGGTGCCATAGCCCTTGGGCAGGCGCAGGATGAAGTCGTGCGCATTGGCCAGCCGCGCCGCCTGCTCGATCGCCGCCGTGCTCGCGCCCGGCGCGCCATAGGCGATGTTCTCCGCCAGCGAGCGGTGGAACAGGATCGGCTCCTGCTGCACGATCGCGATCTGGCTGCGCAGCGACTGCTGCGTCGCGTGCGCAATGTCCTGGCCGTCGATCAGGATGCGACCACCCGAGACGTCGTAGAGCCGCTGCACCAGCTTGACGAAGGTCGTCTTGCCGGATCCCGAGCGGCCGACGAGGCCAACCCGCTCGCCGGCGCGGATGTCGACCGACAGGCCGTCATAGAGCGGCGCACGGTGACCGCCATAGTGGAAGGTCACGTCGTCGAACTGGATGCGGCCGCCCGCGATCACGATGTCGCGCGCGTCGGTGTGATCGGTGATGCCGATCGGCTCGCCGTGGATCTCGACCAGCTCCTCCATGTCGTTGACCGAGCGCTGCAGGTTATTGATGTGCATGCCGACATCGCGCAGGTAAGCGTGGATGATGTAGTAGCTGGTCAGCACATAGGTGACGTCGCCGGGCGAGGCGCGCCCGGCCATCCATAGCAGCAGCGAGCCGCCGATCACAGATCCGCGCAGGCACAGCAGCACCAAGAGCTGGGCCGCGTTGGCAGCGTTGTAACGCAGCCAGCTGCGATTGACGCGCTTGCGCCAGCGGCCGATGACGCGTGCCAGCCGCGCATCCTCCCGCGCTTCCGCGCCGAACGACTTCACCACGGCATTGCAGGTCAGCGCATCCGCCAGCGTCCCGCTCACCTTGCTGTCCCACGCATTGGAGACGCGCGCGGCCGGCGCGATGTAGCGGGTCGACAGCCAGGCCGTCATCGACACGTAGATCGCTGCGCCCAGTGCAATGACGGCGCCGAGCGAGGTCCAGTGCGCGCCGAGCAGGATCATCGATCCCACCAGCACCATCAGCGACGGCAGCAGCGCGAGCAGGATGGTGTCGTTGTAGAGATCCAGCGCCCACATCCCGCGGGTGACCTTGCGCACGGTCGAGCCCGCGAACGAGTTGGCGTGCCAATCGGTCGAGAAGCGCTGCACGCGCGTGAACGTGTCGCGCGCGACATCCGACATGATGCGCAGCGTGAACGGCACGATCGCCTGCAGCCCGATCATGCGCAGCACGATGGAGCTGAAGCCGAGCGCAACGATGGCGACGAAGGCGAGCACCGCGTCATGGCGCGCGGACATCTCCGCCGCGCCCCTGGTCAGCGCATCGACGAGATGGCCGGAGTACAGGGGCATGAACAGGTCGGCGACCGTCGCGCCCAACAGGCCGAAGGCGACGGTTGCGGTCAGCACGGGCTGCTTGAGCCAGTGGCGGAACACGTAGGGCATCACCACGCGGATCGCGGCGGGTTTTTGCTTCGAGGCGGTCATGGCGTCATCCGGCTCACGGCTTGCTCCGTGGGGCCGGCTCCATTGGGCGACGTGCAGGCGCACGCCGGCGTAAGGAAAGATCAGTGTGGGAAATCGGGAGGACCGGGACTTCAGGCCCGATCGATGCTGGCGAAGGCGGCTTCTAGCAGCCGAAAGGACCGGAATATCCGGACACAGCACCCAGCGAGAGCATCGGACGCGGGCGTGCGATTTGCGAAACAAGCATAGTCATGCAAATCCCTCCCGGTTCGAGCAATGATTTTACCTTTATAGATGCATTACGCCCGATTTGCAACAGGCGAGCTGCACGCACGCCCGCGCTAGTGCGCATCTCCGCCGGCCGCCGCCATCATGCTGGGCTTTTTCACCAGCACCACCAGCAGGCTGAGGCAGATATAGAACACCGTCAGCATGAAGAAGGCATCGCCATAGCTCATGACCGCCGCCTGGCGATGCACGATCTGGGCGAACTCCTTCATCGCCATCATCGCGGCATCGCCCATCCCCTGGAACTTCTGCGTCAGCATGGTGAGGGTTTCGGTGGCGAGCGCATTGCCCCAGGTCACCCGCTCCTGCAGACGCACGATATGCAGATCGGTGCGGTCGTTCAGAACTTCGTTGATGATTGCGAGCCCGACGGCGCCACCGAGATTGCGCATCAGGTTGAACAGGCCCGAGGCATTCTTCACCCGCTCGGGCGCCAGCGTGCCGAGCGCGATGTTGTTGGTCGGCACCATCGCGCACATCATGCCGATGCCGCGCAGGATCTGCGGCCATAGCAGCTCGTAGAAGTCAAAGTCGCGCGTGATCCAGGTCATCTGGTAGCTGCCCATCGCGAAGGTGATGAGCCCGAACACGATGATATAGCGCAGGTCGACCTTCTGCATCAGGCGGCCGACGATCGGCGCCATCAGGAACATGGTGATGCCCGAGACGAACATGGTCTCGCCGATCATCATGGCGCTGTAGCCGCGCACCTCGGCGAGATAGCGCGGATAGATATAGGTCAGGCCATAGAGCCCGATGCCGATGCAGAACTGCAGCACACAACCGACCGCGAAATTGCGGTCGGTGAAGGCGCGCAAATCGACGATCGGCTCGTCGGCGGTGAGGACGCGATAGAAGAAGGCAATCGCCGAGACGAAGCAGACGGCGGCCAGGATCGCCACGGACGTATCCTGCAGCCACTCATATTGCGGGCCCTCTTCCAGCACATATTCCAGCGCGCCGAGGAAGCCCGCCATGAACAAGAGCCCGAACCAGTCGAACCGCTCCAGAAGCGCGAAGTTCGGCTGATCGAAATCGACCAGCGCGAGCACGCCGATGGTGATGATGATGCCGGGCGGGACATTGATGAAGAACAGCCAGTGCCAGGACATTACATCGGTGATGTAGCCGCCGACAGTCGGGCCGACGGTTGGCGCCAGCGTCGCCACCAGACCGATGATCGGGGCGACGATGTGGAACTTGGAGCGCGGGAAGATCGTGTAGGCCGAGGCGAACACGGTCGGGATCATGCCGGCGCCGAGAAAACCCTGGATGGCGCGCCAGAAGATCATCTCCGTGCTTGACGAGGCGAAGCCGCAGAGCAGGCTCGAGAAGGTGAAGCCGGCGGCGGAAATCGCAAACAACAGCCGCGTGCCGAGCGCCCGCGACAGGAAGCCGGACAACGGGATCGCGATCACCTCGGCAATCAGATAGGCCGTCTGCACCCAGGAGACTTCGGTCGAACTCGCGGACAGGCCCGCCTGGATGTCGGAGAGCGAGGCCGAGACGACCTGGATGTCCAGGATCGCCATGAACATGCCGAACACCATGATGATGAATGCAGCCAGCCGCTTAGGCTGTATGCGCTCGGCAGCGGCCGGCGGCGCGCTGATCATGCCAGGTGTTGCAGTGGTGGCGTTTGCCATCGTTCAGCTCGGCTTCTTACCTTCTCCCCTTGTGGGAGAAGGTGGCGCGAAGCGCCGGATGAGGGGTTTCTCTCCGCGAATTCAGTAGAAGAGAGATAGTCACCCGCGGAGGCAAACCCCTCACCCGCATCGCATCTTCGATGCGATGCGGCCTCTCCCACAAGGGGAGAGGCGTTTCTTCGCTGCGGCTATCAGCCCGATCCTGTCGCATGCCAATCCGCTAGCGCTCCACACCCACCCCTATTGCGGGTGAATCATCATCGGCGAGTCGAGATCGGTGTCGGCATCGGCGTCGTCGGCACCGTGGGTGGTGTCGACGGTGGCGTAGACCGACATGCCGGCGCGCAGCAGGTTTTCCCGCGCCACGGCCTTCGGCACGCGGATGCGCACGGGGACACGCTGCACGATTTTGGTGAAGTTGCCGGTGGCATTGTCCGGCGGCAACAGTGTGAACACCGAGCCCGCCGCCGGCGCGAGGCTCTCGACCTTGCCGGCGAACTTGCGATGGCCATAGGCATCGACCGAGATGGTCACGGGCTGGCCGGGACGGATGCGCTTGAGCTGGGTTTCCTTGAAATTAGCATCGATGAAGACATCGTCCAGCGGCACGACATTGCCGAGGCGCTGGCCGACCGCGACGAAGTCGCCGACATTGACCAGGCGGTTGGCGAAGATGCCGTCGACCGGTGATCGCACCAAGGTGAAGTCGAGGTCACGCTCGGCCTTCGCGAGCTGCGTCTTCAGTTCCGCAAGCTGGGCCTGCGCCTCGGCCTGCTGCGCCTTGGTCACCTCGACCATGTCGCGTGCATTGTCATAGGCCGCCTGCGCGGCTTTCACGCCGGCCGCGCCCTGGTCACGTGCAGCCTCCGACTGCTCGAAGGTGGCATGGGAGGCAAAGCCCTTGGTGCTGAGCGTCTGCTGCCGGTCGTAATCGAGCTCGGCGCGCTTCATGCCGGCTTCGGCAGAGGCGAGATTGGCCGCGGCCTGCTCGGCCGCGCTCTGCTGGGCCGCAACCTGCCGACCGATCCGGGCAATCGTCGCCTCCTGGGTGCCGATCTTGGTGCGGGCGGCATCGACGGCGATACGATAATCGCCCTCATCGAGGCGGAAGATCACGTCGCCCTGGTGCACCAGCGTGTTGTCGCCGGGCAGGATCGCCGCGACATGGGCGGCGACGCGCGCGCCCAGCATGGTGTTGTTGGCACGGACATAGGCGTCATCGGTGGACACGTAGAAGCGGCCGACGAGCATGTAGTAGCTGGTATAGCCGGCAGCTGCCAGCGCCAGCAGCGCGATGATGCCCATCAGCACAAAGCGCCTCTTGCCGGGCTTCTTCGCGCGTCCGCTCGCGGCTGGGGCAGCCGGCGCAGATGCGGGCGCCTCAGGCTGCGGCGCCTCGGCGGGCTTGCGCTTGGCCTCATCCGCAACATGACGGAGCTGATCAGCCATTGCAGCCGACACCTTTCGGACGGCCTCGCCCTCATCCTCCGTCTCGTCACGAAGGACGCGTGCGGCCTGGTCTCTCACTGCGGCCATCATGGCCTCCTCAACTCAAAAATTCGCGGCACCTCAAGAGCCCATCCGGCTTTTCCGCTTGGGTTCTCGTTTATCATTGACCGAACGGTTCGGTCAACCTATATTCCAGCATTGGCGACGCTAGCCTCCAACCCCTTCCAAGGCCTTTCGCGCCGCAAAATCTCCTTCAAGAGCCTAAATCGATGGTTGCAGCCGAACAAACTTCTCTCCGGACAACTACCGAGGACGCGTCCAAGCGCCGCCAGATCCTGGAAGGCGCCCGCAAGATGTTCATGGACCTCGGCTTCGATGGCGCCAGCATGGGCGAAATCGCCAAGGCTGCCGGCGTTTCCAAGGGCACCCTCTACGTGTATTTCCTCGATAAATGCGCTCTCTTCGAGGCGATTGTCGAGGAAGAAGCCATCGAGCAGGGCAAGGTCGCGTTCAACCTCGAGCCCTCGCGCGACGTGGCGACGACGCTGCATGAATTCGGCACGGCCTATATCGGGATGGTTTGCCGGCCCGGCGGCGGCTCGGCAATCCGCACCGTCATGTCGATCGCCGAGCGGATGCCTGATGTCGGCAGGCGCTATTACGAGCGCGTGCTGGAAAAGACCATCAACCGGTTGGCTTCCTATCTCGAGGTGCATGTCACGCAACGCGAGCTTGCCATCGAGGACTGCCAGTTCGCCGCCTCGCAATTCATGCTGATGTGTCAGGCCTCCCTGTTCCTGCCCTTCATCTTCCAGGCCGCACCAGCCCCCTCGGCCGAGCGCATCAAGCAAGTCGTGGACAGCGCCGTGCGGATGTTTCTTGCCGCGTATGGGGTGAAGTAGGACGTTGCTGGGCCGATCCGAGATCGCCCCTGGCGCCTTCCTGCAATCTGGATAGCGCGAAGCTGTTGCGGCATCGAGGCCTCGTGGTTCGAGACGCGCGGCACTGCCGCGCTCCTCACCATGAGGGTCGAAGAGTGTGCCGCGGGTGACAACCTCGCTGCGTGTCGCGATGGCTTCGGATCGATTTCCGCGCTCAGCTCTCGCGCGGCGGCATGGGGATGATCATCGAGACGCGGCGGCGGTAGGCGACATAGGCCTGGCCGTGGAAGGAGACGAGGTCGCGCTCCTCCAGCAAAATGCCGATCAGGATGTAGCCGGTGGTCGCGACCGCAAACAAGAGATGTCCCGTTGTCATCACGGGCGTCGCCCAGAACGCCAGGATGAAGCCGAAATAGATCGGATGGCGGACGAATTTGTAGAACAAGGGCGTCTTGAAACTCGGATGCTGGGCCACCCTGCCCTGGAAATGCGCGTAGACCTGCTGCAGCCCGAACAGGTCGAAATGGCTGATCAGGAAGGTGCCGAGCAGCACGATGGCCCAGCCAATCCAGAAGATCGCGCGCAGAATGGCTGCGCCGGCCGGATTGCTCACCGACCAGACCTCCGCGGTCATCGGTCGCCATTGCCAGAACAGCAACAGCAAAGCCAGCGTGGCGCAGAGCACATAGGTCGAGCGCTCGGCATAGCCCGGCACGAACTGCGTCCACCAGCGCTTGAAGCTTTGCCGCGCCATCACGCTGTGCTGGACCGCGAACAGCCCGAGCAGCAGGACGTTGACGACCAGTGCTTCCGTCGTCGTGCCCGCGGCGCCGCCGCTGTCGATCGATTTGGGAACGATGAAGTCCCCGACAAAACCGATCGCATAGAGGAAGCTGAACAAGAAAAGAACATAGCAAAGTATGCCATAAACCAAAGCCGCCATGGGTCCCTCCTGCCGTCGGCGGGGCAGCCCAAAGGACAAACAAACAGGTTATGCCTCGTCGAGGCTGCACCGGCTCCAGCCTATGACAATTCGTCTGCTTCCGCAGCACACAGCGATGTGACCTCGCCGCAGTCGGGCACAAGCCATCCGCGCGACCGGCCGAGCACGTGCCAGTTTCCGCAGACCCCGTGATGACGTATCGTGGCTGGGCCAACTGAGCCCGCGGAGCTCGCCCAACAGGTTCCGCACCATCAGCCTGCTTATTGCCGGAGTCCCGAGCCAGATTGGCGAAAAGCCAACGCATAATGGGAGGCAGTTACCCATGACGATGAGGCCAGACCCCACCTTTCACGCTTCGCCGAAGCTGGCGATGGAAGCGCCGCCGGAAAACTTTGCGTACACCCTGCTGCTGAGTCCGGATTTTTCCGCGCCCGATGCGCTCGCCGTCATCGACGCAAGGCCCGCTTCGCCGACCTACAGCCAGATCGTCCACACCGTGACGATGCCGAACAAGGGCGACGAGTTTCACCATTTCGGCTGGAACGCCTGCTCGTCGGCTCTGTCTCCGCTGGCGGGCCACGCCTTTGTCGAGCGGCGCTACCTCGTCATTCCCGGCATCCGCTCGTCCCGCATCTACATCATCGACACCAAGCCCGATCCCACCAAGGCGCGCATCCACAAGATCATCGAGCCTGAGGAGATCTTGAAGAAGACCGGCTACTCGCGCCCGCACACCGTGCATTGCGGTCCCGAAGGCATCTATGTGAGCACGCTCGGCGGCGGCGGAAAGGACGGCACGCAGGGACCTCCCGGCATCTTCATCATGGACTGCGAAACGTTCGAGGTGCTTGGGCGCTGGGAGATCGATCGCGGCCCGCAACAGCTGCACTATGATTTCTGGTGGAACCTGCCGCGCGACTACATGGTGACGAGCGAATGGGCGCTGCCGCCGCAATTCGAGAACGGCATCGTGCCTGAGGATCTCCTCGCCAACAAATATGGTCACCGGCTGCACTTCTGGGATCTGCGCGAGCGGCGCCATGTGCAAACAATCGACCTCGGCGCCAATCATCAGATGGCGCTCGAAGTGCGTCCCGCGCACGATCCGGTGCGCGAATACGGCTTTGTCGGGGTGGTGGTCGACACCACCAACCTCGAGGCCTCGATCTGGACCTGGTGGCGCGATGGCGGAAAATTCCACGCCGAGAAGACCGCGACCATCCCGCCCGAGCCCGCGCCTAAGGAGAAGCTGCCGCCGCTGCTGCAGGGCTTCGGTGCGGTGCCGCCGCTGGTCACCGACATCGACCTGTCGATGGACGACAAGTTCCTCTACGTCTCCTGCTGGGGCACCGGCGAGATGCGCCAGTACGACGTCAGCGATCCGCGCAAGCCGAAGCTTGCGGGGTCGGTTCATATCGGCGGCATTGCACGGCGTACCCCGCACCCGAATGGCAAGCCGGTGCTAGGCGGCCCGCAAATGGTCGAGATCAGCCGCGACGGCAAGCGCGTGTACTGGACCAATTCGCTCTATTCCACCTGGGACGATCAGTTCTATCCCGAGGGAGTGCCGGGCGTGGAGGTGATGGCCAATGCGTCGGCAAGCGGAGGTCTCGAACTGAGCAGGGATTATTTCGTGAGCTTCCCGGATGGATATCGCGCCCACCAGGTGCGGCTCGAGGGCGGCGACTGCTCGACCGACTCCTTCTGCTACCCGTCGGTCCAATAGTTGAGCGCAGCCGGCTGGACGCCGATCTGGCTATGGCTCGCGGTGATCGCGAGCGGCCTCTACCACGGAATAAATCCGGGGATGGGCTGGCCGCTCGCCGTATCAGCTGCGCTGATGGAAAAGAGTACGCGTGCGCTCGTCGCAGCACTTGCCGCGCTGGCGGGCGGACATCTGCTGGCGTCGCTTCTGGTCTTCCTGCCATTTGCATTCCTGGTCGCGCTTGCCGAATGGCAGCGGCCGATCCAGGTCGCGGCTGCCATTCTCGTGATCGGCTTCGGCATCTTTCTGTTCGTCAACCGGCGTCACCCCAGGGCCCTGGCGCGCATCCCGCCGACGCAACTGGCACTCTGGTCATTTGCAGTGGCAATCGCGCATGGCGCCGGATTGATGCTGGTGCCGATCTATCTCGGCCTGTGCCAGTCGCCTGCCTCGGGTGACGAGATGGCGAGCCCGCTTGTGACGGCGAACCTCGCGATGGCGGTGCTGGTGGCGCTGGTCCACGTCGCCGCGATGGTGGCGGCCGGCGGCAGCCTCGCGTGGCTGGCTTACCGCTATTTCGGCCTGCGACTGGTTTCGCGGAGCTGGTTCAATCTCGATGCAATCTGGTCGCTCAGTCTAGTTGTGGTCGGCGGAATCGCGCTGGTGTTCAATCTGGTGGAGTGGCGTTGATGTTCACCGCGGACCGCAACGCGCGCAAGAGACGGTGCCAGCTTCATCCTCCCCTGGAGGGGGAGGATCGCTCGCATGGAATGCGAGCGAGGTGGGGTGAAGCCGCACAAATGGTCTCACCATCGCTCGGAACAAGCGCCTCCGCGCGACAGATGTGCGGAGTTCGTGGATGGACTGTCACCCCATCCCGCCCGCATCGACGATGCATTCGCATCGCCGCCGCGGTCGACTTCCCCCTCCAGGGGAAGGTGAAGGAATTACGCTGCCGTCACATGCACTTTCGGCGTCCGTCCGCCGTTCCACTTGCCCTCGATCGCGCGCTCGATTTGGGCGGCGAGCTGCAGCAGCAGGCCGTCATTGGCCTGCTTTGCGATGGCCTGGATGCCGAGCGGGAGAGAGTGCTCATGGGTGGCGAGCGGCAGCGAGATGGCGGGGATGCCGCAGAGGTTGGCGAGCGGAGTGAAGGCAAAGTTGCGCCAGAGGTTGCCGAACCAGTCCAGCACGTCGGGATTGTCGCTGATGGTGAGATATTCTTTCGTGCCGACTTTCGGCGTCGGCAGCGCGGTGATCGGGGTGAGGATGATATCCCATTGCTCGAAGAACGCGCCGAAAGCGCGTGAGGTGGTGTTGAACACCGCCTGCATGCGCGCGCGATCCGCAAAAGACGTATGCCGGCCGGCTTCCCAGATGCGGATGTTGACGGGCTCGACCAGATCGGCCGGCGGCCTGTCGAGCCCGCGCGCGGCGAGCATGTTGCCGATCACGACCGCGAAATTGCTGATGTAGCAGGTGGTCTGGGCATCGAACGCCGCGCGATAGTCGAGTTCGGGCAGCGCATAGTCCACGCGATGGCCGAGCCCTTCGAGGAAGCGGCCGACCTTCTCGAGCTCGGCCGCGATCTGCGGCGTGGCGCGATAGTCGCCCCATTGGTGCGACAGCGCGATTCTGAGCGGAGCCGGATCGCGCTTGATTGTCTCGACATAAGGCTCGGCCGCGCTCCAGAACGGCATGAACTCGCCGGGCGCGGGCCCGCGGGCATGATCCACGAACGCCGCGGTGTCGCGCACCGAGCGCGACTGGCAGCCCTGGATCGAGACGAGGCCGCTGAGATCGGACATCGCCGGCGCAAGCGAGAACACGCCGCGCGAGACCTTGAGACCAATATTGCCGTTGACGCCGGCAGGGATACGGATCGAGCCGCCACCATCGGTCGCATGCGCGATCGGCACCGCACCCGCCGCGACCATCGCGGCCGAGCCGGCGGACGAGCCACAGGTCGTGTAGTCGGTATTCCAGGGATTGCGCGTGACATAGACGGCCGGGTTATCGGCGGACGAGCAGACGCCGAACTCCGGCGTCGTCGTGCGTCCGATCAGATTGAGGCCGGCGGCGCGAAATTTCGAGGTCAGAAACGTATCGGCGGCGGCGCGGTTGCCGCGCATCAGGAGCGAGCCCATTTCCTGCAGCCGGCCCTTCATGGTCGGGCCGAGATCCTTCATCAAAAATGGCAGTCCGGCGAAGGGACCGTCGAGATTGGTGCCTTTGCCGGCGGGATCGGCGACCGCGTCGGCAAAGACCTCGACCACGCCCGACAGCACCGGATCGACCTTCGCGATCGCCGCCTGCGCCTGGCCGGCCAGTTCGCGCGCGGTGAGCTCGCCCTTTTTGACGCGTGCGGCCAGCGCCACACCGTCATGTTGGGCCCATTCGTTCCAGCTCATCGGCAGCGTCATGCAATCGATCCTTGCTCAGCGTGCTGCCGACCTTAGGCCGTCAAGGCGGCAAGTCAATCAACTGCGCCGCGCGCACTTGCACCATGCAGCCCTGACGCATAACTCTCGCGGCAGGAGAAGCCCGATGTCGGATCCCAAACTCGATCGCACCGCACACTGGCAAGCCGTCTACACCAGCAAGAGCGAGAACGAGGTCAGCTGGTTTCAGGAGAACCCCTCGACCTCACTGCGGCTGATCAAGGATGCGAAAGCATCGGCTGACTCGGCCATCATCGATGTCGGCGGCGGCGCTGCGCGCCTGGTCGATGCGCTGGTCGCACAAGGCTTTCGCTCGATCGCCGTGCTCGATATTTCGGCCGCAGCGCTTGAGGCTGCGAAGGCGCGACTGGGACCCGGGAGCGCCGGCGTCGAATGGATCGTCGCCGATGTCACCAAATGGAGGCCTGCGAGGATATATGACATATGGCACGACCGCGCGGCGTTTCATTTCCTGACCGAGGCAGCCGACAGGGATGCCTATGTCGATCGGTTGAAATCAGCGACCGCTCCCGGCAGCCAGGTGATCATCGGCACCTTCGCGCTTGATGGTCCGGAGAAATGCAGCGGCCTGTCCGTGCAACGCCATGATGCCAAGAGCCTTGCAGAAGCACTCGGCCCTTCGTTCGCGCTCGCCGACAATTTTTCAGAAGCGCATCACACACCCTGGGGTGCGATCCAGCATTTCCAGTTCAGCCGGTTTCGACGGGTGTAGGCGGGCTCGCGAACCCTAACGTGCATCGCCATAGATACGCGGATCAGGCTACCGCTGATCCACTCTCTATTCTGCGATCTTGTTAATCCAGGCTAACCAATTCGCGCGACAGCGGCGCCGGCTATTCCAAAATCCAGAAAAGCCAACATTCAGTCCAGTTGTGGACATATTTTGCCGCTTACAGGATATCCGGGCAGGAGGGGTCCACTCATACATGCGGGGACCCATGTATCAAAATCTGTATCGCAAGCTGTATCGCGCCTTCCTGATTTCCGCCCTTCCCTTCTTCGCAATTTCAACTGCCCAGGCCGAGTCAGGCCTTGCGTCCTACTATAGCGGCCGCGGCTCCGGCATGACTTGCGCGCACCGCACGCGGCCGATGGGGAGCATCCTCACCGTCAGCTATGGCGGACGCTCGATCCAGTGCCGGGTCAACGACCGCGGTCCGTTCATCCGCGGCCGCATCATCGATCTCTCGATGAGCGCGGCGCGTGCGCTCGGCATGATGCGATCGGGCGTCATCCGCGTCTCGGTGCAGTAGCTACTCGTCCTCCGCGCCGTCGTCCTCTTCGAGCTTTTCGCGAATGGTCTTCGCGTGCTCCTTGTGGCCGCCGAGCGAGCCTGTCGTCCAGGGCTCGCGCGCGGCGTAGGGGTTACGGCGCGCGGCGCGGGCGGCGACCTCTTCGCCGGATACGGCGTCGGGCTCGCAGATCAGGCGGCGGCTCGCGCGCCGCATCAGGTCGACGTGGATGTGATCGTAGTGATACTGGTTGGAGCCCGGCGCGAGCACGGTGGTGAATTGCTGGCACGCCGCGCCCTGCACGTCGCGCAAAAATCCCTGCTCCTCGGGCAGGCCATGCCAGCCGTCCTTCACCGTGATGCGGCGGCCGTCGGCGAGCGTGAAGGCGGCGATGTCGAGCGCATTGCCGAAGGCGTGCTCGGAAATATGGGCATGCGGATTGCCGTTCATGCCGCGGCATGAATAGGCGGAGATCTGCTTGATCTCGACCACGCGCGCGCCGAACCAGCGCTGAGCGGCCGGCTGCACGGACTCTGCAAGCCAGTGATCGAGCGCCGAGACGATCGGGCAGGCCAGCGTCGCCGCGGGCTTCACCGCCACCGGCCCGACTGCGTCAACCGCATTGCCGCTGCCCGGCCCGAGCCGCGGCGGCTCGGCTCCTTGCGAATAGGGCGCGGGATTGTACGGCGCTCCGTCGCGCGGCGGATAGGCTTGTTGCGGATAGGCTTGCGGCGCCGGATACGGCCCGCGCACGGGACTCGATTGCGGCATGCCCTCCGGCGGCAGGTTGATCTCGTCCTCCTCAGGCGCGACGCCCGGCGCGCTCAGCGAGATCGGACCGCCCGGCTGGCTGCCATAGGCCGGCGGCCGGTTGCCCTGGTCCGGATAGGCACGTGTTTGCGGATAGGTCTGCGCCGGCGGATATGACTGCTGCTGATTGACCGGCCAGCGCGACGGCCCTCCGATCGGCGCCGGTGGCCGCAGATCCTCGTCAGCAAAGCCATAGGCCGGCACGCCTTCGCCGAG
The DNA here is from genome assembly GCA_035652015.1 of Bradyrhizobium sp. Taxonomy (GTDB): domain Bacteria; phylum Pseudomonadota; class Alphaproteobacteria; order Rhizobiales; family Xanthobacteraceae; genus Bradyrhizobium. Next base: position 10,630 of record DASREP010000054.1, on the reverse strand, counting down.
GGCCGAGACCTTCAACGGATAGTCGGCGCCGCACACGCCGGGACCTTCGATCGGATCGATGCGGACGATGTCGGGGCCTTCCTTGACCGCGCCGGACTTCAGGCACGCGATCTCGGCCTCGGCCCGCCATGGCTCCCGTTCGGCCTGGAAGAATCCACGGCCGCAACCGGCTAGCGAAACAAGGACGATGGAGCCGACGAGATACAAACGAACTCCGCGCGTCATGCGCAGAGGTTTGCGCCAATTTATTTAAGGACTCATCAACGCGTTGTTTTGACGCGGCTTTAACCACGTTGCGTGCGCCGCGGAATCGGCGAGGGACAGTGACGCTGACTTTTTTGCAGCCCGCTCGGCTGTTAACTTCTGCGGCGTGATGTGGGCAGCGAACTCATCCGGGAGCTAGCCATGACCATGGCCAACAGGCTGAGTGTGGTCGCCGCGTATGTCGCCTTTGCCTTTGTCGGCGCGATCGTGCTCGGCGTTTTCTGAAGCAGGCGGCAGCAGGAGTTTTAAGGGAGGAGTTTTGAAGGCCCGGTGGCGTGTCGCGCCGCCGGGCTTTTTCATTGTCCAGCGCACGCCGATCCTGCCTGGGCGCGAACGAGTCACCACTCTCGATAATAGTGCCGATGGTGCCAGTAGTGCGGATAGCCGTAGACGCCGCGCGGCCCATAATAGCCGTACGCGCCATGGCCGTACTGGGAGCCATAGCCGTAATAGACCACGTGCGGCGCGTAGTAGCCGTAATAGGGATAGGCGGGATAGTCGTAAGAATAATACGGCGCATAATAGCCGTAGCCACCATAGCCGTAGCCACCGCTGGCGATCGCGCCGCCGATGATGGCGCCGGCGAGGAAGCCGGCCCCGGCGCCGCCCCATCCCCAGCCTCCCCACCCTCCGCGCCAATGCACCTGGGTCGGGCCGTTTGCGGCAGCGATCGATTTCATGGCGGAAACATTGGTCGGCAGCGGCGCGGCCGTGGCGAGGCTGATCTGACCCGCCAGGGCCAGCGACAGCGTGCCTGCGAATGCGGCTTTGAAAATGCTCATCCGGGCCTCCTTTCACGCGAGCACATCAATCAAGGCAACGATGCGAACATTGGTCCGGTCGACAACATCCTCCCTTGATCTGCGTCAACCTTATCTCACGAGCGCGGCTCGCCGTCATCGCTGCGCGAGGTGACGAGCGCTGCCGGCTGTTTAATGATGCGCGTCCAGTTGTTGCCGGAGCAGAAGAAATGGCCGAGCGCGCAGGCTTCGACGCGGAGCAGGCTCGCGCTCTTCAGCGTCATCGTGGCGTTATAGGTGTTGCCGCTGGCGCGGCTGAAGATCGAGCCGCGCCATTCGGTGTCGCTGTTCGGCTTCATGTTGATGAGGATGGTCTCGGCCTTGGCATGCGAGGACGGATTGATCAGATACCCGCACAGCGCCTTGCCGCAGGCCTCGATGCGGACTGCGCCGATCTTGCCCTCGGTCTGCCAGTCGCCGACCGGGGAGTCCTCGCGTTCGATGTCGACGGCTTTCTCCAGCTTCAGCACAGGCGCAGGCGAGGCCACCGCAGGTGGCGGCTCGGCGGGCTTTTCCGCGGCGATGACCTTGACCGGTTCGGCGGGCGGCGGCGGAGGCGGAGGCGCGGCGGCCTCCTTGCTGTCGCTCGCGGCGAGTTTCGGTGCGGGCGGCGGGGACGGCAGAGCCGGCGGCTGCACCGTGGCCCGCGTCTCCGAGGGCGACGCAGCCGGAGCAGCTTGCGGCACCACCACGGGCGCGGGTGCCGCGACGGCAGTCGCTTTCGGCGGCGGCTTCACAGGCGCGGCGTCCTGCACGGTGACGACATCCTCGCTGCGCTTGCGATGAGTGGTGATGATTCCGGGAAAGGCGACGGCGACGCATGAGGCGCTCAGGCAGTTGCGGCTTGCGCTGATCGTTACGTGACGGCCGCCGACGGTGAAGGAGAACGTCTCGGCATGGGCCGCGGTGAAAGCCGCCATCGCCAGCCCCATCGCCGTGGCCAGGCAGAGTAGTCGCGTCATCATCGCCTCCCGTTCAAGCGGCAACAGGCTGGCCTGAAAGCGATGCGTTGAATGTGATCCGACTCACGCAGCTCCGCAGCAATGCGTGAGGCCGCTCACAGAACCGCGCAACGCGCGCGACTAAAGCTCGTTCAGCTTTTCAAGAACGGCCAAGTTTTCACAAACAGCCAAGTCTTCACAAACAGCCAAGAGAGCATGCCAAGGGAGCCTGCCATGAAAATAGTCTGTTTCGCCGCCACCGCCGCGCTGTTGCTGGCCTCCACCGCCGCCCATGCCGGCAGCAATGGCAATTCGCTGTCCTTCGAGATCGAGGGCCAGAAGGTCCACATCGAGGTGCCCAAGCATTGCGACTCCTTGAACTGCATCCAGATCTCGGCGCCCGGCCTGGCCAAATCGGGTTTCAACCTTAAGGGCCTCAACTTCGGCAAGTCGGACAATGACGACACCGCGGATTCGAATCCGCCGGCGAAGGCAGCACCCGCTCCCGCCATCGCCCCGAGCGCGCCAGCGCCAACCGCCGCTCCGCAGACACAAGCCGCCGCGCCCAGCCCCGCGCCCGCAGCACCGGCTCCGCAAACGATCGCGTCCACCACGCCCGCCCCCGTTCTGCATGACGTCATTCCCGCGGCTCCTCCCCCTCCCCACGCCGCAACTTCCGCGCCTGCGGCGCAAGGCGCGGCGGCGGCTGCGCCGGTCGCCACCCCCGTTACCGCCAACACGCCGATCGGCATCTGGAAGACCGAGGACGACAAGGGCGATGTCCGCATCGAGCAATGCGGAGCCGACCTCTGCGGCTATGCGGTCGGCAGCGGCGAGAAAATCCTGATCAACATGCGCGCCGACAATTCCAAATGGGTCGGCCGCATTCACGATCCCGACTCCGGCCGCAATTACGACTCGACCATCGCCATGAAGGGCGCGAACACCCTGCGTGTGCAGGGTTGCGCCTTCGGCGGCCTGTTCTGCGGCGGCCAGACCTGGAAGCGGGTGAGCTGATCGAAGCTTATTCCCTCTCCCCTTCGCGGGAGAGGGAAAGGCGATTTTCGGCTTTGTCGCGACGCGACTGAATGCCATGTTCACCCACGGTTCAGGCGGTGGACGCCCTACTCCTTGACCGTCGACGATTTGGGGTTAGGCAGGTCGGTTGTGACATCTCACAGGGTTTGGCTGGCGCATGCGCTGATGGCCGTGCTGATGCTGACTGCGCCGGCGCGGCTTTTTGCGACGCCGACGCCAACGGACGCGCAAGCAGCTCCTTCAACCGGTGCTGCAAGCATCGACGTCATCCGTCTGGCACAAGCCGCTCAACCAACAGCTACGCCCACGCCTACGGCGCCCGCGGCAAATCCGCCGGCTGCCGCACCCGCCACGAATGCGCCCGCACCGGACGATTCGGCCGCGCCCACAGCCTCCAGCGAGCCGATCGGCAATGTCGCCACGCTGACCGGCATTGCCACCGTCATTCGCAACAAGAACTCGCTGTCGCTGCATGTGCGCGACGACATCTTCCTCAACGATCAGGTGCAGACGTCCTCAAGCTCCTCGCTCGGCATCACCTTCAACGACGGCACGACCTTCAAGCTGTCGGCGAGCGCCAAGATGACGATCGACAATTACATCTATGAGGATGGCGGCAAGCAGAATGCCGGCATCTTCGATATCGGCAGGGGCACTGTCGCCTTCGTTGCCGCGGCAGTCGCCAAGACCGGCGACATGAAGATCACGACGCCGACCTCGACGCTGGGCATTCGCGGGACCACGGGGCTGGTGGAAGTGCCGCAGGGTGGCGCTGCAGCCGGCGGTGCCGGCAATGGCGAGAACATCAAGCTCTATCCGGACCCCGACGGCCATGTGGGGCGCATCGAGGTCAGCGACCACACCGGCCAGCGCCTGGGGGCGCTGACCCAAGGGGCGAGCGGATTCACGGTGCGCCCCGGCGTCGGCGGCGCGCGGCCGACCGCGCAACCGCTTGCAATCTCCCCGCGCGAGGTGGCGCGCGACCAGGGGCTGGTGCGCGAGGTGCACGCCGCGCAAACCGTCGGCCGCCAGGTCGTGACAGAGCAGCGCGCCGCACGCCGCGCCAATCCGCCGGGTGCTAATCCGCCGAACCGCAATGCGCCGGGAGCCAACCAGCCGAACCGAGGCAACCCGCCGGCGCAGCCGCAGCGGCAGAACCAGGCGCCGAGACAGAACCGGCAGGGTCAGCAGCAACCGAAGCAGCCGGCCAAGCCAGGTGAGAAGCCTGGCGAGAAGGCGGGCACCAAGCAAGGCACGCAGGCCCCGACGCAGCCGAAGCCTGGCGAGAGGAAGTCGGAGACCAAGCCGGGTACGCAGCCTGCGACACCGAAGCAGGGCGAGAAAAGGCCTGAGACCAAGCCTACGACGCCGCCTGCTGGTCCAGAACATCAGGGCGCAGCCCCGCGGCCGCCAGGCGCGCCCCCTGAGCCCCCGCGACCGGCCATTCGTCAAGGTGGCGCGCCGCCGCCCGTCGTGCAGCGTCCGGCAGCGCCCAGGCCCGTGCCGCAGAAGCCCAAGGCGCCGCCGCCGAAGGAGAAGAAGAAGCACTACTAGCGAGCCAACCGCGCGACCTTGTCCAGCGTGATCGGCAGGTCGCGCACACGTACTCCCGTCGCGTGATAGACCGCGTTCGCAATCGCCGCCGCCACGCCGACGATGCCGATCTCGCCCACGCCTTTGATGCCGAGCGGATTGATCACGCTGTCCGGCTCGTCGACAAAAATCACCCTGATGTCGCCGATGTCGGCATTCACGGGCACATGGTATTCCGCCATATTGGCGTTCATCACCCGGCCGAAGGCGTGGTCGACTTGTGCTTCCTCGTGCAGCGCCATGCCGATGCCCCAGACCACGCCGCCCATGATCTGGCTCGCCGCTGTCTTGGTGTTGATGATGCGGCCCGCCGCCACCGCACTGACGACTCGCGTCACCCGGATCACACCGAGCTCCTCGTCGACCTTGACCTCGGCGAAGACGGCCGAATGCGTGTTGTGTGCGTGCTGGTCGTCCTCGCTGAAGTCAGGGCCCCGCTCCTTTTCGATGCGGTCGATGCCGGCGTCGCGCATGACATCGGCAACCGTCACCGCGCGGCGCGGATCGCGCCTGGCGGCGATCGCGCCATCTGTCAGCACGACGTCGTCCGGCTGCAAGCCCTGAAGCGGCGAGCCGGGCATGGACTGCGCTGCCGCAAGCAACTCCTTCCGGATCTCGTCGGCGGCATTGACAATCGCATGTGCCACCGACGCCGCCGTCCATGAGCCGCCCTCGACCGGCGATTTCGGCAGGCTGGAATCGCCCAGCTTCACATCAATGCTCTCCACCGGCAGACCCAGCATGTCGGCCGCGACCTGCGCCATCACAGTATAAGTGCCGGTGCCGATGTCGGTCGCGGCGCAGGATACCTCGACATGGCCATTGGCCGTCAGCACGATGCGTGTCGCAAAGGGCATCTGCAGCGCCTCCCAGACGCCCGTGGCCATGCCCCAGCCGACGAGCTCGCTGCCGTCGCGCATTGCCCGCGGTGTCGGATTGCGCTTCGCCCAGCCGAATGCCTCGGCGCCCTGGCGATAGCAGGCCTTGAGCTGCTTGCTGCTGTAGGGCTGGTCATTCTCCTGATCGCGATCCGAATAGCAGCGCAGCCGCAGTTCCAGCGGATCGAGCTTCAAGGCGACCGCGAGTTCGTCCATAGCGCATTCCAGGGCGTAGACGCCGGTGGCGGCGCCGGGCGCGCGCATGTCGGCGGGCGTCGCCACATCGAGCGCGACAAGCTTGTGCGCATAGCTGGCATTGGCAGTTTTGTAGAGCTGCTCGGACCAGCCGGCATCGTTGCGGGAAAAATCCTCATGACGCGAGGTCATCGCGACAGCTTCATATGTGATCGCGTCCAGCGTGCCCGCTTGGTTAGCGCCAAGGGCCAGCCGCTCGATTGTCGCCGGACGGTAGCAGAGCCCATACATGTCTTCGCGGCTCAACACGACCCGGACCGGGCGCTTGAGCTTCAACGCGCCAAGGCTCGCGAGCACGACCTGGTGCTGCGGACGCAGGCCCGAGCCGAACGCGCCGCCCACGAAGGGCGACTTCACGCGGACATGCTCCGGCTTGAGCCCGAGCACCTTGCAGATATAGTGCTGCACATTCTGCACGCCCTGGGTCTTGTCATAGACCGTGAGCTTGCCATCGCCGTCCCAGATCACGGTCGCGGCAAAAGGCTCCATCGGATTGTGATACTCCGCCGGAATGAAATAATCGGCCTCGTGCCGCACGGCGGCACTCGCCAATGCCTCTGACGCATTGCCGCGCGGCTTCTGCGGCTTGTCGACCTTGTGCGCATGCTTAAGCTCGGCGTGAAGATCAGTGACGAACTCTTCCCGCTCATAGTGAACCTGGACAAGCGTTGCGGCAAACCGTGCCGTCTCGGCGTCCTCAGCCAGCACGAGCGCGATCGGCTGACGGTTGAACCTCACTCTGTCATCATAGAGTGGACGAAACGGCGCCCCGCCTTCCGGCGCGACATCGTCGTGGTAGTCTTCGTCCCTTGACGCCATTTGTGGTCGGTTGGCATGGGTGAGAACGTCGATCACGCCGTCCATCTTGAGCGCCCGCGCCGCATCGATGCTGGCGATGCGGCCCCTGGTGATGGTCGATGCGACCACTGCCCCATAGAGCAGACCGGGCGCGCTGAATTCACCGGCATATTTGGCATGGCCGGTGACCTTGGCCCGGCCGTCAACGCGAGACGTTGCTGTTCCGATGCTTGCTGCCATGCGGGCACCTTACCGGATCTTCTTGACCGACTGGATTTGCGGGGTGGCGTTGGCGGCCTGCGTCAGCGTGCGGATGATGGCGCGCCGCGCAAGCTCGATCTTGAAGGCGTTATGCGAATAGCCCTTAGCGTCCTTCAGCAGGCGGTCGGCCGCCTTGGCAAAGACGGCCTTGTCGGGCATCGCACCGCGCAGCACGGCTTCGGCACCGGAGTCGCGCCATGGCTTGTGCGCGACGCCGCCGAGCGCAAGCCGCGCGTCCCTGATGCGGCCGCCCTCGATCTCCAGCGCAGCCGCGACCGAGACCAGAGCAAAGGCGTAGGACAGGCGGTCGCGTATCTTGAGATAGCTATGGTGTTCGGCAAAACCTTTAGGCGGCAGCTCGACGGCCGTGATGATCTCCTGCGGCCCAAGATTGGTGTCGCGATCCGGCGTTTGGCCGGGCAGCCGGTGGAAATCGGCAAACGCCATGCTGCGCTCGCCCGAGGGGCCCGCCACATGCACGGTGGCCTCGAGCGCCGCCAGCGCGACGCACATGTCGGAGGGATGGACTGCGATGCAGGCCTCGCTGGTGCCGAGAATCGCATTCATCCGGTTGATGCCGTTGATGGCGGAGCAGCCGCTCCCCGGCTGGCGCTTGTTGCAGGGCGTCGCGGGGTCGTAGAAATAGAGGCAGCGGGTCCGCTGCAGCAGATTGCCGCCGGTCGAGGCCATGTTGCGCAATTGCGCCGAAGCGCCGGCGAGAATGGCGCTGGCGAGCAGTGGATAGCGCGCCTCGACCAGCGGGTGATAGGCGAGATCGCTGTTCGGCACCAGGGCGCCGATGCGTAACCCGCCAGCCCTGCTCTCCTCGATCGCGCGCAGCGGCAGACGCGTGATATCGATCAGCCGCGCCGGGCGCTCGACATCGTATTTCATGAGATCGATGAGATTGGTGCCCCCGGCGATGAATTTGGCGTTGCGATCGGCCGCCATCTGCCTGACAGCGTCGGCAACATCGGCCGCGCGCGAGTAAGCGAAATTGTTCACGGCCTGCCTCCGATGAGGTCCATGGCCTGCCGGATGGCGGCGACGATGTTGGGATAGGCGCCGCAACGGCAGATGTTGCCGCTCATCAATTCACGGATGTCGTCGACGGTCCTCGCCTTTCCTTCCGCGATCAGGCCCATGGCGGAACAGATCTGTCCCGGCGTGCAATAGCCGCATTGGAATGCATCGTGATCGATGAAGGCCTTTTGCAGGGGATGCAGCGCATCGGCGTCGCCATTGGCAAGTCCCTCGATGGTGACGACGTCGACGCCATCTTTCATGACCGCGAGCGTGAGACACGAGGTGACCCTGCGGCCGTCGACGAGGACGGTGCAGGCGCCGCATTGCCCGTGGTCGCAGCCCTTCTTGGTGCCAGTCAGATCGAGCCGGTCGCGCAGCAGATCGAGCAGTGTCGTCCAGGGGGCGACCGAAACCGTGCGGCTTTCACCATTGACGGTCAGTGTGATGGAGATTGTGGCGGGCTTCTCCTGGCTTTCAGACTGCGGACGGCCGGCCGGGGTCGAACTCATGCAATGCCTCCGAAAAGTGCAGCAATTCATGCATGACGTCACTGCCGGAAAACCGAGGCAGCCGGAATTAATTCGCGACTGCGAAGATGGTTCGATGGGCGCGGCTTTTCGAGAGCGCGGCTCTAGGCCACGCTGCCCAGCCAGTTCCGCAGCTTCTCGGCAAGCGTCTTGCGGCGCCTCTCCAGGGCATTGGCTGGAACGCCCGATGCTTCAATCGGCACCGGGCGGGCGGAATTCACCTCCGTAGTGGCGGCCTGCACCGGCTCGCATGCCGCCGGATCGGCCTGCTCCGGAACGTCTGGTTTTTCCGCCGCACCGGCCGACTGGATCAATTCCGGCTGATCAAGCAGCTGTTCGATCATCCCGGGTTCCGAAGCCTTGGCTGGCGGCGGCTCCGGCGCATCCAGCATCGGCGTGCTGTCTGCCGGCTCGCGCGCGACAGTCTCAGGCGTCGCCGGCGCGACGGGCGCAGGCGGAGGAGCCGCGAGCAACACCTCGATAGGTGTCTGCGTTGGCTCAGGCGCGGCCGGCGCCGGCTGGACTGGCGCTGCTGGCGGGGTGCGACGCTTTTTCGCCGGCGCGGCCTTGCTGCTCGACGCGGTCTTGGCGGTCGGCGCAGGTTTTGCCGGCGGCGCAGATTTGGTCAGTGCCGCGGCTTTGGCTTTCCGCTTGGCCATGTCGGCAAGTGCGGATGCGATCGCCATCGGCCCGACATGCTCCAGAAAGCTGCGCTCGGAGGCGCGCGACAGCCGCGTCAGCGCCACCTCGAGCGGCACCCAGTCGACCTCGCGGATGTCGGTCATCAGCTCGTAGACCTGCTCGCCGTCGGCCTGCATGCGCCAGTAATGCACGATCTTGGAACGGCCGCTGGCCTCATAGACCAGCGTGCCCAGGAACTCGTGCACGGTGACGTCATGCCCGGTCTCTTCATTGACCTCGCGCTCGGCGGCTTCGCGGTGCGTCTCGCCGTCGTCGAGCTTGCCCTTGGGCAGCACCCATTCATTGCGCTTGCGCAGGCGCACCACCGCGATCAGCGGCGGCTTCGCCTGCCGCAGCACAATCCCTCCCGCTGCCTGAACAGGCGTCCGTGCCATCGCGTCTCCAGATCGTGAACGATGAGAATCGTCAAACGATCCATATAGAGAAGCGAGGGTGCAAAATCGAGACCAGCTTGTTACGGTATCCGCAACAACGGCTGCCCGGCGCGAATGGGTCCCCACTCCGTCACATTGTCCGTGAATTCGAAATGCGACGGCGCGAGGATGATGATGGTCGAGCCGTGCTCGAACCAGCCGAGCTCGTCGCCCTTCTTCACATCGACATCGCAAGGATAGGTCAGCGGCCCGCGGGTCTGGCCGTTGAGGACGAGATCAAGGAAGTGCAGGCGGATGCTTGCGACCAGAATGGCCCCGACCGGAACCAGGGTCAGTGCCTCGCCCGTCTTCAGCCGCGTGCGGATCACGGCGCGCTCGTTCTTGCAGAACAGCTTTTCAACGCGCTTGAGCGCGATCGGGTTGACGTTCCAGGTGTCGCCATGGATCAGCCGCACCTGGTCGATGTGCAGGTCATGGGGCGCGTGGAAGCGGTGATACATGCTGGACGTCAGCCGCAAGGTGACAAAGCGGCCGTTGCGATGCTCGTCCACCAGCGCGCCATCGCCGAGCAGGTCGTGAAGCGAATACGGCGCGCCCTTGATCTGGAACAACTCGCCGTCACGGATGCTGCCGAAGGCGCCGATGATACCGTCGGACGGGCTCGCCACGATGTTCGGATCGGGATCGACCGGGCGCAGCCCCGGCTTCAGCTCGCGGGTGAAGCAGTCATGCAGGCTCTTGAACTGGGTCTTCTTCGCTTCCGACAGGTCCAGGTCGGAGAACAGCCGCCACAGGCGAATCGAGACGTCTCGCACCAGCGGATTCTCGATCTTGGAGAACCAGCCCATGAAGCGGGTGAGCGCGGCGCGGGGCACGCGGTTGGTGAGCAGGAAGTTGAGGTCTTCCTGTTGGGTGAAGGAGGCGATCAGGCTTTTGACTGTCATGAATCTGTCAGCAGGAGGGGTTAGCGCTTGTGGACATGATGGAAACCTCGATTCCTTATGTATCGCTCGCCGTTGGCGCCGCCGTGACGGCGGCCGTCGCCCCCAAGGTCAAGGCCCGCATCGAACTGTCGCGCGCCAAGCACCGCTCGCTGGCCGGCCATTCCAAGATGTCGCGCCGGATCTCCAAGCTGATCCCGCGCTATGAGTTCGAGATCGACGACTTCTTCCG
>DASREP010000053.1:0-20100 GCA_035652015.1 Bradyrhizobium sp. | reverse complement strand
AAGCCGCTGAACCTTCTTGGCATTCACCACCATACCTTGGCGCCGGAGGGCGGCGGTCACCCGCCGATAGCCGTAGAAGACGTGCTTGAGACAAATGCGCTGGATTACGTCGCGCAGCTCGCACTCCGCTGTCTCGCTGCTGCGTTTGGCGAGATGGCGATAATACGTCGCGCGCGGCAGGTCCGCGAGGCGACAGAGACGTTGCACGTCGGCGTGGGAATCGGTTGCCTGAGATGTCATCGCCCGGATGACTTCGATGATGCGGATGCGGGTTTGCCTTGCGCTGCCGGCCGCTCCAATGCGCGCAAGGCTTGCCGAAAAAAAATCGAGGTCCATCTGCTGCCGGCCGACCAGCCGTTCGAGCTCGGCGATGCGCGTCTTGGCGAGTGCGAGAGCCGAGCGCTTGTCGTCGGATGTCGCTGCCGGCTTGAGCTTGCGAGGACCGGGCTTGGGCCCGCGTTTGCGGTTCAATCCGTCTGGCCCGTCGGCTTTCCAGGCCTTGATCCAGTCGTGGAGAATCTTACGGGAAATCCCGAGTTCGCGGGCCACCGGCATAACGCCTTCGCCTCTCTCAACTCGCTTGATCGCCTTTATCTTGTACGCCGTCGGAAACTGACGGTTCGGTCCTCGTCCTGCCACAGGTCATCCTCGAAATGCCTGTCACTGAAATTATCGTGTCTCACTTCAGGGGTGCAGTCCACTAGTGTCACGGCAACACGTGGCCCGTGCGGTCCCCAGAACTGGCTCTCACTCATTCAAGACGTTAGGGGGCGACCCAGCAATGCTGCCCCGCCAACCCGTCAAAACCTCTGTGCAGAGCTACTAGCTGCTCTGTCGCTCGACCGATACGAAAAGGAAATTCGCGCGACAACACGAAATTCCGAATGCGCATCAACGTGCTTATCCAGTTCAAGTCCTTCCCGCAAAAATAAATCTCTTCCATTATTCCGAAATTTATGCTTTCCTCCCCCTCATTCCGCGCCGGTGTGAGGGGCGTATCGCGATCGTCACGAAACGTGGGGCGGAAGGCGGTGGACGCTCAAGTGCCTGTTGACGAGCGGCACGGAGGCGGACGGCGAAGTTGCGTGGTCCTGGCGCCCCAAAGGCTCGGCGCTGTGCCGACGATGCTGTCGCATCGCGGCGACGACGGTGGCAATCGGCAAGGTTCACCGGGGAGAACGCCTATAAGCCGTAAACCATCGCGCAGGGAAGGCCGGTGTGATCACCGCCTGTACCTGTGGTCTCGCGCTTGCGCAGATTTTTTCTGCGCGAGAGCCCCGGGTGCAGCGGCCACCCGGCCTTCCCTGCGCCCTCACCTCTGTTCCGAGGGCACGTGACCTCAAGCAAACCTCGGGCGCAGTGCGCCGCGAGAATGCGAAGCTGCATCTGCTGGTGGCAAGGAGCCGCATGACAACGATGCTGGTTTGCTGCTTACAATAGGGCCCACCATCGGCAGGCGCCGCTGACAGGGCGCGATCCCGCCGACAACCTTGACCACCATCCGAGACCGAACTGCCATGTCCCAACCTGCTCCGACCGCCAATGGCGAGCGTGTCCTCGCCGATCTCAATGCGCTGCGCGCGATCGGCGCTTACAAGAGCGGCGTGCATAAGCCGACCCTCTCCGAGCCGCATCTCGCCTCGCTGCAATGGCTGCTCGCAAGGCTGCCGGAGGCCGGGCTGACTGGAGCGATCGACGGCATCGGCAATGTGCTGAGCAAAAGCGCAAAGCCGGGGCCAAAGCTTCTGGCCGGCTCGCATCTCGAGAGCCAGAACTATGCCGGTTGGCTCGATGGACCGCTCGGGGTCGTCTATGCGCTGGAAGCTGCACGCGTCCTCAACAACGACTCGACCATTGGCGGCAGCGTCGAGGTCGCGGCCTGGTGCGACGAGGAAGGCCATTTTGGTCATTTCCTCGGCAGCCGCTCGTTTGTCGGTGGCATCACGGAAGCCGATATCGATACAGCCCTCGATCGCACCAGCGGCCGCCCCATGCGCGAGGCGCTGCAAGCGGCAGGCCTTGCCGGGATTGCGCGGGAACGGTGCGAGCGCGGCCGGCATATCGGCTATCTCGAAGCCCATATCGAGCAGGGCCGGACGCTGGAGAGCGAACGCCTCGGAATAGGAATCGTCACCTCCATCGTCGGCATCTGGCAATACCGCATCACCTTCTCGGGCGAGCAGAACCATGCCGGCACCACGCGGATGGCCGACCGCAAGGATGCGGGCCTGGCACTGGCGAAATTCTGCGTCGCCATCGACGCACGCTTCCCGGAGGTCAGCGGGCCGCGCACGGTGTGGACCACCGGCCGCATCACGCTCGACCCAGGCGCGCCCAGCATCATCCCCGGCCGGGCCGAAATGCTGTTTCAGATCCGCGATGCCGATACCGCCATGGTCACGCGGCTGGAAACGCTGCTGAAGGACATGGCGGACGAGGTCAATGCGGACAACCGCTGCAATGTCACGATTGAATGCATTCGCAGGGGCGCGCCGGCGATGATGAGCGAGAGATTCCAGCAGGCGATCGAAGCGGCCAGCGCGAGCTTTGCTGGCGGCAGGTCACTGCGGATGCCGAGCGGCGCCGGTCACGATGCCCAGGTGCTGGCCACGATCATGCCGGCGGGTATGCTGTTCGTGCCGTCGATCGGCGGCATCAGCCACCATTGGACCGAGAACACCGCCGACGAGGACATCGTCACCGGCGCCTGGGTCTTTGTCGAGGCCTGCCGGCGCCTGTTGGTGCAATAGAGCGTGATCGTTTCAGGGAGTTCCGACCATTTCCCCGCTTGGCGCGATGGCCGTTTTTGTTTTAGACACAAAGCCGTTCCAGGCTAGTCGGTCTGAGAATCGAGCAGTCCATCCGAGGGGAGCGATCGATGCGCGTTATTCTTGCCGCCGCAATGGTCACACTGCTGGCCAGTGCGGCCTTCGCCCAGGACCATGTCCAGCGATATGGGGAAGCCGACAAGGAAAAATCGCAGACCGAGATCCAGGCCGAAAAGGAAGCCCAGCGCGCCTATCAGAGATCCCTCGGCAACATCCCCGACAAGGGCCCCAGCGACCCCTGGGGCGCCGTGCGCTCGGATGCCCCGAAGACAGCGGCATCGACATCACCCGCCAAGACCGCAAAGACAAAGTCCAAGACTGGCGCCGCGACTGGCGCCGCCAATTAGGCTGGTGCGGCCTGCGCTCAAGCGGTCTCGCAACGCCACTTCCAAGGTGCCATCTAGGACACCTTGGCGTTCGTCCTGTGGGCCGTGAAGAACGTGTACAACAGGCAGAGGTCGATCAGCATCGTGGTCGCCATGACGCTATAGGCCCACGGGCTCTCCATCAGGTTCAGCTCGATCAGCACCCGCGACAGGCCGAAGCCCACGACCCAGGCATCGAAGCTCATGCAGATGCGCCGGAAGGTCTCCGCATCCAGCTGCCGGATCACAAAAGACCCCAGGGGAATGCCGAGCAGGACGCTGGGAACAAAGACGTAGAGCAGGCTGCTGCTTTCCGCGATGAACAGGCCGAGCTTGTAATAGACCAGCGCGGTCACGCTCGATTCCGCGACGCGAACCAGCGCGAGCCCGGCGCGAAACTCGTTCTTGACCAGGCCCTGATTGTTGAAAAGCATCGCCAGGGGCGGGCCAGAGATGGTCGTCACCGAATAGAGCACGCCGAGCATCGAGCCGAACGGCAGGCCGATCAGCCAGCTCGCCTTGATCGGACGCCGCCAGCCGGCGGCCTGCAGCAGGATCAGCGGCAGGATGACCGTATAGGTCGCGAACTTGACCCAGCCTGGCTGCAGGGAGGCAAGCGCGTAGCCGCCGATCGCGATGCCCGGCAACAGACCGAGCAGGATCGGAAACACCCGCCTCCAGACCGCCGCGATACCCTTCAGGTTGATGAAGAGCACATAGAAATTGACGAAGACCTCGACGATGACAATCGCGGGATTGAGAATGCGGTTGGTGAAGAACACAAGCGCAAGCGGCACGGTCAGCGACGAAAAGCCATACCCGATGGCTCCGTTCACAAAGGCCGCGAAGAAGGCCGTTGCGGCCAGAAAAATCACGGCGGCATCAAAGGCAGGCATGTCCCTAAGCTTTCCAATCCCAGCTTGGTCGGATCACGGCGTCATGGAGGCTGGGCCAGATGCGCGTCCAGCCCGCTCGCGGCCATTGGGCCGGCATCCCACCTCGCAATGCGCCAACACCCACGCGCGCTTATGTCCGATAATATTCCGGACCGGCCCCCGGGTGTCCTCCCGTTTGCACTGCGCGGCGGAAAATAAAATCATCCCAAATGCCTCACTGTTCCATCACCCGCGAACCCCGATCGCCCCGGACCCGCTCCCGATATGCCCCGTCGCCACAATAACTTAAGAACCTATCATTCATCCGGCCTGGCAATACGACGCCCCAAGTCCAAGGCCCGAAAGCGGATGCTAAAGCTTCAGATGCCGCATCGCAAATACAGCCGATGGACAGCGGACGCAAAGTCATGCATTTTGTCTTCAATTGGCCTGGAAACCCCATTGATTTGGCTGACAAATAGGCTTGTTGGTCGATTGCAGGCGTTTCCGCTCCAACACTTTCCGAGATAATACTCAAGACGACCGCCGATGACGAGACGCCCTGCCGCCCCGATCGCATCTCCGACATTTGCATCCGGAGCCTCCGGCCAAACCCAGGATTGCGGGGCCATTTTTGAACCCGTCACGCGGCTCGCGATCGACCAAGCAGATCCTGCCCAACAAAAAAGCGCAGATCCGGCGTTGCGGGCGGTTATGGTGATGTGCAACGCCCGGCCGTGGCGGACCCCAAACACAAGGCCTATCTCCCGTCCTGCATGAACCTGCTCACCTCCCTTCCCACCGTCATCGGTGCCGCCGCAGTCGGGCCTGCGCTGTTGATCCTGTGGCTCGTGATTGCCGCAGGCGAGCGGCCGGGCTCGCCGGTTCGGGTCTGGGGCGCCTTCCTGCTCGGCGCCGCCAGCATCTCGATCCTCGGCGTGGTGCGCGCGCCCTTCATCAATCTGTTCGCACCCGCCAGCAACATCTGGGTGGCGCAGGCCGTGCATTCGATCTTCGGCGTGGCGCTGCCGGAGGAAGCCGTCAAGATCCTGGTGATCATCGCCGTCTCCTCACGGCGGCGGCCGTTTGATGATCCGATGGACACGGTGGTCTACGGCGCCGCGGCCGGCCTCGGCTTTGCCGCCTATGAGAACCTCGCCTATCTCGTGCAGCATGCCGATATGTGGCGCTCGCTCGCGGCGTTGCGCAGCGTGCTCACCGTGCCGTTCCATGGCGCGCTCGGCATCATCGCCGGCGCCTATCTCGCCATGGCCCGCTCCGGCACCGCGCTCGGCGCCCACCGCCACAATCGCGACGTCGCGCGCATCTCGAGCCTGTCGCTGGTTCTGATCGGCCCGCTCGCGCTGCATGCCGGCTTCGATTTCCCGCTTCTGATGCTGCAGAAATATCCCGATCTCGGCCCGACGGTGCGGCTCTGGCTCGGCATCGCGAGCGTCCTGATCGGGTTCTCCTCGATCGGCTTTGCCGCGCGCCTGGTGCGGCGGGTCGCCCGCCATCACGCGCCCCGCACCGAGCTTGCGCGCGAACGCTTGAGTCAATTGCGCCGGATGTGGGCGCTGCTCGTTCTCGGCGGCGGGGCCGGGTTCATCGGGCTGGTGTTCGTTTTGACCTCGCTGCACCACTGGCTGCACAATCCGGAGCGCAATGTGGCGATCCTGCTCATTCCCGTCGGGTTCACCGCGCTGCTGCTCGGCACCGCACTACTGATTGTCACAACCGCGATCTATCTCTTCAGTCGCAACCGGCTGCGGACGACGGCTTAAGTCGAGTGCACCTTGCCCGCTTCGGAGAACAGCATGAGCCTTCCGCACGACGCGAACAGCGAAATCACCGAACTGCAGTCCCGCATGCGGGCTGCGGTGCACGCGCATTGGAAGGCCTTTCTGATCGAGGGCATCCTGCTCGTGATCCTTGGGCTTGCGGCGATGATCGTGCCGCCTTTGGCAAGCCTAGCGGTGACGATCCTCGTCGGCTGGCTGCTTCTGATCAGCGGCATTGCGGGTCTCGCGCTGACGTTCTGGGCGCGCGGGATGCCCGGCTTCTGGTGGTCGCTGATCTCGGCCGTGCTGGCGCTGGTCGCCGGCATCATCCTGCTCGCCCAGCCAGCGCAGGGCGTCTACACCCTCACGCTGGTGATCGGGGTGTATTTCGTGGCCGAAGGCGTCGCGACCATCATGTACGCGCTGGAGCACAGGCGCGAATTGTCGGCGCGCTGGCCGTGGCTTCTGGTCGCCGGCATTTTCGACATCCTGATCGCGTTCATGATCATCTCGGGCCTGCCGGGCTCGGCCGAATGGGCGATCGGGCTGTTGGTCGGCATCAACCTCGTGTTCGGCGGCGCCTCGCTGATCGGCGTGGCGCTGGCGGCGCGGCAAGGGTGATCTTGGATTTGCTCTCGGGCCGATTTTGGGGGTGACAAGAGCAGACGGCTGCGCTATGAGGGCCGCCATGATCAGCTTCGCCACCAGCTATTTTTGGTACTTTAGCTACGACAGCTCGCTGGCGGTGGGAGGATCGCGCTCAATCTGACGAATTGCAGCCAAAAGTCCAAACAGCCGCCAGACCTGGCGGCTTTTTTATTGGCCGGCGGGTTTTCAAACACAGGAGCCCGACGTGCTGAGCACCACCGACGATCTTCGGATCAAGGAAATCAAGGAACTGGCCACACCGGAAGAGGTGATGCGGGAGATTCCGCGCACCCTCACCGCAACCCGAGTGGTGATGGCCGCGCGCAACGCCATCCACGCCATCCTCAACGGCACCGACGACCGGCTGCTGGTCATCGTCGGCCCCTGCTCGATCCACGACCCCGCCGCCGCGATCGACTACGCCGAGCGATTGGCGGAATTGCGCGAACGCCTCGCCGACCACCTTGAAATCGTGATGCGCGTCTATTTCGAGAAGCCGCGCACGACCGTCGGCTGGAAGGGCCTGATCAACGATCCCGACCTCGACGGCAGCTTCAACATCAACAAGGGTCTGCGGCTGGCGCGCTCGGTGCTGTCGGCGGTGAACAATCTCGGCCTGCCGGCGGGCGCCGAATTCCTCGACATGACCACGCCGCAATACATCGCCGATCTCGTCTCATGGGCAGCCATTGGCGCCCGCACCACCGAGAGCCAGATCCATCGCGAGCTCGCCTCCGGCCTCTCCTGCCCGGTCGGCTTCAAGAACGGCACCGATGGCAGCGTGCGTATCGCGGCCGACGCGGTGAAAGCGGCCTCGCATCCCCACCATTTCCTGGCGGTGACCAAGGGCGGCCGCTCGGCGATTGCGGCAACGACCGGCAACACCGATTGCCACATCATTCTGCGCGGCGGCCGAGTGCCGAATTACGACGCTCCCAGCGTCGAGGCTGCTGCGCGCGAGCTTCACCAGGCCGGCGTTGCGCCGCGCCTGATGATCGATTCGAGCCACGCCAACAGCAACAAGACGCCGAAGAACCAGCCGCAGGTTCTCGCCGACATCGCCGGCCAGGTCGCGCGCGGCGAGCACCGCATCATGGGGGTGATGATCGAGAGCAACCTCGTTGCCGGTCGTCAGGACGTGCAGCCAGGCAAGCCGCTCGCCTACGGCCAGAGCATCACGGACGGCTGTATCGACTGGGAGACCACCGTGCCGGCGCTGAACCGGCTCGCGGAGGCGGTTGCGGCACGCCGGGCGACACCTTGCGGCAAGGCCGAGGAGCTCTCGGCGTAGTCCATTCTCAAGGCCCGGGCGCGCTGGTGGCGCGCCCCGTTGCCGTCAGCAGCCGCGACAGATGCTCTTGATCTTCTTGTCCAGCGCCGCGTCCTCCTTGTTCTGGACGCTGTTCGGATCCGAGAGGCTCTTCTCGCTCGGCACGTCGCCTGCCCGCGGCTGGCGGTGGCCGATCGGCGCTTCCGGAATGCCGCCGTTGACGGTCTGGCCGACCGATCCCCTGTTCGTGCCGCTCTGGGCGATCGCCTCGGCTCCGCCGAACAAGATCAGGAGCGTGAGTACTCCGGCGGTTGTCTTCATATTGCTCCTCTTCATATCGCTCCTCCCGTCAGAGCCCGTCACACGAGAACCAACCCCATCCATCAGGACCGAGGTGGATAAAGATGCACCTCGCCGCAATAGTCGATGACACGATAGCGCGTTTCTTGACCGGCATCACGTTCACCCACAAAAGAATCTTCGGCGCTGAGGTAATTCGGCCCCACTGGTGACTTCCCGGCACCACCCGGAATATCCAGGACATATTGGGGCTGGCACAGGCCGGACACCCGCCCGCGCAACGCAGCCGTCAAGGCCTGGCCATGGGCCAGCGTGGTCCGCAGATGCGCCGTCCCCGGCGCCAGGTCGGCATGGTGCAGATAATAAGGCTTGATGCGGGATTCAACGAAGGCCCGCATCAACTCTTCCAGCGCGGCCACACTGTCATTGACCCCGCGCAGCAGCACCGTCTGGCTCACCATGGCAATGCCTGCGTCGATCAACCGCGCAACGGCCTGGCGCGCGCGCTCCGTCAACTCTCGGGCGTGATTGGCATGCAATGCGACCCACACGGTGGCGCGATCAACTTTCAGCGCCCGCACCATGTCATCGCTGATCCGTGAGGGATCGGCCACCGGAACGCGGGTGTGAATACGGATAATCCTGACATGGTCGATCGCGGCCAGATCGTTCATCACCTGTGCGAGGCGCCGCGGCGAGAGCATCAATGGATCGCCGCCGGTCAGGATCACCTCCCAGATCTCGTCGTGGCCTCGGATGTAGTCCACTGCACGCGTATAGGCGTCCTCAGACAACGCGCTGTCCTTGCCGGGACCGACCATCTCGCGGCGGAAGCAGAAGCGGCAATAGACCGCACAGACATGTACGAGCTTGAGCAGCACCCGATCCGGATAGCGGTGCACGATCCCCGCGACGGGCGAGAACGCATGATCGCCGATCGGATCGGCGCTCTCGCCTTCGCCGACGGACAGTTCGTCCCTGGTCGGCACGAACTGCCGCGCGATCGGATCGGACGGATCATTCGGGTCGATCAGAGCCGCAAGCTCCGGCGTGATCGCAACCGCATAGCGCGAGGCGACCCGTTCCAGATCGGCGAGATCGGCGGCCGGCGCGAGCCCTTGCGCCACCAGTTCACCGGGCTCGCGGAGAGTTGTTGCACTCTTCATTCTGTTCATCTGTCCAACGTCGCCGGCGTCCATGTCACCTGGTCGATGCGCAGCGCACCACTCGCCAGCATCACCAGCCGGTCGAATCCGAGCGCGACGCCGCAGGCCTGCGGCATGTTTGCAACAGCGGCAAGAAAATCCTCATCCAGCGGATAGCGCTCGCCATAGCGGCGCTCCTTCTCGTCCATCGCAAGCTCAAAACGGCGGCGCTGCTCGGCCGCATCGGTCAATTCGCCAAAGCCGTTGGCGAGCTCGACGCCGCAGGCATAAACCTCGAACCGCTCTGCAACCCTTGGATCGTCGGGTTTCACGCGCGCCAGCGCCGCTTCAGGCGCGGGATATTCGAACAGGACCGTCAGACGTCCCAGCCCAAGCTGCGGCTCGATGTGTTCGACCAGGATCTTGCTGAAAATATCGGACCAGCTGTCGTCATCGGCAAGCCGCACCTTGCCGGCTGCCGCCCTGGCAAGTGCCGAGCGATCCCCCTCGCCGCCCTGGATGGTGGCGAGCAGATCGATGCCGGCGTACCGCCCAAATGCCGCCGCGACGGTCAGCAGCTCCGGCTCGGCTTGCGGATCGCAGGCCTTGCCACGGAACGAAAAACTGCCAATGCCGGTCGCCTGCGCAGCATGCGCAATGACCGTTACGCAGTCCGCCATGATTTCGTCATAGGGCGCGTTGGCGCGGTACCATTCCAGCATGGTGAATTCGGGCAGATGCAGATCGCCCCGCTCCCGGTCGCGAAACACCCGCGCGAACTCGAAGATCTTGGTTTCCCCGGCGGCAAGCAGCTTCTTGCAGGCGAATTCGGGCGAGGTGCGCAAATAGCACGTGACATGCTCGCCATCGGGGCGTCTCAGGTCGGTGCGCGGCGCATGCAGATGGGTCTCATTGCCGGGGGAGACCTGTAGAATCCCGGTCTCGACCTCGGTGAAGTCCTGGGATTCGAACCAGGACCGGAGGCTGCGCACGATTGCGGCGCGGGCTTGAAGAAATGGCCTGAGATCGGCGTGCCGGGAGGCCGACCACCAGGGTGATACGGGGTCTTGTCCGGCCATTAGAGGCTCGGCTCCTGTGGCGGCAAAACGCTGGCATCCGGCGGCAAAATGAGTATGTTGCGGCCCGAAACCGCATCATTCGCACCCCGAGATGCGCATTTCGCGCCGTTTCGGGCCCAAATATCAGGAAAATCAGCTTTGAGAGTCATCGCCAGTTCTATTCGCAAGGGCAACGTGATCGAGCAAGACGGCAAGCTTTATGTCGTTTTGAGCGCCGAGAACATCCATCCCGGCAAGGGAACGCCCGTCAGCCAGATCGAAATGCGCCGAATCAGCGACGGCGTGAAGGTCTCGGAGCGCTACAAGACCACCGACCAGGTGGAAAAAGCGACGGTCGAGGAGCGCAATTTCACGTATCTTTATGAAGATGGCGACGGCTACCACTTCATGAACCCTGAGACCTATGACCAGGTCCAAGTGCCCAAAGACATTGTCGGCTCCTCCGCGCCGTATCTGCAGGAGAGCATGACCGTCAAGCTCCTGATGCACGATACCACGCCGGTGGCAATGCAGCTGCCGCAGCGGGTGACGCTGGAGGTGGTCGATACCGAACCGGTCACCAAGGGTCAGACCGCCTCGTCGTCCTACAAGCCCGCCGTGCTGTCGAATGGCGTCCGTACCCAGGTGCCCCCGCACATCACCGTGGGCACGCGCATTGTGGTGATGACCGAAGACGGCTCTTACGCCGAGCGGGCAAAGGATTAATATCGGAGCGGGTTTGCGCCGGGGGACGCGAGATTGAGGGGAAAAGCTGTCCGGTTCGTCTCCAGCCTACTGGCGGCTTTCGGGTCACTCCTCGCGGGCGGGCCTGGCGTTTCCGCTCAGGAGTTTCGCCCCCCAGAGACGACGGTCCTGCATGTCGACTGGCGCGCTGCGCAAAACGAGCTCCGGGTCGAGCTTGCCGGTACGCCATCGCTGGCCGACGATTTCAGCTTCGCGCCCCTGCATCGCCTCAGTGGCTTCGAAACTCGCACCGTCCCGGCGTGGGCGGCGCTCAATGCCGCGACCGCCCCGATCTTTGCCGGCATCGGGCGAAGCGCCGTGCCGGTACTGTTACCGTTCGACACGCCAGCATTTCTGCAGGCGCGACAAACCGGGGCCGACAAAACGGTTCCGATCTCGCGCTACCAGGCCGACTTCCGCAGCGTGGACTTCTTTGACGCGGGCCCTTCAGGCTACGACGCGGTATTCTCGCTTGAACCAGGTGCTGGAGATGGCCTGCCGCCACGGACGTTCGCCAAACCCGTCGAGGTGCAGATCACGGGCTCGCTCCTGATCTATGATGTGGTCGACCCCGCCGGCGGCAAGGGCGAGCCGGTCAAGAGTCTGGCGATGCTATATCCCGATATCCGCCGGTTCATTCGAGAGGGCTACGTCCGCTATGCCTTCACCCGTTTTGGTATTCCCTATGTCGTGTCCATCCAGTGCCTCGACTCGGTGCCTCGTTCGCGGCGATTGGCCTGCCGCGAGGCCTACCCGATAGCGGAGCGGTTTCTGCGGGCGCTTCATGTGGCCGGCGGCCAGCCCGCCCGGCCGCGCCAGGATATCGACACCTTGCTCGCCGAACGGCCGGACGAGCGATCGCCCGACTTCACGTATCGGCCGGTCGGCGATCTGATCCAGGGCAGCGGCTTCCATCACCAGAGCGGGCGCGCCGATTTCAACGTCTATTCGCAAATCCGCTTTCCGCTGAACGCGCCGGCGTTCCTGCATTCGCAGTCGTTCGGCAAGCGGCGCCCGGCCGACAAATCCGATTCACCAAGCGGCGGCTATCCGTGGCGCGACAGCTTTTGCGAGGCGCGCAGTTTCAATGTCGGCCAATGCGCCACCGGCTTTGGCCATCAGGGCCAGGACATCCGCCCCGCGCCCTGCCCGCCCGACACGCCGTTGAGCGTCTGCAATCCGAGACAGCGGCCGATCTTTGCTGTGCGTGACAGCGTCGTGTTGCGCTCAAAACAACAACAGGCCGCCACGCTGCAGGTCAACAGCACGACCGAGCACATCCGCTTCCGCTACATGCATATGAACCCGTCCGCGATGGATGCCGATCATCTCTTGAATGGCCGGGAGGTATTTGAAGGCGAGCAGATCGGCGTGGTCTCGAACTATCTCGATCATCCCAACGGCACCAGCCGTCACCTGCATTTCGATGTCCAGGTGTTCACGCGCGACGGCTGGATCTGGGTCAACCCTTACGTCACCCTGATCGCAGCCTATGAGCGGTTGATCCAGGCCCGCGGCCACGAGATCGGACGGCAGATCGCAGGCTCTCCGGTTGCGCATGTGCTCCCGGAGGATGTGATCAAGCCCGATCCACATGAGGGCAGCGAGAACTGAGCAGTTTTCGCTGCCCGACCTCGTCGCCACGCTCCTGGCCAAAAATCGGCTACCGGACGCTCCTGGAGCAGCGTCAGCACGGCCAACCGGGTCAATCAAGATAGGTCGTGAGCTGCGCGCCCTCGTCGGCGACGAAGACAGCGATCAATTCCGCCGGCGCAGTGTTGCTCGCATTGGCCGAGACCAGATGCGTTGCCCCCGGCGGTTCGAAGAATGTCTGGCCGACCGCGAACGTCTCGAGCGGACCGCCGCCGAGCTGGGAGCGGATTTCGCCCTTGGTGACATAGGCGGTCACCGAACCGGCGTGCCGGTGCGGCCGCGAAAAACCTCCGGGGCCATATGTGACGCGCACGATGGTCACGCGCTTGCCCGCCACGTTGGGCAATGGATAGGACGCGATCAGCTCGACCTTGTCGAGTGGCGATGCCTCTGCCGCACTGGCGCAGAGCGGCGCCACCGCACCTGATATCGCATCGATCGTGAGAGGCAGCGCCTTTCCAATGGCCAGCGCACAGGTGAGACCCGCCACCACGGGCAACCAAACCTGCCGCGCCAGGGACCGCACCGGTGTCGGCGAGAAACTTACGGCAATTGCTGTCATGTTTGTTCCCCTTCCCAAGTGGTCATCGTATCCCGATTCAGGATGCCGCCCGCGCTGCCTGCCGCGCCGGAGGAGTCCAGCGGTAGGCCGCGCCGAACCTGTTCCAGGCATTGATCGAGGCCACCGCCGAAGTGAGATAAATCAGCTCCTGGTCGGAAAACTCCCGGCGAGCTTCCTCATAGACTGCGTCGCTGACGCCGTCCGGCACGGAGGTGAGCGCCTCGGTCCAGGCCAGTGCCGCACGCTCGCGGGGCGAGAAGATCGGCGCCTCGCGCCATACCGCGACCAGGTTGATCTTGTCGGCGGAGAGCCCGAGCCGCTCTGCCTGCAACACGTGATGTTGCAGGCAGAAGGCGCAGCCGTTGATCTGGGAGGCGCGGATCTTGACGAGCTTAAGCAGTTGCTTGTCGAACCCCGCTTTCTCGGCCACCTGGCCGAGAGCCAGAACCGCCTCATGGACGTCGGGCGCGATCTTCTGGAGCTCTGCATACTCGCTGCGCGCGTGGGACATTCTCGTCTCCTCGTGTTATCCTGATGTTGTCAGAGGTCTGATAATTTATAAGAGCTCTTATATCTTGCGCAAGGGTGAAGTGACCATGGAACCGCGTTCGACAGCGAAGACCGGGCGACGGCCGAAGGCGGCGCCCCCGGACGTCAGCCCGCCGCCTCCCGGCGAAGGCAAGCGCGGCGAGAGCGGCTATCTCGGGTATCTGCTGCGCCAGGCCCAGGCCGCCGCGCGGCTGACACTGGAGCGCTCCCTGGGCGAACTCGGCGTCACCGTGCCGCAATTCGTGGTGCTGACCATGCTCAAGGCGTATCCCGGCCTGTCCGGGGCCGAGCTCGCCCGCGTGGCGCTGCTGACGCCGCAGACGGTCGGCGTCATCATCGGCAATCTCGAACGTGACGGCGCCATTCAGAAGACGCCGCATCCGGTGCATGGCCGAAAGCTGCAGTGGACGCTGACGCCACACGGCCTGACGCTGCTTGAGCAATGCCGCAAGCGAGCCTTGGCGCAGGAACGGCGGCTCGCGGAGGGTCTGACGTCTAAGGACGAGCGCCTGATCCGCCAGTGGCTCGCAAGGATCGCCGCCAGCTTGCAGCAGGAGGGCTGAAGTTCCTTCCCAGGGGTGGTTTTGCGGCGCAAGCCGCGGCGCTAGATTGAACCGATGCTCCGATCCGATTCCTTGACCCAAGCGACACGCCGCGCAGTTTTGCGTGGCGGTCTTTCGCTGGCCGCGATGGCCGCGTCACCTGCTGCGCTGGCCGCGCCCAGCTTCGAGCAGTGGCGGGCGAGCTTCCGCCAGCATGCGCTGTCCCAGCGCATCACGGAAGCGACCTGGATTCGCTGCATGGCTCATGTCGAACCCGACATGAGCGTCTTCAACGAGATCGGCAATCAGCCGGAATTCAAGGAAGAGGTCTGGCAGTATATCAACCGCCGCGTCTCCGACTGGCGCATCATCCATGGCAAGGAGGCGCTGAAGAAAAACGCGGCGCTGTTCGCGCGTATTGAGAAAGACTTTGGCGTCGAGCGCGGCACCCTGCTCGCATTATGGGGCGTCGAATCCGCTTATGGCGACCCGCTGGTGCAGAAGAACCATATGCGGCCGGTGTTTCCCTCACTGGCCGCGCTCGCCTGGAACGCGCCGCGCCGCAAGGCCTATTGGCAGAGCGAACTTATCAATGCGCTGCGCATTGTCGACAAGGGCTGGAGCACGCCGCAGGAGATGCGAGGCTCTTGGGCCGGCGCCATGGGCCATACCCAATGGATGCCGGAGGTCTGGCTCCATGTCGGGATCGATTATGACGGCGACGGCAGGATCTCGCCCTTCGGCAAGCCAGACGACGCCCTCGGCTCGACCGCCAAATTCCTTGTCGACCGCGGTCACTATCACCCCGGCGAACATTGGGGTTATGAGGTGAAGAGCCCCGGCGGCAATCAGCGGGGCAGCCGGACCTATGCGAGCTGGGCCGATGCCGGCGTCACCCGCGCCGACGGTCAAGGATTCCCTCAACCGAACGCATCAGCACAGATGTGGATTCCAGTCGAAGGCGGCCCAGCCTTTCTGCTTGGCGCGAACTTCTATGCTGTGCGCAGCTATAATCCATCGATGAACTATGCGCTTGCGATCTGCCATCTCGGCGATCGCATTCTGGGCAGCGGTCCGTTCATCCAGCCGTTCCCCGGTTCCGAGCGCGCGCTGACGCTTGCGGAGGTCCAGGAGCTGCAGACGCGGCTGACCGAGGCCGGCTTCAATACTGGCGGTACCGACGGCCGGGTCGGCAACGACACCATGCAGGCAGTCCGCGACTTCCAGATCAAGGAGGGGATTTCGCCGGCCGACGGCTATGGCGGATTGCAGGTGCTCGCGCGACTGCGGCAGCAGGGCCGCTAGAGCATGATCAGGAAAGGTGTGTAGCGGTTTTCCGAAAAGACCATGCTCATCAAAAAGCGCTCACGGCTTGCGAGGTGCCGTGCCCGCAAACATGCCGCCATCGATGACGAGTTCGCTTCCGGTCATGTAGCTCGATGCATCCGAGGCGAGAAACAGCACCCCTTGCGCAATCTCTCGTGCTTGCCCGGCGCGCGCCAGCGGCGCGGCGAGCTTGGCCACCGCCTCGAAATCGATCGGTGCGTTCTGGCCGGCCGCGGCGCCGCCCGCCGGAATTTTGGACCAGATGGGCGTGTCGATGATGCCCGGATGCACCGAGTTGACGCGGATGCCGTCGCCGAAAGACGCGCATTCCATCGCAATCGATTTCGCGAACAGGCGCACACCACCCTTGGTCGCGGAATAGGCGGCAAGTGTCGCCGAGCCGCGCAGGCCGGCCAGCGAGGACATCATGATGATCGAGCCGCCGCCGGTCTTGCGCATCAGGGGCAGGCTGTACTTTACAGACAGGAACACGCCATCGAGATTGATCGCGGTCTGGCGACGCCAATCCGCCAGCGACATCTCGACGATGGATAGAGCGCCGATGCCGATGCCGGCGTTCGACACCAGCACATCAAGCCTGCCGTAGCGCCTGTCGAGGTCAGCGACCACGTCCGCCCAGCGCGGCTCGCTGGTGACGTCCTGATGCAGAAACACCGCCTCATGGCCGGCCTTCTTGATGCCGGCGACAACCTCGGGACCCCTGAGCTCATCGACATCGGTCACCACGACGGAAGCACCCTCCTCGGCCAATAGCTCCGCCGTCGCCTGTCCAATACCCGACGCGCCGCCCGTGACCAACGCAACCTTGCCTGCAACCTGCCCTGCCATGTGTTCGCTCCCCATTTTCTTCGTTGCGCGTCTTCTTGGTTTACCTGATCAACGCCGGTCCCTGCTCGGGCAGCGCTATGTCGAGCACCCGCAATTGTACCCGCTCGACGCCCTGATAGCGATCCACGCTGAGCGCACCCGCGACATGCAGCGTCTGCCCACGATGCTGGGTCAGCGCGTTGCCGAGCTTCTGGCCGACGGAGCGGAATGCCATGCCGTTGACGATCGCGCCATCACCGGATTTGAAGCGCAGCCGCAGATGCGCCTGGCCGACCTCGTCGGCATAGATCAATTGATGCGAGGGCAGCGCCAGCACCGGCTCCGGATTGCCGCTGCCGAAGGGACCCGCGCGATCGAGCGTTCGTGCGAGCTCCGGCGTGATGCTGCGCGCGGTGACCGCGCCATCGATGAAGAGCTCGTTGACATGGCGCGCCTCGGCCACATCGCTCGCAAGCGCTTTCTCCAGATAGGCCCGAAACTCCGCGAGCTTCTCCTTGCGCAAGGTGATGCCCGCCGCCATGGCATGACCGCCGCCCTTGATCAGGACGCCGTCGACCACCGCCTGGCGTACCGCCTTGCCAAGGTCGACACCGGCAATCGAGCGGCCCGATCCGGTGCCGATGCCGCCGGGCTCGAGCGCAATTGCAAAAGCGGGGCGCGAGAATTTTTCCTTCAGCCGCGCAGCGACGAGCCCGACCACGCCGGGATGCCAGCCTTCCGAGGCCGTGACAATCACCGCACCCTTGTCCTCGAGCCCGAGCGAGGCCAGCGCTTCGGCCTCGGCCTGCGCTTCCGCCGCCTGCTCGATCACACGCCGCTCGGCGTTGAGGCGGTCGAGTTCAGCCGCAATCCGCGCCGCCTCAGACACGTCGCCTTCCAGCAATAGCCGCACGCCAAGATCGGCGCGGCCGATGCGCCCGCCGGCATTGATGCGGGGGCCGAGCAGGAAGCCGAGATGCCACGCTTCCGGCGGACCGTTGAGCCTTGCCACATCCATCAGCGCGGTGTGGCCGACATGGTCGCGCCGGCGCATCGCGATCAGCCCTTTTGCCACCAGCGCGCGGTTGAGCCCGATCAGCGGCGCGACATCCGCGACGGTCCCGAGCGCCACATGGTGCAGCATGCTCAAAAGATCGGGCTCGGGCATTTCGCTGGTCCAGAAGCCGCGGGCGCGCAGTTCGCGGTTGACCGCAACCAGCGTCACCAGCACAAGACCTACGGCTGCGAGATAGCCGAGCCCGGAGAGATCGTCCGGGCGGTTCGGGTTCACCAGCGCATCGACCTCGGGGACCTCGGCCCCACATTGATGATGGTCGATCACGACGACGGATAGGCCGAGCTTCTTCGCCTCCGCCAGCGGCTCGATGCTGGTCGTGCCGCAATCGACAGTGATGAGCAGCGTCGCGCCTTTGCCCGCCAGCATGCGCACGGCTTCGGTGTTGGGGCCATAGCCCTCGAACAGGCGGTCGGGAATGTGGATCAAGGGATCGAGCCCGCAATGGCGCAGATGCCAGGCGAGCAGCGCCGCCGACGTCGCACCGTCGACGTCATAGTCGCCGAAGATCGCGACCTTCTCGCCCCGCATGGCCGCGTCTGCAATGCGCTTGGCCGCGGTCTCCATCTGGGTCACGGTGAATGGATCCGGCATCATCTTGCGAATGGTCGGATCGAGAAAGTCCGGCACCGCATCGATATCGACGTCGCGGCCAGCCAGCACCCGCGCCAGAAGCTCCGGAAGTTGGTGGCGCTGCGTGATCGCGAGCGCCCGCGCAGTGCCGCGCGCATCCAGCCGGTCGCGCCAGAGCTTTCCCGTCAGCGAGTGGCTGACACCAAGAAAGGCCGGCGGCGATTCGACAGGCAATGCGGCGAGCGGAAGCGTCATGATGCTGCTTGCAGGTAAGCACGAAGGCTGCGCCCGACAAAGACACTGGGACGCATCTGTCCACGGCTGATCGAGGACGAGGGGCCGCATCGGACGCGCCCCTCTTACGCCAAATCGCACAAAAAAGCAGCGCGCTGCCGAAACAAGATGCAGCTTTTACACTGCAAAATGCGGCCCAAGCCCCAGGAATTAAAAGCGTGTTAGCTCTCCTCCGCGACCATCGCGGGCATTGTATTGCGTATCCCATTTCGATTCTTCCCGATCCCGCATCGGCCGGCTCTCGGGACCGCAGGTTACAAGGATTTCCAGATGTCCCTCGCGCTTTCCACCCAACGCGCAAAACCGCGCCCCACCAAGCCGGCCCAGCCCAATGAGGACGATTCCGATATCTCCGGGATGATCGCGCGGCTGACCGCGGAAGTGAACCAGATCGCCGTCGACAAGACCAAGTCGATCCAGCAGATCACCAACCAGATGAAGATGCTGGCGCTCAATGCGTTGATCGAAAGCTCGCGCGCAGGCGCTCACGGTGCGGGCTTTGCCGTGGTGGCGCAAGAGGTGCGCGGCGTCGGCCAGCTGGTCGAAACCATCGCGCGCGAGCTCGAGACCGAGCTTACCAAGCGCACCGGCAGCCTGATGAGCTCGATCGAGCACATGGTGAAGCGTTCGCGCGGCGAGCGGCTGGTCGATCTCTCCCTCAATGCCATCGAATTGATCGACCGCAATCTCTATGAGCGCACCTGTGACGTGCGCTGGTGGGCGACCGACTCCGCCATCGTCGATTGCGCCACAACTCCGGACGCTGCAAGCGTGGTCCACGTCGCGCAGCGGCTCGCCGTCATCCTGTCCGCCTACACGGTCTATCTCGATCTCTGGCTCTGCGACCTCGACGGCAACGTCATCGCCAATGGCCGCCCCGAGCGCTTCAACGTCAGGGGCCAGAATGTCGCCACCACAAAATGGTTCGCCCAGGCGCGCGGGCTTGCCTCCGGCGACGACTATGTGGCCGGCGATGTCGAGTGCCAGCCCCTGCTTGGCAATGCCCAGGTCGCGACCTATTGCGCTAGCGTGCGGGCCGGCGGCAAGTCGCATGGCAAGCCGGTCGGCGTGCTCGCCATCCATTTCGACTGGGAGCCGCAGGCGCGCGCCATCGTGACCGGCGTGCGGGTCGGCGCCGACGACAAGGCGCGCGTGCTGCTGGTCGATTCCAGGTTTCGCCTCATCGCGGCCTCGGACGGACAGGGCATCCTGTCCGAACACATTTCGCTGTCGCTCGACGGGCGGCGCAGCGGCTTCTATCACGATCGGTCAGGCGGGCTGGTCGCGTTCCACGCCACGCCCGGCTACGAGACCTATCGTGGGCTCGGCTGGTTCGGCGTGATCATGAGCCGTGCGGGATAGGGCACGATCCGGACCCGAACGGCCGCGCTAGCGCAAACCGTGAAGCGGTTTTCCGAAAGGATCATGCTCAATCAAAAGAGCCAAAGCGCGATACGATTCATCCTGATCTCATCGCGCTTTAGCGCGCGCCGTCAGCACCCCAGCCGGTCGGCGATTTCGCCAAAATCCTTGGCGATGATGTCCCAGTTGCCGGTGGCCTCGAAATCGACCTTCTGCAGCGGGCCGTATTCGGTCGGGCGGGCAACGAAAGCGGTCTTCAGCCCGTGCTTCTGCGCGTTCTTCAGATCGTAATTGTGGGCCGCCACCATCATCACCTCGGCGG
>DASREP010000052.1:0-68298 GCA_035652015.1 Bradyrhizobium sp. | reverse complement strand
ACGCTGCCGAGCAGGCTGCAGAACATGTCGAGCGTCGCCCGGGACGTCGCGCAGCTGCCATCCAGCGCAGCCTTGGTGATCGCCGCGGCGTCGCGGGCCGGCACGCTGGCGCGGTCGACCGCGGCCAGCGCCTGATAGAGGTGCTCGATGCCCGATCCGGACAACACATGCTCGATCGAGACATGCCCAAAGCGCCGGCGCAACTGCGCGATCACCTCGGCCTCTCGATCGGAGGTGGCCGGCAGGGTGGCGTGACCGGCTTCGGTGACGACAATCACCGGCTTTTCGCTCAGGAAGAGGCCCGCCGCGCCAAATCCCGTGCCGGGCCCGATCACCAGCATGGGTGCGCCTGGCACCGGCGGCTGGTTTCCGAGCGCGAAGAGATCGGCGGGCTTGAGCGCCGGCAGCGACCAGCCGAGCGCCTCGAAATCGTTGAGCAGTTTCACGTAAGGGAAGCCGAACCGCTTGCCCAGCTCCGCGCCATCGACCACCCAGTCGCTGTTGGTGAACGCGACACGATTGTTCTGGATGGGGCCGGCAACGCCGAAAACGGCACTGCCCGGCGGTTCCGCACTCGGCTGGCCGGACAGGAACGCGGCCAGCGCATCCATCACGCCGTCCTTGCCGGGAAAATCGGCGACCCGCAGATGCTGGACGGCGCCAATCTTGCCGTGGTCCATCAGCGCAAAACGTGCATTGGTGCCGCCGATATCGGCAAGAACAACCCGCTCGTCTGTCGCCGCCCGGCTGTCCGTCATGCCTTTGGAACCGTGCTTGCTTGGTTTGCAATGAGGTCGGCATACCATCGCGCGGATGCTTTGGGAATGCGCCTCTGGGTCTTGAAGTCAACGTAAGTGAGCCCGAAACGTTGCGAGTAACCCGAGGCCCATTCGAAATTGTCCAACAGCGACCAAACGAAATAGCCCCTGACGTCCGCACCCTTCGTGATCGCCGCCTGCATCGCATCAGTGTAGGCCCGCAAATACGCAATCCGCCCGGGATCCTCGACCCGGCCGGAATCATCCAGCCTGTCGTCCGCGGCGGTACCGTTTTCCAGCACATAGATCGGCAGTCGAAAGCGCGTGTGCAGGTCCAGCAAGGTGTCGCGGAAGGCGTCGGGCACGATCGGCCACCCGATCGGGGTGCGCGGCACGTCGTCCGGCGGCGCACCGAAGGTGGCGCCGATCAGGTTGGTATCAGCCTTTATATAATGCGGCGAATAATGGTTCAGCCCGAACCAGTCGACGGGCCTTGCGATCCGCGCCATGTCGCCGGGCTTCAGGTACGGCTCGATCGCCTCCGCAAGCCCTGGGGGATAGCAGGCGAAGTGCTGCGGCGAGGGAAGCGCGTCATTCCAGTATTCTGAAAAGCGCTCCGCGGCCACGGCATCCGCAGGCGCGCGCGTGGCCGGAAAACAAGGCTGACGATTATGGATAGCCCCGAGCGAGGCGTCCTTCACGACGTCGCGCAGCACGTCAATGGCGAGGCCGTGGCTCAGATTGACATGATGGATGGCCTGGTGCAGCGCGGCCTTGTCGGCGATGCCGGGTGCATTCCAGCCCATGCCATAGCCGAACAGCGTAAAGACGCAGGGCTCATTGAAGGTCGCAAACCGCTTGACGCGGTCGCCATAGCGATGAGCGACCAGCGCGGTGTAGTCGGCAAACCATCCCGCGATGTCCCGGTTTTGCCAGCCGCCGCGCGCGTGCAGCGCCTGCGGCAAGTCCCAGTGATAGAGACAGATCCAGGGCTCGATGTCGGCCTTGAGCAGCGCGTCGATCAGGTGGTCGTAGAAGGCAAGCCCCGGCTCGTTGGCTGCGCCGCGGCCGTTCGGCGTGATCCGCGGCCATGAGATGGAAAAGCGGTAGGCGTCGATGCCGAGCTCGCGCATCAAGGCAACGTCCTCGGCATAGCGATGGTAGTGGTCGCAGGCGACGTCGCCGGTGTCGCCGCCTTTGACGCGCCCCGGTTCGCGACAATAGACGTCCCAGATGCTGTCGCCACGTCCGTCGCTGTGCGCCGCGCCCTCGATCTGAAAGCTCGAGGTCGAGACGCCCCAAAGGAAGCCGCGGTCTCTGAGCGGACTGGCCTGGTGCGTGCCGGCTTGCGGGCGAGCCTGTGGTGGGCTCGTCTTCATTGCCGTTGTCCTGTGTTGTTGTCCGACGTGGGCAACAATGCCGTGCGCCGCTATCGGTCGGTTGATGAAGATCAAGGCAAGGGCTGGTTCGAGCGAGAGGAGTCTCGTGCGGCTCCCAGGTCCTAAATGTCACGCGATTTCCTGCGCGGCTTCGGTATCGCGCCGAAGGCCACGGCGAAGGCCGCGACGGCTGTCACGGAAGAGGACGACGGGGTTCTGTTGTTCTGATAGGTTGAGCTGGATGACGGAACAGCTCACCATCGACGTCGGAAAGACCACATCGGTTTCCGCACTTCTGACCAGGCCACCGCTCGCCACGGCCTGCTTCGTCTTTGCCCAT
This sequence comes from Bradyrhizobium sp., assembly GCA_035652015.1. Taxonomy (GTDB): domain Bacteria; phylum Pseudomonadota; class Alphaproteobacteria; order Rhizobiales; family Xanthobacteraceae; genus Bradyrhizobium. Next base: position 65,821 of record DASREP010000052.1, on the reverse strand, counting down.
GGCGCGGGCGCCGGCATGACGCATTCCTACATGGAGGCCGTGGCGACAGGCCTCGCCGCGCGCAACGTGGCGACGCTGCGCTATCAATTCCCCTACATGGAAAAGGGCAGCAAGCGGCCGGACCCGCCGGCCTTGGCGCAGGCAACCGTGCGCGCCGCGGTCGAAACGGCGGCACGCGCGTTGCCTGACGTGCCGTTGATCGCCGGCGGCAAATCCTTTGGCGGCCGCATGACCTCGCAGGCGCAGGCGAAGCAGCCGCTTGCCGGCGTGCGCGGGCTTGCCTTTTTCGGCTTTCCGCTGCATGCGGCCGGAAAACCCTCGATCGAGCGCGCGGCGCATCTGGCGGAGATCGAGATTCCCATGCTGTTTCTGCAGGGCACGCGTGACAAGCTCGCTGAGCTTGACCTGCTCAAGCCGGTCATTGCTGGCCTGGGTGCGCGCGCCACGCTGCATCTGGTCGAGGGCGCCGATCATTCCTTTCACGTGCCGGTCCGCTCGGGCCGCAAGGACGATGACGTCATGCACGAGGTGCTGGACGTCCTTGTCGAGTGGATTGCCTAGATCTAACGGTTCGATTGATCGGTGATCACTTCTTCAAGAAATCTCGCGCGCGTTGCTGGCATCGCGACGGTCCGGATGCCATAAGACGTCATCTTGACTGCTCGGAGAGTTGGGGAATGCTCGAACGATCGTATGAAGTCGCTGCTGCGGCGCAAGTCATCGGCGCCGGGACATGGAGCCGCGAGGCGGCGCTTGCGTTGTACCAGATGCCGTTCAACGATCTCTTGTTCAAGGCGCAGTCTGTGCATCGAGAGCATTTCGATCCCAATCGCATGCAGCTCAGCCGGCTGCTCAACATCAAGACCGGCGGCTGCCCGGAGGATTGCGGCTATTGCAGCCAGTCCTCGCATCATTCGACCGGGCTTGCCGCCTCGAAGCTGATGGATGTCGAGACCATCCTCGCCGAGGCCCGCAAGGCCAAGGCGGGCGGCGCGACGCGCTATTGCATGGGCGCCGCCTGGCGCAATCCCAAGCCGCGCGACATGGATGCCATTGTCGAGATCGTCAGTGCGGTCAAGGACCTCGACATGGAAACCTGCATGACGCTCGGCATGCTCGACCGCGCCCAGGCCGATCGCCTCGCCGAGGCCGGGCTCGACTACTACAACCACAATGTCGATACGTCCGAGAGCTACTATCCCAACGTGGTTTCGACGCGGAGCTATGCCGACCGTCTGGACACGCTGGAGAATGTACGCTCATCCGGCATGAAGGTCTGCTGCGGCGGCATCCTGGGCCTGGGCGAAAGCGAAACGGATCGCGTCGATATGCTGGTCACGCTCGCGAACCTCCCGGAGCCGCCGGAGAGCGTGCCGATCAACATGCTGATCCCGATCGCCGGCACGCCGCTTTCAAGATCTGGGCCGGTCGATCCGTTGGCCTTCGTCCGCATCATCGCGCTTGCGCGCATCATGATGCCGACCTCCTATGTGCGGCTGGCGGCCGGACGCACCGCCATGAGCGACGAGATGCAGGCACTGTGCTTCTTTGCCGGCGTCAACTCGATCTTCGTCGGCGACACGCTGCTGACGGCCGGCAATCCGGACGCCGACAAGGATCGCAAGCTGTTCGGCCGGCTGGGGCTGGAGGCGCTGTAGCTCAAGAAAGGATCGATCGCCGTGGCGCATGAGGACATCAGGGACAACGTCAAAGTCTGCATGTTCGACCAATACGGCACGGTGGTCGACATGCAGGGCGGGCTCACCGCTATCGCTACGCCGTTCCTGAAGGCAAAGGGATGGCGCGGCGATCCCAATGACTTCGTGACCTGGTGGCGGCGCACGCATTTCGAAAACTCGATGATCGACGCGCTGCTGCATCGCGAGCACACGCCCTATCGCGAAATCGGGCATCGTGCGGTCGCCCATGTCATGGACCGCGCCGGCATCAGCTACACCAGGGACGAGGTTCGCATCCTCGTCGGCGAGATCGAAAGGTTGAAACCGTTCCCGGAGGTGCCGCCCGCGCTGGACAGGCTACGCACGAAATACAAGCTGGTCGTGCTGTCCAATGGCGATCCGGACATGCTGGAGACGGCGAAGCGCCATCACGGCATCGCCTTCGACCGCCTGATTTCGGTCGCGGAAGCCGGCTCCTTCAAGCCTGATGTTGCGACCTACACCAAGGCGGCCGAGCTCCTGGGACTGCACATGGACCAGATCCTGTTCGTCGCCAACCACGCCTTCGATTGCATCGGCGCAAAATCCGCAGGGATGCGCACCGCCTTCATCGACCGCCGCCGGCGTCCTTTTGGCGAGACTCCGCACCAGCCCGATATCATTGTGCCCACGATGACTGAGCTTGCGGCGGCGATCGCTTGACCCGCGGTGCCCGGCCTATCCCCCGCCGTCGTTCCGGCGAAAGCCGGAACCCATACCGCGGAATCTATCCTTGACGTTCGGTGGTTGACGACCTTCGCCAAATGAAGGCTTGGGGTTATGGGCCCCGGCTTGCGCCGGGGCGACGGCTACGGAGTGGGCATCAAGATTTCCACAGCCCCTTGTCCCGCGCCTTCTGCGTCGCGAGTGCCGCGATCAGATCGAGCATCGGCGTCGACAGTCCCGCTGCTCGCGCAAACGCCGCTGGTGCACGCACCAGGACATCGATCTCCATCGCGCGGCCGAGCTCGTAATCCTGCAGGATCGACGGCTTGTGATTGGGCGCGGGCGCGTTGCGGGTGACGCGCTTGACCTCGGGGATATAGGCTTGCGCAATCAGATTCGCTTCGTCGACAAGGCGCGGGATCACCTCCTGCAGCACGGGATCATCGCGCACGCCACGCGCCGTCTGGCCGGTGAGCAGGCAGAGCACCGACAGCGACATGTTGGTGAGAAGCTTTGACCAGATCGCCTCGCGGATCTGGGCAACGGGCGGCGATTCCAGTTTCGCCGCCTCCAGCATCGCGCGCAGTGCGCCGACGCGGTCGCTGGCGCGGTCGTCGCATTCGCCGATCACGAGGCGGTTGCGGTCGGGCGAGAGGCCTGCGACCACGCCCGGCGCGACCACCTCGTTGGACGAAAAGATCACCCCGCCGATGATCCGCTCCTTCCCGATCTTTGCACGCAAGCGCCCGCCGGGATCGAGGAAGGACAGATCGGGCGGCGGTGGATGATCTTTCGGCAAGCCGATGTCATACCACCAGGGAATCCCATTCTGTGCCAGCACGACCGGCGTGTCCGCGGCGAGCAGGGGCGGCAGCCCATAGGCAAGGCTGCCGACGCTGGTCGCCTTCAGCGTGGAGATCACGAGGTCCTGTTGTCCGAGCGTGGCCGGGTTGTCCGATGCCGTGACGGAGGCGTGAAATTCGGCCTCGCCGATGCGAAGTGTGAGGCCCTTCGCCTGCACGGCCTGAAGATGCGCACCGCGCATCACGCAGGCGACCTCATGGCCGGCGAGCGCAAGCCGCACGGCAAAATGACTGCCCACCGCGCCTGCGCCAAAAATGCATATCCGCATCCGGATGTCCCTTTCTCGGCGTCCGTTCGCTTTTAACGGGCCCGGAGGCCTTCGGCGAGAGCGGCCTTTACATTGCGGCCTGCTTTGGCGAGATAGCTGGACGCTCCTGCGCTCCATTCGATCAGTCGGGGAACTCCTGCGTGTCCAGTACCATCGAAGAACCCGCCCGCCGCGTGCCTCTTTATGGCGAATATGAAGTGGTCGTACTGGGTGGCGGCCCGGCGGGGATAGCCGCCGCGGTCGCCGCGGCGCGCGCTGGCCGCCGCACGCTGCTGGTGGAGCGCTACGGCTTTCTCGGCGGCATGGGCACGGCCGCCGGCGTCACCAATTTCTGCGGGCTGCATGGCAATGTGCATGGCGAGATGCGGCGCCTGGTGCACGGCATCGCCTCGGAGCTGCTCGCGCGTATCAACCGCCTTGGCGGGCTCAACGCACCGCATCTCGTGCTCGGCAAGATATTTGCGCAGGCCTACGACACCGCCGCCTACAAGATCGCGGCTGATGATCTCTTTGCGGCATACAAGGTCGACGTGCTGTTCCATGCGCTCGGCGCCGGCGTCGTCATGGACGGCGAGAACCGCATCAAGGCGCTGATGGTCGAGACCAAGGGCGGCCGGCAGGCCGTGCGCGCCGATATCTTCATCGATTGCTCCGGCGACGGTGATCTCGCGGCCTGGGCCGGCGCGCCGTTCGAGCTTGGCGATGCGAGCGGCCACACGCTCTATCCCTCCATGATGTTTCGCATCAACGGCGTCGATCCTGACAAGGCTGGCGAGGCCTGGCGCACTATTCCGCAATTGATGGACGAGGCGATCAAGACCGGCACGCACAGATTTCCCCGCAAGGGCGCGATCGTGCGGCCACAGCGCCATGCCCAGGAGTGGCGGGTGAATTTCACCCAGCTCGCGCGGGCGGACGGCAGTGCCATCAACGGCGTCGTGCCCGACGATCTCACCCGCGGGGAGATCGACGGCCGCCGCCAGGCGGTCGAGGCGTTCGAATTCTTGCGCACAGTGCCGGGGTTTGAAGATTCCTATATCATCGACCTGCCGCCGCAGCTTGGCATCCGCGAAACCCGCCGTGTCCTCGGCGGCTACCAGCTGACCGGCGAGGACGTGCTCGCTTGCGCCTCCTTCGCCGATTCCATCGGTGTCAATGGCTGGCCGATCGAGGCCCATGTTGCCGGTGACGTGATCTTCAAGTTTCCGCCGATTCCCCAGTCCCGCGGCTATAACGAGCTGCCCTATCGTATGCTGGTCGCCGAAAAGATCGACAATCTCCTCGTCGCCGGGCGCTGCGCCTCCATGACCCAGGAGGGGCAGTCGGCGGCCCGCGTCTCCGGCGCCTGCTTTGCCATGGGCGAAGCCGCAGGTCTGGCCGCAGCCACAGCACTTTCGGGCAATACGCTTCCGCGCGAGATTGCTATAGAGAGGCTGCAACAGGCGCTGATCGAGCAGGGCGCCTTCATCGGGCGTGACCAGGCTGTGCCCGTTGGCCTCTAGGGGATTCGGACGGAGGACGTGGAATGAAGGGATTTGCGCGGATCGCGCTCGCCGGTGTTTTGATGGTTGCGAGCGGCGCCATCGCAAGGGCCGACGATGCGCTCAAGGCGCGCCTCGGCGTGTTGCGGCTGTCCTCGTCGGCGCCGGTCTTCATCGCGCAGGACAAGGGTTATTTCCGCGACGCCGGGCTGAATGTGGAGCTGAAATTCTTCGATGCCGCCCAGCCGATCGCGGTCGCCACCACCGCCGGCGATGTCGACTTCGGCATCACTGCCTTCACGGCCGGGCTCTACAATCTCGCCGGCAAGGGTACGCTGAAGGTGATCGGCGGCATGAGTCGCGAAAAAGCCGGCTATCCCCTGATCGGCTATTTCGCCAGCAACAATGCCTATGCCGCCGGGCTCAAGACGCCGAAGGATCTCGCGGGAAAGCGCATCGCGGTCACGCAGGTCGGCTCCAGCTTCCATTATTCGCTGGGGCTGCTCGCCGACAAATACGGTTTCAAGCTGTCGGACGTGAAGATCGTGCCGCTGCAATCGCTGTCGAATGCGGCCGCTGCCCTGAAGGGCGAGACCGTCGATGCCGCGCTGTTGCCGGTCTCGACGGCGCGCAAGCTGATGGATGATGGCGGTGCCAAGCTTATCGGCTGGGTCGGCGACGAGACGCCCTGGCAACTGGGCGCGGTGTTCGCCTCGCCCAAGACGCTCGCCAACAAGGAGCTGGCGACAAAGCTGCTCACTGCGCTCGACCGTGCCGACCGCGAATATCACGACGTGATCCTGGCGGCGATGAAGGACGGCAAGGCGCCGATCAACGAGCAGACAAAACCGCTGCTCGAGATCATCGCCAAATACACCAACCTGCCGCTCGAGCAGGTGGTCGGCAATTGCGCCTATATCGATCCCGACGGCAAGCTCGACGTGAAGAACGTCGACAACCAGATCAAATGGCTGCAGGCGCAGGGCTTTGTCGACAAGGGCTTTGATGCCGAGACCATCATCGCGAAGGATTTCGTGAAGGCGGATTGAGATCGAACGATGCCGAGCGCTCACGCCAACCCCGTCGCCCTTCGAGGCTCGCTTCGCGAGCGCCTCAGGGTGACGGTACTAGAGGTGGGCGACTAGATGGACCTGATCGCCGACCATATCTCGCATCGCTTCGGTGAGTTGGAGGTGCTGCAGGACGTGACGTTCGCGGTGCGCGCCGGCGAGGTGGTGGCGATCGTTGGCCCGTCCGGCTGCGGCAAGAGCACGCTGCTGTCGATCCTGGGCGGACTGTTGCAGCCTTCGGGCGGGCAGGCCGAGTTGCGCGGTGCGCCGCCCGCCGACAGCCTCAATCCGCTGACGTTCGTGTTCCAGGATTTTGCGCTGCTGCCGTGGAGCACGGTCGAGGCCAATGTCGAATTCCCGTTGTTGCACACGCGGCTTTCCGCCGGCGAACGCCGCGTGCTGGTCGACGATGCGCTGCGCCGCACCGGGCTGTCCGATTTTCGCGCCACCTATCCCAAGCAGTTGTCGGGCGGCATGCGCCAGCGCGTCGGCATTGCCCGCGCGCTCGCCGTGAAGCCCGCGATCCTCCTGATGGACGAGCCGCTGTCGGCGCTGGATTCGCAGACCCGCGAGCTCTTGATGGAGGATTTCATCGGCCTGCTCGCGGACGGCGCCATGGGTGCGGTCTATGTCACGCATAATCTCGAAGAAGCGGTGCGGCTGGCCGACCGCATCGTCGTGCTGTCGCGCCGTCCCGGCAAGGTGCGCGAGGTCGTCACCGTGCCGATGCCGCGCAGTGAGCGCGGCAGTGCCGAGCTCCGCGGCAGGCTGCTTGCGTTGCAGGACGAGATCTGGTCGCTGATCCGCAACGAGGCCATCGATGCCGAACGCGAGGTCCAGGATGCTTGACCGCGCGCCGCAGCAGGTGAAACTGGATCCGGCCACCGAGACGCGGCCCGTCGCATTCCGCGGCGCCGGTTTTGTGCCCGGTGCAAGCCGCTTCGGCGGCTGGACGGCGCTCGGCATCGTAATCGTCATGTGGCAGCTCGCAGGCACCGCGGGCCTGGTGAATCCGCTGTTCCTGCCGACGCCGCTGGCGATCTGCCGCGCGATCTACGCCCTCGCGATATCAGGTGTGCTCTGGGAACATCTCGGCTATTCGCTGATGCGGATCGGCATCGGATGGCTGCTCGGCACCGCCTTTGGTATCGCGGTCGGCTTTGCGATTGGCCTGTCGACGCTCGCGCGCAGCATCGGCATTACCTTCATCTCGGCACTGTTTCCGATTCCGAAAATCGCGCTGCTGCCGCTTCTGATCCTGTGGCTCGGAATTGGCGAGGAGCCGAAGATCGCGACCATTGCGCTTGGCGTGTTCTTCTCGACCGCCATCTCCGTCTATAGCGGCGTCGACGCCGTGCCGCGCAATCTGATCCGGATGGCGCAGAGCTTCAACGTGCCGTTTGCAACCATCGTCCGCCGCGTCATCTGGCCCGGCGCGCTGCCCACGATTCTCGCGGGCTTCCGCATCACCGCCTCGGTTGCGCTATTGCTCGTCGTCAGCGCGGAGATGATCGGCGCCGAATACGGCATCGGCGCCTTTGTGCTGCAGGCGGGCAATCTGATGCAGACGGATCAGCTGCTCGCCGGCGTGGTGATCCTATCGCTGTTTGGGCTGGCGATCGGCAAGCTGATCGGCCTCTTGGAGACCCGGCTGTTGCACTGGCGCTAACGAGAGCCTACTCCTGCTTCATGCCCTGCGCAGTGGCCAGCAGATTCTGCGGATGGACATGGATGATGCCGCCGCGTGGGCTATCGAGATCGGCGATCAGGAAAAACGCGATCGAGATCACCACCGGCAGGATGAACAGGAACAGCTCGCCCTTGCGGCGCTCGCCATATCCGACGAGCAGGTTGCAGGCGATTGCCATCAGTCCCATCATCGCCCATGCGCCAAGCGGGATGCGATTCCAGAAGGCGGCCTGGGTGTAGCCTTGCGCATTGATGACGTCATTCATGCCGGCCGCGACGAGTGCCATTGTCGGCGTCGGCTGGGCCGCTGCCGGCGGCAGCACCGAGGACCACAGTTCCCCTTGCAGGCTCGCCGTCTGCTGGCCAATTTGCGGGTCGTCGTTTTGATAAAAGGCGATTCGCAGATCGATGTATTTGCGCAGCAAGTCGCGTGTGCGCGCGGCATTGCTGCCGGGCAACAGATCGGCGCGGAGATATTCCGTGCCGATGGCATTGGCTTCGGCCTCCTCCAGGGTCTTCCGCTGGTCGTAACGGCTCACCGCCATTGAGAAGCTGAAGCCGATGATGAGCGCCAGGAGGGTCAGCGTTGCGGCCTGAACCGTATTGAAATCGTGGCGCTCGCCTTGCCTAAAGGCATGCGCGCGCTTGCGCAGAACGTCGCCGATAAAGGCAGCAATGCCCTGCGCCAGCAACGCGAGGCCGAAGACAATGATCGGATTATCGAAATGGGTCGGCATGCCCGAACTGTGGCGGCATACGGCCGGCATCTTGTTGAGGCAGGTCAAGCTGACGGATGCTGCGGTATGACCGCAGCGACTGACGCTCACGCATTCCCGCGATCTTCCCTGAACAGATCGAGCTTCTGCTGCACCGGGCGATCGGAGAAGCTGAACAGCACGGCGTCCTCGTCGGCCTCGTGCGTCACCCATTGCCAGCTCGGCACCACGAACAGATCGCGCGGACTCCATTCGAAGACCTGCTCGCCGATCCGCGAGCGGCCCTTGCCTTCGACCGCCGTGAACACCGTGGCATCGGTCGCGCGATAGCGCGCGGTCTCAAAGCCCTTGGGCAGCAGCTGGATGAAGGTGCCGATGGTCGGCATGGCGAAATCGCCGGTCTCGGGGTTGGAGAATTTCAACTTCAGGCCGTGACAGGCGTCCCACTCCTCGCGCCGGCGCGCCTGCTCCAGCGCCTCGCGCGTATAGCTGTAGGGATAGTTGAAGATCGGCGAGGTCTTCGCGCAGCGCTTCTCGTCGACCGGCAACAAATTGCGGCCGTAGCGCGCAAAGCTGTCGCCGGCGGGTTTTGTGATGGTCTGGCGGTCCTCCTTGGAGCCTTCCGCAAACGAGGCATCGAAGAACTGCACCAGGGGAATGTCCAGCCCGTCGAGCCAGAACATCGGCTCGCTGGTCTCGTTGCCATGGTCGTGCCAGGCCATTGACGGCGTGATGACGAAGTCGCCCGGCGACATCAGCGTCTTCTCGCCGGCAACTGTTGTGAACGCGCCCTGGCCCTCGAGGATGAAACGCAGTGCCGATTGGCTGTGCCGATGCGCGGGCGCGACATCGCCCGGCAGCACCAGCTGGATGCCGGCATAGAGCGATGTCGTCACCTTGGATTGCCCACGCAGTCCCGGGTTTTCCAGGATCAGCACCCGCCGCTCCGCTTCCTTGGCCGTGATCAGCTTGCCCGCCTCCATCATGTAGGCGCGCACGGCGTCGAATTTCCAAAGGTGCGGCCGGCAGGCGCTCTTCGGTTCCGGCGTGATCAGATCGCCCATCACGTTCCACAGCGCGGACAGGTTTTCGCCGTCGATCTTTCTGTAGAACGCCTCGCGTTCCGGGGTCTTTGCCACGGCTTCCATGGGGAGCCTCCCGATGTATCGTCAGATTAATTGACAGCATACTGACAATATAGGTACCGTCAATCGCAACCATAATTGCCGTAAGCTGGGAGGTCTTGATGAAGCTGCATGGCTATTTCCGCAGCAGCGCGTCCTATCGGGTCAGAATCGCTCTCAACCTGAAGGGCTTGCGGGCCGAGCATCTGCCGCATCATCTGCGCAAGGGCGAGCAATGTGCCCCGGCCTATCTCGCGATCAATCCGCAAGGCCTGGTGCCCACTGTCGAAAGCGATGCCGGTGATATCCTGACCCAGTCGCTTGCCATCATCGAATGGCTGGACGAGACCTACCCCACGCCGCCGCTTTTGCCGAAGGATCCGCTGCGCCGCGCCAAGGTGCGGGCCTTTGCCATGGTGCTCGCCTGCGACACCCATCCGGTGCAGAATCTGAAGGTGCTGGCGCGGCTGCGGCAGCTAGGCCTGCCCGAGGACGAGGTGAAGGCGTGGGCGGCCTGGGCCAACCGCGAGGGCCTTAGCGCCTGCGAGACCCTGATCGCGGCCGAGCCGGGCCCGTTCTGCTTCGGCGCGGAGCCCAGCATCGCCGATCTCTGCCTGGTGCCGCAACTCGCCAATGCACGCCGCTTCGGTGTGGACGTTGCGGCCTTTCCGCGGCTGTTGCACGCCGAAGCCGCCGCCAAGGCGCTGCCGGCCTTTGCGGATGCCGCACCGGAGCGTCAGATCGATGCCGAGTAGGGCGGTCCCGCTCACGATGGACGCGGTCTACACCAAGCCGGGCTACCTGTTCCGGCGGATGCAGCAGATCGCGGTGGCGATCTTTGTCGAGGAGTGCAGGGATTTCGACATCACGCCGGTGCAATATGCGGCATTGGTTGCGATCCAGACTCATCCCGGCATCGACGCGACGCGGCTCTCCGCCGTGATCGCCTTCGACCGTTCCACCCTTGGCAGCGTGATCGAGCGGCTGGAAGCGAAGGGCCAGATCGAGCGCAGGCCGGCGAACGACGACAAGCGCATCAAGCTGCTTTATCTGACGCGATCAGGCGCCAAGCTGTTGCGCGAGATTGTCCCCGCCGTCGACCGCGCCCAGGCGCGCATGCTCGAGCCGTTGAAGCTTGCCGACCGCAAGACCCTGATGGCGCTGCTTGCCCAACTGGTCGACCGCAACAACGAAGCCTCGCGCGTGCCACTGCGTGCGGAGGAGGCGCTGGAGCATTTGGCGCGGGGCTGACGGCTCCGCTGCTGCCGCAAACTCCGCTGTCGTCCCGGCGAAGGCCAGGCGAAAGTCGGGACCCATAACCCCAGGGAACTGTTGTCGCGAAGGACGGCGTTGCTGAGACCGAGTCTCGGCCGAGAGGACAACGCGGTATGGGTTCCGGCTTTCGCCGGAACGACAGTGAATCCTATTCAACCGCCGTCGTGCCCTCGGCATTCCGGGCAGCCGCGGCCTGGCCGGCGGCCTCATAGGCCGCCATGAAGCCGGGTGACATCGCGCGCAGCCGCGCGTCGTCAATGCGGCCGGAGCGGGTGATGTAGCTGTAGGCAAAGTCAAACGGATCGAGCTGCATGTGCTCAGGGAATTTCTCGTACCAGTCGGCGCTGGTGCGCGCTGCCGTGACCAGCTTCTGCACGATCGGCTTGCGGTCGGCCTGGTAGCGGGCGAGCGCGGTCGCAACATGCGCTTCCGCCTCCAGCGCCTTGACGAGCGCAATTGCGTCCTCGATCGCAAGTCGCGTGCCGGAGCCGATCGAGAAATGGGCCGAGTGCAGCGCGTCGCCGATCAGCACCATGTTCTTGTGGTGCCAGTGCTCGTTCCACACCCACGGAAAGTTGCGCCACGTCGACTTGTTGGAGATCAGCATGCCGCCGCCGAGCGCTTCGGCAAACACCTCCTCGCAGATCGCCTTGGACTGATCGACGTCCTTGTAGGCAAAGCCGTAATGCTCCCAGGTGGCGCGGTCGCACTCCACCAGGAACGTGCTCATGTCGGGCGCGTAGCGATAGTGATGGGCGTTGAACGCCCCGCGGTCGGTCTTGACGAAGGTTTGCGACAGCGTCTCGAAACGCTTGTGGGTGCCGTACCAGGCGAACTTGTTGGTTGAGTAGCAGATCGAGAAGCCGAAATCGCCCTCGAAGCTGCGGCGCACCAGCGAGTTCAGCCCGTCGGCGGCGACGATCAGGTCATAGCCGTTCAACTGGTCGAGCGAATGGATCTGCGTTTCGAAATGTGTGGTCACGCCTGCGGCAATCGCGCGGGCTTGCAGGATGGAGAGCAGCTTCAGGCGGCCGATGGAGGAGAAGCCGACGCCGTCGATCTCGATGCTCTCGCCGCGATGGGTGAGCGTGATGTTGTTCCAGCTCTCCATCTCGGGCGCGATCGCGGCCACCGTCTCGGGGTCGTCGGCGCGGAGGAACTCCAGCGCCTCGTCGGAGAACACCACGCCGAAGCCCCAGGTGGCGTCGGCTGCGTTCTGCTCGAACAGGTCGATCTGATCCTCCGGATGGCGGGTCTTCCAGAGATAGGCGAAATAGAGCCCGCCGGGGCCGCCGCCGAGAACGCCAATGTGCAAGGGGCTTCCTCCTGGTTTCACAGGATACTGCCAATGGCAGAACCATGATCCTAGCGCGCGCGCCGCGCCGGCGAAAGGAGCCGCAGGGGTGTGGCCATCGTTCAGGTTACCCTACATGGGCACCGCTTCTGCGTTGGCCTTAAGGGAGCGGTTGCAGACGCGCACCGCCTGGTTACCGATTGCCGGAGCGCTACCGCGCGGCGAATTGCGACAGCACGGCGCGGCAGTCTGGCGACAGTGACGAGGCGTTGCTGATCAGGCATTGCAGGATGCGGCCGCCGCCGGGATCGACGCCGGCACACAATGTGCGGACGTCGGCGCCGCAGGCCGAGCGCATCACGAACAGCACCTCGCGCGGTCGCATCGGCCGCAGCACGATGGCCGGAGGCGCGGCAGCAGGAGCCGCGGCAGCAGAAGAAGGTGCGGCAGGCGCGGCGGCAGGAGCGGCGGGGCTGGCGGCCGCCTCCTGCGCCGGCGCGCTGCCGGCCGGCGCTGCGGCGCCACCGGCAACCGCAGCGACAGCGTTCTGGCAGGCCGGTGAAACACCGGCCTTGTTCTTGTCCAGGCATTGCAGTGCCTGCGCGCCGCCGGTCGGCACGCCGCCGCAAACCTTGGGATAGTCGGAACGGCAGGCCGAGCGGATTGCCGCGATCTGCGCGCTCGAGGGCTTTTTCATGCCCGTCGATTTCGGGGGCGGTGCCGCAACCGGCGCGGCTGTTGTTGCCGGCGCCGGCTCGGCCTTGGTTTCGGTCGTGGTCGCGGCCGCAGCCGCAGCGTCAGGCTTGCCGGTATCCGCCGCCGGTTCGGATTTCGGCGCGCTCGCTGGCTCGCTTTTCGCCTCGGACGATCCGGTGACGGCCTGCACGGCGGCCTGGCAGCCCGGTGCAAGGCTTGCCATGTTCTTCTGCAGGCATTGCAGCGATGCCGCGCCTCCAGGGGCGACGCTGGAGCAATGCGCCATGTAGTCGGAGCGGCATTGCGATTTGATCGCGGCGCGCTGGGCTTCGGTTGGTGACTGTGCCATTGCGCCCGCCATGGTTGCAAACAGCGCGGCCAACCATAGTGCCGTCAGGGCTGCAGCGCGCATCAAACTGCCGCGCATGTGATCAAATCCTTTTCAAGATCGCCTGAGCCGCTGTTTCAAGCGCAAGGAGCCAATGACATTCGTTCTCAAAATACTGGCAGGCGCATCATTCGCCGCTTTCGGCTCCACTTCAAGTCGAATATGGAGCCGAAGCCATGAACAAGTTTGTCGCAGCTTCGCTAAAGCCTGACCATCCGCTTGCCGCGGTTCTCGCCCGCAAGCAGCCCGATCAGCGCGCGCGGCGTGTTCTCGAGGCCATCGATGATGTCCTCCTGCACCTTCAACTGGCCGGATGCGACCCAGTCTTTCAGCTCCGCGATTGCGCGGTCGCGCTGGTCCATGAAGTCCATCACGATAAAGCCCTGCATGATCAAGCGCTTCACCACGATCAAACCCGGCACGCCGCGCGGCCCATGGGCAGACGGCACGCCGTCATATTGCGAGATTGCACCGCAGCAAGCGATGCGGCCGCGCAAATTCATCAGCGGCAGGCAGGCCTCGAGAATATCGCCGCCGACATTGTCGAAATAGACGTCGATGCCTGATGGGGCCGCCGCGCGCAGCGCCTTGAACACCGCGCCATCCTTGTAGTCGACCGCGGCGTCGAAGCCGAGCTCGCTGGTCAGCCAGCTGCATTTGTCCTTGCCGCCGGCGATGCCGATCACGCGACAGCCCTTGATCTTGGCGATCTGGCCGACGATCGAGCCGACCGAGCCCGCCGCGGCCGACACCGCCACCGTCTCGCCCGGCTTGGGCTTGCCGACGTCGAGCAGTCCGAAATATGCGGTGAGCCCTGCGATGCCGAACACGCTGAGCAGATGCGACATCGGCTCGACGGCTGGCAGCTTTGTCAGCTGCTTGGCAGGGAGCGCGGCATAGTCCTGCCAGCCGGTGTCGCCGAACACGATGTCGCCGGGCGCAAAGCCTGGTGCTTTGGATTCCACGACTTCGGCAATCGCGCCGCCGGCCATCACGGTGTTGGCTTCGACCGCGGAGCGATAGGTCGCGCCATGCATCCACGCGCGGTTGGCGGCATCGAGCGAGATGTAGCGCACCTTCACCAGCACCTCGCCGTCGCGAGGCGATGGGCGCACTGAGGAGGTCAGCTTGAAATGGTCCAGGCCGAGCTTTCCGCTGGGCTTCTCGGCCAGCAGGATCTGGCGGTTGACGGTGTCGTCGGTCATGGCATTTCCCCTCAATTGTTTGATGATTATTGATGCAAGCTACGCGTATGAATCGTGCAAAGTCGCGCTTTGTGCATTGCGCATAAGCTAGAGACAACGCGCGCCTTTCACAACGGGAACATTGTGGCGTTTGAAAGCGTGTTGCGTGCTCTCCAAAATCTGCCAAACTCGACATGCCGGAATTGACGGGGGTTCTCGCATGTCGAACAGGTTTACGCAGTATATCCTTGGCGCGATGGTGCTGGGCATCATCACTGGCTCGCTGATCTTCAACTACCTTCCCGACCAGCGGGCCGAGCTCGCCGCCAGCATCAACCTGATCGCGATGCTCTTCCTGCGCCTGATCAAGATGATCATCGCACCCCTGGTGTTCGCCACCTTGGTCGGCGGCATCGCGCATATGGGCTCGGGCGCCAAGCTTGGGCGTATCTTTGCCAAGACAATGGGCTGGTTCATCAGCGCCTCATTCGTGTCGCTGATGCTTGGCCTGGTGATGGTGAACCTGTTGCAGCCCGGCGCGAACTTCCCCGGCACGCTGCCCGACAAGGCGCAGTCGACAGGCCTGCCGGTCTCCGCATTCTCGCTTGAAAAATTCCTCACCCATCTGATCCCGACCTCGATTGCGGATGCGATGGCGCAGAACGAAATCCTGCAGATCGTGATCTTCGCGGTGTTCTTCTCGGTTGCGATGGGCGCGCTGCCGGAGAAATCCAAGCGGCTGCTCGAGCTCATCGATGATATCGGCCACATCATGCTCAAGGTGACGGGCTATGTGATGCTGTTCGCACCAGCCGCGGTGTGGGCGGCGATCGCGGCGACCGTCGCCAAGAATGGCCTGCTCGTGCTGTGGAAGCTCGTGGTGTTCATGGGCGGCTTCTATCTGTCGCTGCTGCTTCTGTGGGGCCTGCTCGTCATCGTCGGCTTCATCGTGATCGGCCCGCGCTACAGCCATCTGCTGAAGCTGATCCGAGAACCGCTGATGATCGCGTTCTCGACCGCAAGCTCGGAGGCCGCCTATCCGAAGACCCTGGAGGGACTCAACCGCTTCGGCGCCTCGTCGCGCATTTCGAGCTTCGTGCTGCCGCTCGGCTATTCCTTCAATCTCGACGGCACGATGATGTATTGCACCTTCGCGTCGATCTTCATCGCGCAGACCTACAAGATCGACATGTCGCTCGGCACGCAGCTCGCGATGCTCGCGACATTGATGCTCACCTCCAAGGGTGTGGCCGGCGTGCCACGCGCCTCGCTGGTGGTGATCGCCGCGACGCTGTCCCAGTTCGGCATCCCCGAGGCGGGGCTCTTGATGATCATGGGCATCGACACCTTCCTCGACATGGGACGCAGCGCGACCAACGTGATCGGCAACACGCTCGCGACCTCGGTGGTCGCGAAATGGGAGGGCGAGCTCGCGCCCGAACATGCGCTGGGGCCCGATGATGTGGTGCCGCCGACCATGATCCCGGGCGAAGTGCCTGTTATGGCGGGACACTGACGGGGTGCGGCGATGCGCAGGGTGGTGAGGGGAGCGATCGCGGCAACCGGCCTGCTCCTGGCAGCGTTGCTGCCGGGACAGGCGTTGGCGCAAGGCGGCGAGGGGCTTAGCCCAACGCTCGCGCGGATCAAGAGCGCGAATGTCGTGCATGTCGGCTACCGCGAAAGCTCGCCGCCGTTCTCGTTCCTGGACCAGGCCAACCGCCCGATCGGCTACAGCCTCGAGCTCTGCGAGGCCATTGTCGACGAGATCGCCGCGGAGGTCGATGCTCCCGACCTCAAGATCGAGTATGTCAAGGTCACCTCCGACGACCGCATCCCGGCGGTCGTGCAGAACAAGATCGATCTGGAATGCGGCTCGACCACGGCGAATGCCGAGCGCGCCAAGCAGGTGGCATTCTCGCCGCTGATCTTCGTCGCCGGCACCAAGCTGATGGTGGCGAAATCATCGCCGATCTCAGCGGCGACCGATCTCAAGGGCAAGACCGTGGTGGTGACCAAGGGCACCACCAACGAGATCGCCATGCACAATGTCGACCGCAAATTCCAGCTTGGCCTGAACATCGTCACCGCCGGCGATCACGAGCAGTCCTATCAGATGCTCGCCGACGGCAAGGCTGATGCGTTTGCGACCGACGACATCCTGCTCTACGGCCTGATCGCGCATCACAAGTCGCAGGACAAATTCCGCGTCACCGGCGACTATCTGTCCTACGAGCCCTATGGCATCATGTTCCGCAAGGGTGAGCCGGAGTTTTCGGCGGTGGTGGAGCGCGCCTTCCGCAAGCTCGGCTCCAACCACGACCTGATCCCGCTCTACGAGAAGTGGTTCATGCGCCGGCTGCCGACCGGGGAGCGGCTCAATGTGGCGATCTCGCCGCAGCTGGAAGAGGCCTTCCAGGCCATGGACGACTCTCCGGGCGCCAATAATTAACAATCGGTAACAGTGCGGCGGGCCGAGGTCGACAGCGGGAAATCCGTCGCATTCCCGGGCAGGATTGCTGAGGTCCCGGTCGGATCGATTTACCTCATGGGGGGACGGCCGGACGTTGTTCCACGCCGTTCATGCGCCGTACAGGTTCGTGGCGATCAAATGGCGGCTTGTCAAAACGCTAGCGTGTTCAATAAGTCGGAAGCTAATCGCGAATGGGGAAAGGCCGTCGGAACGGGGCGTGGTTGCTGACGCTCGCCGATTTGGCGGCAACGCCGTTGCTATGGGGTGTTCTGGTAGCGGTCGCTTTGGCAAGCTTCGGCTTGGGCTCGCAGGCCCAGGCACAAAGCACCCCGGTGCTGACACAGACCAATTTCGACCGCCCGGGCGGCGACTACACGAGTGCCCCGATCCCCTCCGGGGATCCTGCCGATTGTGCGCTATTATGCGAGCGCGATCGGCGCTGCCATGCCTGGAGCTTCAATTATCCGAACGCGGCCAATCCGGGCGCGGTGTGCTGGCTGAAGAACACCGTGCCGCAACGGGTGCAGGACGATTGCTGCGTTTCCGGCGTGCGCGGCGCCGGCGTGGTCGAGCCACGTAACCGGTCAGTCGAAACCTCGATCGACCGTGCCGGCGGCGATTACCGCTCGTTCGAGCTGAAAAGCGACGAGGGCGACCAGGCCTGCCACGCCGCCTGCGTCGCCGACAACAAATGCCGTGCCTGGACCTACGCGCGGCCCGGCTATGTCGGCAAGGAGCCGCACTGCTTCCTGAAAAAGGAAATCAAGCCGCCCCACCGCCGGGCGGGGTTTATTTCTGGGGTGGTGCGCTAAGGTCGTCCCGGCGAA
The DNA here is from genome assembly GCA_035652015.1 of Bradyrhizobium sp. Lineage (GTDB taxonomy): Bacteria > Pseudomonadota > Alphaproteobacteria > Rhizobiales > Xanthobacteraceae > Bradyrhizobium. Next base: position 48,091 of record DASREP010000052.1, on the reverse strand, counting down.
GGCCGGGACCTATACCGCGGAATCTATCTGTGGTGCTTGGTGTCAATGGCCTTCGCAAAACGACGCCCCGTGGTTATGGGCCCCGGCTTTCGCCGGGGCGACACCGAGTGCCCAACGCGCTGTCGAGCTTTGCCGCGCGTCCCTCAACGCACCGAGGTGAAGAACCGCGCCAGGCGGAAGCCGGAAAGCCAGGTCCACATCGGCTGGTGGCGGACGCCGAGGTCCCAGGAGCCGACGACGGCGTCGGCGCGGCCGACCAGATTGTCGATCGGCAATAGACCCACGCCGCCGTCACGCACCGGCACGCGGCTGTCGGCGGAATTGTCGCGGTTGTCGCCGAGCACGAACAGATGCCCCGGCGGCACGGTCACCTCCGGCGTGTTGTCGAGCCGGCCGTTGTCGTGCAGCTTGAGGATCTCATGGCTGACGCCGTTCGGCAGCGTCTCGACATAGCGATAGGCCGGCTCCCTGCCGCCATCATCGTCCTCGGCTTCGCCAAGGCCGTCCGGCTTTAGCGAGGCCGGATGATCATTGATGAAGAGCTGACCCTGGCGCATCTGGATGCGGTCGCCGGGCAGCCCGACCACGCGCTTGACCCAGGCCTGCGAGGTATCGCCCGGCCAGCGGAACACCACGACATCGCCGCGCTTCGGCGGCTCGCCGAACACGCGGCTGCTCTCGGGCAGGTTGATCTGCATCGGCAGCGAGGCGGTGCCGTAGCCATAGGGAAATTTCGAGGCGAGCAGTGCGTCGCCGATCAAAAGCGTCGGCTCCATCGAGCCCGACGGCACATAAAACGGCTCGGCGATCGCGCCCTTGGCGATGAACACCGCGGCCACGATGCCGACCAGCTGTACCGCCTGGCTGCGCCAGCTACTGCCGCTGCTCTTGGTTTTGGTGCTGTTGCTCTCGGCCGGGTCAGACATCTTCTCAACGCTCATCGGCCAGTGCCTCCAACAGTGATTCGATCCATCCGCAGCGTCGGCTGGCCGACGCCCACAGGCACGCCCTGGCCGTTCTTGCCACAGGTACCAATGCCGGTGTCGAGCGATAGATCGTTGCCGATCATGGAAATGCGATGCAGGTCGGTCGGCCCATTGCCGATCAACATGGCGCCCTTCAGGGGCGCGCCGACCTTGCCGTTCTCTATTCTGTAGGCCTCGGTGCACTGGAAGACATATTTGCCCGAGGTGATGTCGACCTGCCCGCCGCCGAAATTGGCGGCGTAGATGCCGTTCTTCACCGAGGCGATGATCTCGCCGGGGTCGCGGCCGCCCGCCAGCATGTAAGTGTTGGTCATGCGCGGCATCGGCACATGGGCATAGCCCTGGCGGCGGCCATTGCCGGTCGGCTTCATGTTCATCAGCCGCGCGTTCTGCCGGTCCTGCATATAACCGACCAGGATGCCGTCCTCGATCAGCATGGTGCGGTTGGTCGGTGTGCCCTCGTCGTCGATCGAGAGCGAGCCGCGGCGCGAGGCCATGGTGCCGTCGTCGACCACGTTGACGCCCTTGGCCGCGACCTGCTGGCCCATCAGGCCGGCAAAGGCCGAGGTCTTCTTGCGGTTGAAGTCGCCTTCGAGGCCATGGCCGACGGCTTCATGCAGCATCACGCCGGGCCAGCCCGCGCCGAGCACGACGTCCATCTCGCCGGCGGGCGCCGGCACCGACTCCAGATTGATCAGCGCCTCGCGCAGCGCGCCGTCGGCGGCATCGCGCCAGGCCCTGGCCTCGATGAAGCGCGCATAGGGCTCGCGGCCGCCATAACCCTTGCTGCCGGTCTCCTGCCGGTCGCCTTCGCCGGCGACCACCGAAACGTTGACCCGCACCAGCGGGCGAATGTCCCGGTAGCTCTCGCCATCGGGACGCACGATCTCCACCACCTGCCAGGTGGCGGCCAGACTCACGGTGACCTGCCGTACCCGCGGATCCTTGTCGCGGACATAGGCGTCGATTTCGCCGAGCAGCTTCACCTTGGTCTCGAAGCTCGGCGCATCCAGCGGATTGTCGTCACCATAGAGCCGCACATTGGTATGGGCGGGCGGCGCCGCAAACGTGCCGGAATAGCCGCCGCGCACCGCCGAGACGGCATCCGCCGCGCGGATCAGCGCGGCCTGCGAGACGTCGGAGGAATGGGCATAGCCGACCGCATCGTCTTTCACCGCGCGTAAACCAAATCCCTGTGATGTGTCGTAGGTCGCCTGTTTCAAGCGCCCATTGTCGAACATCAAGGCTTCGGTCTGGCTATATTCGAGGAACAGTTCGCCGTCGTCGGCCCCGGCGAGGCCACGCGCCACTTCATGGCGCACGGCGTCGCGGTCAAGCTGGGCGCGGTCGATCAACGAGGTTGCTGCAGGGCTGGTCATCGCTCGGTCCGTTGTCGGGAGATGGAATCCAAGATAGTTCTTTCCTTGTCGTTCGGCGAGAGGCAGGATCGGTTCATTACGGAAACGACATGATTGACATCGTTCCGATCAGTGCGGGTCATATCGACAGCTTCCATCAAACCCTCGACGTGGTGGCGCGGGAACGCCGTTATCTGGCGTTTTTCGAGGCGCCGCCGCTGGAGACCACACGGGCGTTCGTGCTCGACATGATCGGCCACGGCTACCCGCAATTCGTCGCGGTCACCGAAAACGGTGATGTCGTCGGCTGGTGCGACGTGACGCCGAAATCACGTCCGATCTATGCGCATGCGGGCGTCTTGGGAATGGGCCTTTTGCCGCAGTTCCGGCACCAGGGGCTTGGAACCCGCCTGATGCAGAAGGCGCTCGACGCCGCGCGCGCCTTCGGCTTCTCCCGCGTCGAGCTTGCCGTCCGCCAGAACAACGAAAACGCGATCGCGCTCTACAAGAGATTTGGCTTCGTCACCGAAGGCTTCCAGCGCAACGCCTGCAAGGTGGACGGGGAATACGAGAATCTGATCCTGATGGGGCTGTTGTTTTAGGACGGGTCCAAGGCAAATGCGTCATCCTGAGGCGCTCGCGACAGCGAGCCTCGAAGGATGAATCGGCCCCGCTGCTGCAGCCGGGCCGTCGCCCTTCGAGGCCGCCGCTTGCGCGACGGCACCTCAGGGTGACGGTGATAGATAGGGACGCGCTTCGAGCCAGCTTTTCGCTACGGCAGCTTGTCATATCCCTCCGCGAGTCCGTTCAGGCTCAGCGGAAAGCCGATGCCTTCTTCCGGCGTCTCGAAAATGATGAAGGTCGCGGTCTTCGCCGTCTTGAGCTGATTGAGCAGCTTGTCGTCCATCACGACCTCGGCGACGCAGCCATTGGGCAGGCAGCGGACGAAGCCGGCGCGGCCGACGTCGACATTATCGAGCTTCAGGCCGAGCCCCGAGGGCAATAGCACGCCGAGCGGCGCGACGACGCGCATGAGGCGGCTCTTCTGGTCGGCGGTCTTGAGCACGATGACCGTGAGGCCGGCATTGGACCGGTCCTCGGCCACCACGCTCTGGATCAGGGCGCATTGCTCGTTCTGCGCCCCCGGCGGGGTGTCGCAGCGGATCTGCCAGTCGCCATGGACGGAGCGTACCGCGCCTTGCGCATGGGCCGGCACCCCGGCACCCAAGAGGGCGGCCGCCAGCGCGGCGCAAGCAACGAAGCTTTGCAAAATCTGTTTCGCAGGCCCCATCCGGGTCAGTCCCTTCGGAGTTTTCCTAAACTTGAGCACTTCAATCGGTTTCGGCTTGATCGATCTCTGCGCCCCGCGCCGCCGACTGATGGGCAATGACGGCATAGTCAAGGCACACCGCGCGGGTTTCAGCTGCGCCCTTGTCGCGAATCGGTCGCCGCTCGCGAGCGGCCGATTGTGCGTACAGCGGGGGATGCGCCTGTCAAGCGCGGCAAGCCCTGGAACGGTGTTTTTGGCCGCATTTTCACGGTAAAATGTGACGCTGTTGCGCATGCGCCCGCCAGTCACCGGGAATAACCGGCGCGGCTGGCAAATGCGGCCTACGACTGCATTGCGATGCCTCAAGAATTATGGTTTGTGAGGCAAGATTTCTGCGTTCTGGCGATCCGGCCCTGGTATCCGTCGCGGATGCCTCATGCGGCCGCTTGTTCGAGGGCGGATCGTCGTGCCTGCCGGGCTCGCGGGCGCGATCTGGGGATGAAATAAAGCGGGCGCGAACTGGGACGAAATAAAGGGAGCGGAAACGACATGAAGATGTCGAAGGGCAGGGTTGGCCGGCATTTGCTCGGTCTGGCGGTCGCTGGTGCCGCGGTTTTTGCGAGCGGTGCGGCATTCGCCGAGTTGGGTCAGCCTTCGCCATGGGAATATACCCTGCAGCCCTCGGGCTCGCCGGTGATGGACAACATTCACTGGTTCCACAATGTGCTGCTCACCATCATCACCGTCATCACGCTGTTCGTGCTGGGGCTTCTGATCGCCGTGATGGTCAAGTTCAACGCCCGCGCCAACCCGGTTCCGTCCCGGACCACCCACAACACCCTGATCGAGGTGGCCTGGACGCTGATCCCGGTGTTGATCCTGGTGGGTATCGCTGTGCCCTCTTTCCGCCTGTTGTTCCTCGAGCTCGACGTGCCGAAGGCGGACCTCACAATCAAGGCGACCGGCAAACAGTGGTATTGGAGCTACGCCTATCCCGACAACGGCAAGTTCGAGTTCGATTCGCTGATGGCGCAGGACAAGCAGCCCCGCCTGCTCGGCGTCGACAACGAAATGGTCGTGCCGGTCGGCAAGGTGATCCGGGTCCAGACGACCGGCGCCGACGTGATCCACTCCTTCGCGGTGCCGGCCTTCGGCATCAAGATCGACGCCATTCCGGGTCGCCTGAACGAGACTTGGTTCAAGGCCGAGAAGACCGGCATGTATTACGGCCAGTGCTCGGAGCTGTGTGGCAAGGACCACGCCTTCATGCCGATCGCGGTGCGCGTGGTGACCGACCAGGAGTTTTCGGCCTGGATCGAGGACGCGAAGAAGAAGTTCGCATCCACCAATGCCAACACCTACGCTTCGGCGGCCGACGCGGCGCAGTAACAGCTGGCGCCGCGACGTGAATCAATAATGAGCGACCAGGACCTCGAAAAAGGGGTCCGAGAGGGACTTCAAGGCTAGGATTTGAAAGATGGCAACGAACGTAGCGACGCACGACGCTCATGACGATCATGCCCACGACCACCCGACGGGGTTGAAGCGCTGGCTGTTCTCGACCAACCACAAGGACATCGGCACGATGTACCTGGTGTTTGCGATCATCGCCGGCATCATCGGTGCGGCAATGTCGATCGCGATCCGCGCCGAGCTGATGTATCCGGGCGTGCAGATCTTCCATGAGACGCACACCTACAACGTGTTCGTGACCTCGCACGGCCTGATCATGATCTTCTTCATGGTGATGCCGGCGATGATCGGCGGCTTCGGCAACTGGTTCGTGCCGCTGATGATCGGGGCGCCCGACATGGCCTTCCCGCGCATGAACAACATCTCGTTCTGGCTGCTGCCGGCCTCCTTCGCGCTCTTGCTCTGCTCGAGCTTTGTCGAGGGCGAGCCGGGCGCCAACGGCGTCGGCGCGGGCTGGACCATGTACGCGCCGCTATCGACCTCGGGCCATCCGGGACCGGCGGTGGATTTCGCGATCCTGTCGCTGCATCTGGCCGGCGCCTCCTCGATCCTGGGCGCCATCAACTTCATCACCACCATCTTCAACATGCGCGCGCCGGGCATGACGCTGCACAAGATGCCGCTATTCGTGTGGTCGATCCTGGTGACCGTGTTCCTGCTGCTGCTGTCGCTGCCGGTGCTGGCGGGCGCGATCACCATGCTGCTCACGGACCGCAATTTCGGCACCACCTTCTTCTCGGCCGATCAAGGCGGCGATCCCGTGCTGTTCCAGCACCTGTTCTGGTTCTTCGGTCACCCCGAAGTCTACATCCTGATCCTGCCGGGCTTCGGCATGATCAGCCAGATCGTGTCGACCTTCTCGCGCAAGCCTGTGTTCGGCTATCTCGGCATGGCCTACGCCATGGTCGCGATCGGCGGCATCGGCTTCGTGGTGTGGGCGCACCACATGTACACAGTCGGCATGTCCTCGGCGACGCAGGCCTATTTCGTCGCCGCCACCATGGTGATCGCGGTGCCCACGGGCGTGAAGATCTTCTCCTGGATCGCCACCATGTGGGGCGGCTCAATCGAGTTCCGCACGCCCATGCTGTGGGCGATCGGCTTCATCTTCCTGTTCACGGTTGGCGGCGTGACCGGCGTCGTGCTGGCGAACGCCGGCGTCGACCGCGTGCTGCAGGACACCTATTACGTGGTGGCGCACTTCCACTACGTGCTGTCGCTCGGCGCCGTGTTCGCCATCTTCGCCGGCTGGTACTACTGGTTCCCGAAGATGTCGGGCTACATGTACAACGAGACCATCGGCAAGGCGCACTTCTGGGTCACCTTCATCGGCGTCAACCTGGTGTTCTTCCCGCAGCACTTCCTCGGCCTCTCCGGCATGCCACGCCGCTATGTCGACTATCCGGATGCCTTTGCGGGCTGGAATTTCGTCTCCTCGATCGGCTCCTACATCTCGGGCTTCGGCGTCCTGATCTTCATCTACGGCGTGATCGATGCCTTCGTCCGCAAGGAGCAGGCTGCCAACAATCCGTGGGGGCCGGGCGCCACGACACTGGAATGGACGCTGCCGTCGCCGCCGCCGTTCCACCAGTTCGAAGTTCTGCCGCGGGTGGAGTGATTACACGATTTGGCGCGACGCCGGAGACCGGCGTCGTGCTTGTCTAGAAAGCGAGCCTCTCTCACGTGTCCGTCGTCGATCAGAACACGATTGCCTTTGCGCCCCGGATTTCCGAGGCCGAGGTCTCCGACTACATCGCCCTCCTCAAGCCGCGGGTGATGTCGCTCGTGATCTTCACGGCGCTGGTGGGGCTCGCGCTCGCGCCTGGCCATGTCCATCCCGTGCTCGCCTTCACCTCGCTGCTCTGCATCGCGGTCGGCGCAGGCGCCTCCGGTGCGCTCAACATGGCGCTGGAGGGCGATATCGATGCGGTGATGACCCGCACCGCCAATCGCCCGATCCCGCGCGGCCGCATCACCAAGGGCGAAGCGATGGCGTTCGGCATGACGCTGTCCTTCTTTGCGGTGATGACGCTCGGCATCCTGGTCAACTGGTACGCCGGCGCGCTGCTCGCCTTCACCATCTTCTTCTATGTCGTGATCTACACGCTGGGCCTGAAGCGCCGCACCGCCCAGAACATCGTGATCGGCGGTGCCGCGGGCTCCTTGCCGCCCGTCGTGGCCTGGGTCGCGGCAACCGGCTCGCTGTCGGTCGAGCCGCTGCTGTTGTTCCTGATCATCTTCTTCTGGACGCCGCCCCATTTCTGGGCGCTGGCGCTGTTCCGCTCCGACGACTATGCCCGCGCCGGGGTGCCGATGCTGCCGGTGGTCGCCGGCCCCGATGCGACGCGGCTGCAGATCCTGCTCTACACCATCGTGCTGGTGGCGATTGCCGCGAGCCCCTGGCCGCTCGGCTATTTCGACGCCATCTACGGCGTGACCTCGCTGGTGCTCGGCGGCGGCATGCTGTGGCTCGCGATCGAGGTTTACCGCCGCCGCGAGCGCAGCCAGTCGCTGCGCGCCACGCGAAGGCTGTTCGCCTTCTCGATCCTCTATTTGTTCGCGCTGTTCGCGACGCTTCTGCTCGAAGTGGTCGTGCGCGCGGCGCTGGCCTCACTGGGTTAGGGAGGCGCAGGGCACCACGATGAGCGACCAGCAGCCGCCGGATGGGATCGTGCTGACGGAGGCGCAGAAGCGCAGCCGCAGGAATCGCTCGATCGCAACCGCGCTTGCGCTCGGCGTGCTGGTCCTGCTGTTTTTCGCGGTCACTCTGGTGAAGGGGCCGGCCGTTCTGAACCGGCCGTTGTAAGCGCATGACACAAGAGCCCATCACCCCCTCGACCAACCGACCCCCGCGGCTCAGCCGTGATGCGCTGGTGGCGGCGATCTGCGGCCTGGTCGTGGTGCTGATGGTCGGCGCCGCCTATGCGGCCGTGCCGTTCTACAACTGGTTCTGCCGTGCCACCGGCTTCAACGGCACGACGCAAGTCGCCAAATCAGCGCCGACAGGCAAGCCGCTCGCGCGCACTGTTGCCGTGCGTTTCGATTCCAATGTGTCGGGCGGGCTGCCCTGGAAGTTCGAGCCGGAAAAGACCGAGGTCGAGGTCCATATCGGCGAGGTCACCACCGTCTATTACACAGTGACAAACGAATCCGCGCGGAGCACGACCGGGCAGGCGGCTTACAACGTCGCGCCGCTCACGGTCGGCGCCTATTTCGTGAAGATCAACTGCTTCTGCTTCACCGAGCAGACTTTTGCGGCGGGCGAGAAGCGCGAACTGGCGGTGGTGTTCTATGTCGATCCCTCCATCGTCGAGGATCACGACAATGACGGCTTAAGCGCGATCACGCTGTCCTATACCTTCTATCCCGTCCGCGAGGAGGCCAAGCCGGTCGCAGCAGGCGAGCCGGACAAGCGGGCGCGACCGCCGGGGTAGGTTTTCGGATTTGATTTTTCGGGGAATATGTGCCGAATCAACCGGCACGGCTTAGGGAGAAAGTGGGCAAAATGGCTACCGCGCAAGTCAAGCATCACGATTACCACCTGGTGGATCCGAGCCCGTGGCCGGCCGTCGGCGCGACCTCGGCCTTCATCATGGCCGTTGGCGCGATCACGTGGATGCACCACATGTTCGCCGCAGCGCCCATCGTCTTCGGCATCGGCACCATCGGCGTGCTCTATACCATGGCGAGCTGGTGGGGTGACGTCATCAACGAGGCCGAGCACAAGGGCGACCACACCCGCGTGGTGCAGATCAGCCATCGCTACGGCATGATCCTGTTCATCGCCTCCGAGGTGATGTTCTTCGTCGCCTGGTTCTGGGCCTTTTTCAACTCGGCGCTGTTCCCGGCTGATGCCGTGCACGCCACGCGCGACGCCGTGTTCGGCTGCGGCGCCGGGACGGCAATGGGCGCCTGCACGGTGCCCGGCACCTGGCCGCCCAAGGGCATCGAGGCCTTCAACCCCTGGCACCTGCCGCTGCTCAACACGCTGATCCTGCTCACCTCGGGCACCACCGTAACCTGGGCGCACCATGCGCTGCTGGAGAATGACCGCCAGGGCTTGAAATACGGCCTGATCCTGACCGTTCTGCTAGGGGCCAGCTTCACCTGTGTGCAAGCCTGGGAATATGCCCACGCCGCGTTCGGCTTCTCCGGCAACGTCTACGGCGCCACCTTCTTCATGGCGACCGGCTTCCATGGTTTCCATGTCCTGATCGGCACCATCTTCCTGACCGTCTGCCTGGTCCGGGCCTATCTCGGCCATTTCACCCCGAAGCAGCACCTCGGCTTCGAGTTCGCGGCCTGGTACTGGCACTTCGTCGACGTGGTCTGGCTGTTCCTGTTCATCTGCATCTACGTCTGGGGCACCGGCGGCGGCCGCGTCGGCGTTATGGGCGAGTAGGATTTTTCGGAAACGTGCATCAAGGGGCGGCCGTCTGGCCGCCCTTTTTTATTTGAGCACCGCGCACACTTTTGATCCGTCATCCTGAGGCGCGAGCCAACGGGTGCGCGCGAAGCGCGGCCCGATGACAGGCTCCACGAGCCTCGAAGGATGAACGGCCCCGCTGCTTGCATCCGGGCCGTTCATCCTTCGAGGCCGACGCTTCGCGCCGGCGCCTCAGGATGACGGTTCTAGACTAGATGCGAGACAGTCGAGGTTTTGTGCTAATCTGCGCTCCCATGACCGAACCTGCCGCCTCTCACCCCACTCTCCTGCAAACCGTGCTGCGCGGCATTGCCTGCCGCTGTCCGCGTTGCGGCAAGGGCAAGCTGTTTGCCGGCTTCCTTACGCTACGCCCAGCTTGCGAACGCTGCGGGCTCGACTACGCCTTCATCGACACCGGCGATGGGCCCGCGATCTTCGTCATCATGCTGGCCGGCGCCGTGGTCGTGACCTGCGCGCTGATCGTGGAGGTGAAATACCAGCCGCCGTTCTGGGTCCATGCGGCGCTGTGGCTGCCACTGATCCTGGTGACAACGCTCTTGCCGCTGCGCTCGATGAAGTCGCTGCTGATCGCGCTGCAATTCCACCACAAGGCCGCCGAAGGCCGCTTGATCGAGCGCACGCCGAAATGACGGCGCGTGGTGCGCGGCGCGGCGCCGCCGGTTTTGTCGTCTTCACGTTTGTGATGGTGGCCCTTTTCGTCGGCCTCGGCGTCTGGCAATTGCAGCGCCGCCTCGAAAAGCACGCGCTGATCGCCGCGCTGACCGAACGGCTGGCCACCGCACCGGTGCCGCTGCCCGAGGTTGCGCAATGGCCCAAGCTCGATCCCGCGCGCGACGAATTCCGCCGCGTCACCTTCACCGCCGCCTACGCCCGCGCCCCCGACGCCATGGTCTATTCCGCAGGCTCCGCCGTGCGCGAGGATATCGCCGGCCCCGGCACCTGGGCCTTCCTGCCCGCGCGGATCGCCAGCGGCGAGACGGTCGTGATCAACACCGGCTTTGTCGAGAACACCATGCAGCAGCGCGACGTCGAGGATCGCGCGGTGGCAAAGCTTGTCACCGGCCAGCCCGTCCTGCTCACAGGCTATCTGCGCTTCCCCGGACGTCCCGGCCCGCTCACGCCGGCCGAGAACCGCGACAAGCGCCTGTGGTTCGTGCGCGATACCGGCGCGATGGCAAGCGCGCTCGGTTGGGGCAACGTCGCGCCGTTCTACATTGACCTTGAGACACCCGTGCCGGCGAACGGCGTGCCGAAACCGGGTCCGCTCACCGTGCATCTGCGCGACGAGCACATGCAATACGCGATCACCTGGTTCTCGCTGGCGGTCGTGGTGGTGATCGCATTTGGGGTGTGGGCAAGGGGCCGGCGTAGCGTGTAGGTGGGTCGAGCGGCGCGAAGCCCATCGTTCTCGCCGCGCAAAAGATGGTGGGATTCGCTCCGCTGTACCGATCCGGCAGGTCCGGAAACGAGGGAGAAACGACCTTCCCGATGCCAGGCCTGCAACGCATACTCCGCGCCTCGCATCTGGAACGTTCCGCCATGTCCACCGCCCTGATCGTTATCGACGTGCAACGCGCCTTCGACCAATGGGAGGCAGCCGGCAAACGCCGCAACAACCCGCATGCAGTGGCCAGGATCGCCGATCTGTTGCAGGCTTTCCGCGCGCGCGGCGCGCCGATCTTCCACATTCGTCATGAAGGCACGCGGCCGAATTCGTCGTTCCGGCCCGATGGTCCGGGCTACGCCGTCAAGGACGAAGCACGCGAACGCCCCGGTGAGCCCGTCATCATCAAGCGCGTCAACGCTGCGTTCATTGGCACCGATCTCGAGGCGCGTCTGCGCGCGGGTGGCATCACCACCCTCATCATCTGCGGCGCCACCACCAATCATTGCGTCGAGACCACGACGCGGATGGCCGGCAATCTCGGCTTCGATGCGCGCCTCGTCCGCGATGCGACCTGGACCTTCGATCGCGTCGGTCCCGATGGTGATGCGCATTCCGCCGAGGACATTCACGCCATGACGCTCGCCAATCTCGACGGTGAATTCGCGCGCATCGTGACGACAGCGGAGGCGATCGCGGCGCTTCGGACGTAACCCGCTGTGTCGTCCCGGCGAAGGCCGGGACCCATAACCCCAGGGAGTTGTTTGGCGAAGGTCTTCTCCCACCGAGCGCCACAGATGATTCCGCGGTATGGGTCCCGGCCTTCGCCGGACAGCCGATTCGGCCTTTAGCGGGACCACGGCGGAGGGGCGGCATCGGCGGGAGCCATGTCAACAACCCCCTTTCCCCTTCCTTGCAAAACCCATTATGGTGCCGACCCTGTCTGTTCGTTTGCGATTTTCTTCTCTAATAGAATCAATGACTTGAGGCCGCGGCCGAGGGTCGGGAGACGAGTTTGGCGCGCTATATTTCGACGCGGGGGGAGGCACCTCCGCTTTCGTTCTGCGATGTGATGCTGACCGGGCTCGCCCGCGACGGCGGGCTCTACGTGCCCGAAACCTGGCCGCTTCTGTCGCCCGAAGCGATCGCCTCCTTCTTCGGCAAGCCCTATTGGGAGGTCGCGGTCGACGTCATCAGGCCCTTCACGGGCGGCGAAATTTCCGATGCGGATCTCGGGCGCATGGCGAATGAGGCCTATGCCACCTTCCGCCATCCCGCGGTGGTGCCGCTCAAGCAGATGGCGCCGCATCTGTTCTTGCTGGAATTGTTCCACGGTCCGACGCTCGCCTTCAAGGACGTCGCCATGCAGCTGATATCGCGGCTGATGGATCATGTGCTGGCCCAGCGCGGCGAGCGCACCACCATCGTGGTTGCGACCTCGGGCGACACGGGCGGCGCGGCGGTCGAAGCCTTCGCCAATCTCGGCAATGTCGATTTGATCGTGCTGTTTCCGCATGGCCGCATCTCCGAGGTGCAGCGGCGGATGATGACGACGACGGGCGCTGCAAATGTGCATGCGCTCGCGGTCGAAGGCACGTTCGATGATTGCCAGGCGATCGTGAAGGGCATGTTCAACAATCACCGCTTCCGCGATCGCGTGGCGCTGTCTGGCGTCAACTCCATCAACTGGGCGCGGATCGTCGCACAGGTGGTCTATTACTTCACCTCGGCGGTTGCGCTCGGCGCGCCGGCGCGGCCGGTGACCTTCACCGTGCCGACCGGGAATTTCGGCGACATCTTTGCCGGCTATGTCGCCAAGCGCATGGGCCTGCCGGTGCGCTGGCTGCGTATTGCCACCAACGTCAACGACATCCTGGCGCGCACGCTCAAGACCGGCATCTACGAGGTGCGCGAGGTGCATGCGACCGCTTCGCCCTCGATGGACATCCAGGTGTCCTCCAATTTCGAGCGGCTGCTGTTCGAGGCGGGCGGGCGCGATGCCGCAGTCGTGCGCCGCCTGATGGACCAGCTCAAGCAGTCCGGCCGCTTCGTGTTGCCGGATGCGACGCTCGCCGCCATCCGTGAGGCGTTCGATGCCGGTCGCGCCGACGAGACCGAAACCGCGGCCGAAATCCGCGCCGCCTGGCGCGAGGCCGGCGAACTGGTCGATCCCCACACGGCGGTGGCGCTCTCCGTCGCCGAGCGGGACTCCTCGGACACCAATGTTCCCAACATCGTGCTGTCGACCGCCCATCCGGCGAAATTCCCCGATGCGGTCGAAGCGGCCTGCGGCACCAGACCGCAATTGCCCGCCTGGCTGGACGGGCTGATGACGAGGGGCGAGCAGGTCAAGATCATGGCAAACGACCAGAACGAGGTCGAGCGGTTCGTGCTGTCGGTCAGCCGCGCCGCAAAGCAAGGAGTCGCCGGATGAGCGTCGAAGTGACAAAACTTCCATCCGGCCTCACCGTCGTCACCGACACCATGCCGCATCTGGAGACTGCGGCGCTCGGCGTGTGGGCCGGCGTCGGCGGCCGCGACGAGAAGCCGAACGAGCACGGCATTTCGCATCTCCTCGAGCATATGGCGTTCAAGGGCACCACGCGCCGCAGCGCGCGCGAGATCGTGGAAGAGATCGAGGCGGTGGGCGGCGACCTCAATGCGGGCACCTCGACCGAGACCACCGCCTACTATGCGCGGGTGATGAAGGCCGACGTGCCGCTCGCGCTCGACGTGCTCTCCGACATTCTCGCCAATCCCTCTTTCGTGCCGGATGAACTCGAGCGCGAGAAGAACGTCATCGTGCAGGAGATCGGGGCCGCGCAGGACACGCCCGACGATGTCGTGTTCGAGCATCTCAACGAGCTCTGCTATCCCGACCAGCCGATGGGGCGTTCGTTGCTCGGCACGGCGAAGACACTGAAGCGATTCGATCGCGACATGCTGCGGGGCTATCTCTCGACGCATTATCGCGCACCCGACATGGTGGTCGCGGCGGCCGGTGCCGTCGAGCATGCGCGCGTCGTGGCCGACGTCGAGCAGCGTTTTGCGAGCTTCGACCCGACGCCGGCGCCGAAGCCGGACCCCGCGAGGTTCGGCAAGGGCGGCTCGCGCGTGGTGCATCGCGACCTCGAGCAGGCGCATCTGACCTTGGCGCTGGAGGGCGTACCGCAGACCGACCCGTCGCTGTTCTCGCTGCAGGTCTTCACCAACACGCTCGGCGGCGGCATGTCGTCGCGGCTGTTCCAGGAGGTGCGCGAGAAGCGCGGCCTGTGCTACTCGATCTACACCTTCCACGCGCCCTATACCGATACCGGCTTTTTCGGCCTCTACACCGGCACCGATCCGGCCGACGCGCCCGAGATGATCGAAGTCGTGGTGGACGTCATCAATGAAGCCGTGGAAACGCTGACCGAGGCCGAGGTGGCCCGCGCCAAGGCGCAGATGAAAGCGGGATTGCTGATGGCACTGGAAAGCTGCTCCTCGCGCGCCGAGCAGCTGGCGCGACACATTTTGGCCTATGGGAGACCGCAGACTCTGGACGAGTTGATAGGCCGAATCGAGGAGGTCAGCGTCGAATCGACGCGGAACGCCGCGCGTGCGCTGCTCACGCGCAGCCAGCCCGCCGTGGTTGCACTTGGCAGCGGCAGGGGACTGGACACGGCGGTGAGTTTTGCGGAAGGATTGACGAGGTCGAAGGAGCGGGCGCGGCTACACTGATGCGCCTCGCACGACGACTCCGGGGGAGCATCGCGGATGGCCCTGTTTCGATTGCCAACGGGAGGACCGCCTGCGCTGGCGCCGCGCGGCGCCGGCCTCGTGCTGCGTGCGCCGCAGATGTCCGACTTTGCGCAATGGGCGCATCTGCGGGGGTTCAGCCGCGACTATCTCACGCCCTGGGAGCCGATCTGGCCGTCCGACGATCTCACCCGCTCCGGGTTCCGCAGGCGGCTGCGCCGCTATGCCGAGGACATCGCCGGCGACCGCTCCTATCCCTTCATCATTTTCCGCGAAACGGACGGCGAGATGATCGGGGGCATCACGGTCGCCAATGTGCGGCGCGGCATTGTGCAGGCCGGCACCATCGGCTACTGGGTCGGCCAGCCCCATGCGCATCGCGGCTACATGACCGCGGCGCTGCGCGTGCTGCTGCCGACGCTGTTCGGCGAGCTCAATCTGCACCGGGTCGAGGCCGCCTGCATTCCCTCCAACTTCGCCTCCATCCGCGTCCTGGAGAAATGCGGCTTCACCCGCGAGGGCCTGGCGCGGCGCTATCTCTGCATCAACGGCGTCTGGCAGGATCACCTGCTGTTCGGCTTGTTGAGCGAGGATTTTCGCGGATAGCGACAGACCATGACGGGCGGGTATGCGAAGGACGATATGTTCCCTCTCCCCGTCCTTTACGGGGAGAGGGTCAGGGTGAGGGGCTCTTTCCGCAGATTCGGAAGCTGATGAGTGAGTGGAGAAACCCCCTCACCCGGATTGCATCTGCGGTGCAATCCGACCTCTCGATGCAGGCGGGGCGAGGTCGGTCACCGCGCCACGGGTTCGCCCCGATCGATTTGCTATAGATTTCGCGGGGAGTGACCGCCTGATGCACTCAGGACTATCGAACAATGGGTAACAGGACTTTCAAAATCGCAACCTCCGGCCTG
Organism: Bradyrhizobium sp.; assembly: GCA_035652015.1. Lineage (GTDB taxonomy): Bacteria > Pseudomonadota > Alphaproteobacteria > Rhizobiales > Xanthobacteraceae > Bradyrhizobium. Next base: position 32,518 of record DASREP010000052.1, on the reverse strand, counting down.
CTGGCGCTCGCGATTGGCGCGCTAGTCACGGCAACGCCGGCGGCGTCGCAGTCGCTGACTGACCGGTTCAAGAGCCTGTTCGGCGGCAAGTCGGACGAGCAGCAGCCGCCGATCGTGGATAACAAGGAGCCGGTGCCGGATATCAACTGTCCGCCGGTCGGAATCCGCGCCGGCGCCTCGACCTACGCGGTCGCTGCTCCCGGCAAGGAGGCGGTCGGCAACGACGTGCGTTTCCAGGCCACCATCAGCAGGACCGCGCGTGAATGCGTCAAGGCCGGCGGCGATATCACCGCGCGGATCGGGATCCAGGGCCGCGTCATCGTCGGTCCCGCCGGGGCGCCTGCGAGCGTCGAGGTTCCGCTCCGCGTGGCGGTTGTGCTGGGCGGCGTCACCGAGAAGGTGATCGCCACCAAGGCCTATCGCACCAATGTCGAAATCGGCGAGCAGGACTCCGTGCCGTTCTCGCTGGTGGTCGACGACCTCGTGTTTCCGGAGCCGTCGGGCGCGGACATCGACAAATATATCTTCTACATCGGCTTCGATCCGCAGGCGCTGGCCCCTGAGCCGAAGGCGAAGGCAGGCAAGAAGCGGAAGTAAGTGGGCGCGCTGTCGTCGCGCGAAGCGGTGCGCACGTCACTGCGCGATCGCGAGCCGCATTGTCGGTGTCATCGCCCGGCTTGACCGGGCGATCCGGTACGCCGCGGCCTCTCGGCTCAAGCACTGCTGTCTCTGGAATACTGGATCACCCGCTTTCGCGGGTGATGACAGCGGAGGTTCGCGGGCAAGTGACAGCGGTGAAAAAGGACGCAGCGAAGATCGTCAGGCAACAAAAAAGCCGGCGCGAGGTCATCGCGCCGGCTTCGTAAATTCAGCGATGGGCCGATCGTCAGTTCAGCTTCTGCCGAACGTCCGCAATTCCCTTCGTGAGCAGGTCCTCGGCGACCTGGCCTTTCACCGTCTGCGACAGGATGGTCGAAGCGGCGGCGACCGCTGCATCGGCAGCCGCAGCGCGGACGTCGGCGAGGGCCTGGGCCTCGGCGAGTGCAATCTTGCTCTCGGCCGTCTTGGTGCGGCGGGCGACGAAGTCTTCCATTTTGGTCTTGGCTTCCGCCGCGATCCGCTCGGCCTCGGCCTTCGCGCCGGCGACGATTTCGGCGGCTTCCTTTTCGGCGCTGGCGCGGCGGGCCTTGTAGTCCGCGAGCACCTTGGCGGCTTCATCCTTCAGGCGCCTCGCGTCATCGAGCTCGGCCTTGATGCGATCGGCACGATGGTCGAGCGCCTTCAGCACCGTCTTGGGCACGCCGACATAGACGAACACGCCCATCAGGATGACAAAGGCGACCGCAACCCAAAATTCCGGTTCGGCGAACATCTTCCATTATCCCTTCAAGGACGCATCGACCGCGCTCTCGACCGACTTGCTGTCGGGCGAGATCCCGGTCAGCCGCTGCACGATCGTTGCGGCCGCGTCGGCCGCGATGCCGCGGACGTTGCTCATGGCAGACGCGCGCGTCGCCGCAATGGTCTTCTCGGCCTGGCTGAGCTTTTGCGCCAGCTTTTCTTCCAGCGTCTTGCGCTCGGCCTCGGACTGCGCGTTCAGCTTCTCGCGGGTCTCGTTGCTGATGGCCTGCGCACGCGAACGGGCGGCGGCGAGGTCGGCCTCATAGGCCTTGATCGCAGCGTCCGACTCGTCCTTGAACTTCTGCGCCGCGGCCAGGTCACCGTCGATCTTGTTCTGCCGTGCATCGATCACGCCGCCGACCCGCGGCAGCGCGATGCGAGACACGATCAGATAGAGCGCGACAAAGGCGATCGCCAGCGACACCAGTTGCGAGGCAAAGGTGCTGGTCTCGAACGGCGGAAACGGGCGCGCTCCGCCTTCGGCCTCGGTATGGGACGAGGTGCCGGCCGGCGCCTTCGCCCCGCCATGACTTTCAGCCATGGGCTACTCCTTCAAGCCAGAGATGGCCTTACAGCGCGAACAGCAGGAGCAGCGCGATCAGCAGCGAGAAGATGCCGAGCGCTTCGGTCACGGCGAAGCCGAAGATCAGGTTGCCGAACTGGCCCTGGGCAGCCGACGGGTTGCGGACCGCAGCGGCGAGGTAGTTACCGAAGATGATGCCCACGCCGGCGCCAGCGCCGCCGAGGCCCATGCAGGCAAGACCAGCACCAATGTACTTCGCGGCAATCGGATCCATGAAACGAACTCCTTCCAGAGGTTTGGGGTAGTGGGCCGGATCAGTGGCCCGGATGGATAGCATCGTTGAGATAGATGCAGGTGAGGATGGCGAACACGTAAGCCTGCAGGAACGCAATCAGAAGCTCGAGCGCGGTAAGCGCGATCGTCAGCCCGAGCGGCAGGACGGCGCCGGCCCAGCCGATGGCGCCGAGCGCGCCCAGCATGCCGACGAAGCTTGCGAACACTTTCAGGGTGATGTGGCCGGCCAGCATGTTGGCGAACAGTCGCACGCTGTGCGAGACCGGGCGCACGAAGAACGAGAAGATCTCGATCGCGACAACAAGCGGCAGAATGTAGATCGGAACGCCGCTCGGCACGAAAATCTTGAAGAACTTCAGGCCGTTCTTGTAGAAGCCGTAGATGATGACGGTGAAGAAGACCAGGAGCGCCAGCGCCGCGGTGACGATGATGTGGCTGGCAATCGTGAAGGTGTAGGGGATGATGCCGATCAGGTTGGAGACCGCGACCAGCATGAAAATCGAGAACACCAGCGGGAAGAACTTCATGCCTTCGCGGCCGGCGGTCGATCGTATGGTGTTGGCGACGAACTCGTAGCACAACTCCGCCACCGACTGCACGCGGCCGGGCACCAGCTGGTTCCGCGACACGCCGGCGATCATCAAGAGCGAAATGATCGCGACCGTGCCGAACATATAGGCCGACGCATTGGTGAAGGCGATCTCCTGATTGCCGATATGGCCGATCGTGAAGATCTTTTGGATACTGAATTGTTCGATCGGATCGATCATCCGCGCCCAGTCTCATCGTTTGCCGGCCGGGCCGGCATATTGCAATTCACGTCGTCAGGCTTCGTCCAAATCCTTGGCGCTACAAGTCGTTGGCGCCACAAATCGTCCTTAACGCCCACAGGTCCCTACGCCACGTCAACGGCCGGTTCTCGAAGCCGCCGTCGCCGATCTCACCACGTTGACGACGCCGGCTGCAAAGCCGAGCAGAAGGAACACGATGAGCCCGAAAGGCGATGTCGACAGCAGACGGTCGATACCCCAGCCAAGCGCGGCTCCAACAAGGACACCGGCAACCAATTCCGACGAAAGCCGAAAGCCGAGCGCCATGGCCGAAGCCCTGGCCGCCACGTCTTCGTTCCCACCTTCGGATTGGTCAGTCTCAAGTTTGCGGCTGTCGCGCAATGCTGACAACCGCTGGTCGAGACTTCCGAGCCTTGCGGAAAGCGCAGCTTCGTCAGGCGATTTATCGCGACTTCCATCTCCGCTGCCGTGCGTGCGTTTCGCCATGTTTGGAGATCCGACACGATGTCGCTGGAAACAGAAATTACGCCCCGTCACCCTTTAAAGCCGCGCGGACCATACTGACCGCATCTGGCCGAGTCAAGATTCCGTGTTTAATGTTCATCTATTTGATTTAATTGAACTTATACGCTGTTTGCGGCAGTGCTTCCACCGCTGTCCGTGGCACTTGCGAAACTATGAGGCGATTTTGCAACGGCTTGGGGGCCGATGGCCTCAAACGAGCTGATTCGGCTCGCCAGCCGACGTGCTGGATGGCGAGGTGTTCTGGGGCCAGAACCGCCTCGAATTGCTTCGCGGACGCGTTGAAATCCGGCCGCCCGCCCTATAGGTCTCAGGTTTAGAGCATGATCCGGACCCGAAGGGCCGCGCTAGCGCAAAATCCGGAGAGATCATGCTCAATCAAAAAGCTAAAGCGCGATGACGGTTCATCCTAATCTCATCGCGCTTTAGGGGACGGACAAGCGGAGTTGCCGCATGAGCCCGATTACATCGCCTTGTGGTCTTGTCGCGAGCCTGGTCTTCGCCTTCTCCTTCGCAGGGGTCGGACCCGCCGTCGCCGACTCCGGACCGGATACCGAAAACGGTCGCTACACGCTGTCACAGAAAGGCGATAGCTTCGTCCGCCTCGATACGCGCACCGGCACGGTGTCAACCTGCAGCAATAATGGCAATGGCTGGGCCTGCTACGCCGTGCCGGACGAGCGCAAGGCGATGGATGACGAGATCGGCCGGCTGCAAGCCGAGAACGAGCAGCTGAAGGCGCAGCTCGCGGCGCGCGAGGACGCGCCAGGCAAGACCGATGAAGCCCTGCCCAAATCGGACAAGCAGGTCACGCCCAAAGCGGACAGCGGGCGCAAGATCGAAATTCCGCTGCCCAGCGATGCCGATCTTGATCGCGCGATGTCCTTCCTGGAACGCGCCTGGCGGCGCCTGGTCGACATGGCCAACCGAATGCAGAAGGACGCCGCGGGGAGGATTTGAGGTGGTGTCGTCCCGGCGAAGGCCCGGACCCCCCCAGGCAGTGGGTGTTGCGAAGGTCGCCGGCCACCGAGGACCACGGAAAGCTTCCGCGGTATAGGTCCGGTCTTCGCCGGGACGACTGAGAGAGCGAGAGTTCACCGTGACAACATCCAAATCAGCTTCCCGCACTCCGCCCTCGACGGTGACCGCGGGCGACATCGTCACCTCGCAGCTCGAGGTGCAGACAACGGGCATGGGATTCGTCGATGTCACGGCCGAGATTGACGCTTTCCTGCGCGAGACCGGCGCGCGGGAAGGGGCGCTGACAGCCTTCATCCGTCACACCTCGGCGTCGCTCACCATCCAGGAGAATGCGGACCCGTCGGTGCTCGACGACCTCGCCACCGCACTCGATCGGCTGGCGCCGCAAAAGGCGGGATGGATCCATGATCTCGAGGGTCCGGACGACATGCCTGCCCACATCAAGACCATGCTGACGTCGGTCTCGCTCACCGTGCCCGTGCTGGCCGGCAAGCTCGCGCTCGGCACCTGGCAGGCGATCTATCTGGTCGAGCACCGCAAGGCGCCGCACAGCCGTGAGATCGTGCTGCAGTTCTGCGGCCGCGTTGCGTGAAAAAGAAACGGCCGCGGGAGGTGCCCCCCGCGGCCGGTCTATGCCTTGGACCTGAGCGGTCGGATCAGGTCTTGGTGATGTCGATGTCCTTGGTCTCCGGCAGGAACAGGAAACCAATCACCAGGCTCATCGCCGCGATCGCGATCGGATACCACAGGCCGGAATAGATGTTGCCGGTCCATGCCACGATCGCGAACACGGTCGCCGGCAGGAAGCCGCCGAACCAGCCGTTGCCGATGTGATAGGGCAGCGACATGCCGCTGTAGCGGATGCGGCTCGGGAACAACTCAACCAGCCAGGCCGCGATCGGTGCGTAGACCAGCGTCACATAGATCACGAGGATCCAGAGCAGCACCACCGTCATGACATAGTTGATGTCGTTCGGATCGGCGCCGGCCGGATAGCCGTGGGCCTTGATCGCAGCGGGGAGGGCCTTGGCGAAGTCAGGCGAGGTCGGCGTCAGCGTGGTATCGCCGATCTTGACCTGGGCGGGCGTGCCCTTCGGCGCCTCCTGGGAGGTGTAGTTCACCGACAGGTTGACCAGGCCCGACTTGGCGATGTCGCAGCCCGAGGTGAACGATTCCGTGCCTGTCGCCTTGAACTGGAACGAGCACTCGCTCGGATCGGCAATGACCGTCACGGGCGAGGCGGCAAGCGCGGCCTCGAGCTTCGGGTTGGCGAAGTGGGTGATGCCCTTGAAGATCGGGAAATAGGTCACCGCCGCCAGCAGGAAGCCCGTCAGGATGATCGGCTTGCGGCCGATCTTGTCGGACAGCCAGCCGAAGATCACGAAGAACGGCGTCCCGAGTGCGAGCGCAACCACGATCATGATCTGCGCGGGCACGCCCGGCACCTTCAGCGTCTGGGTCAGGAAGAACAGCGCATAGAACTGCCCGCCGTACCACACCACGGCTTCGCCCGCGGTCGCGCCGAGCAGGGCCAGGATCGCGATCTTGGCGTTGGCCCATTCGCCGAACGCCTCGGTCAGCGGACGCTTGGAGGTCTTGCCCTCCTCCTTCATGCGCTGGAATATCGGCGACTCGTTCAGGCTCAACCGGATCCAGACCGAGACGGCCAGCAGAATGCCGGAGGCGAGGAACGGAATGCGCCAGCCCCAGCCGCCGAAGGAATCCTCACCCATGGCGGTGCGGATGCCGAGGATCAGGAGCAGCGCCATGAACAGGCCGAGCGTCGCCGTGGTCTGGATCCACGAGGTGTAATAGCCGCGCTTGTCCCTGGGCGCGTGCTCGGCGACATAGGTCGCAGCACCGCCATATTCGCCGCCGAGCGCCAGGCCCTGCACCAGGCGCAACGCGATCAGCACGATCGGCGCGGCCAGGCCCCAGCTCGCGTAGCCGGGCAGCAGGCCGATGAAGAAGGTGCCGACGCCCATCAGGGACATCGTGATCAGGAAGGTGTATTTGCGTCCGATCATGTCGCCAAGGCGACCGAAGATCAGGGCGCCGAACGGACGAACCGCAAAACCCGCGGCAAAGGCGAGCAGGGTGAAGATGAAGGCAACGTTCGCAGGTACGCTGGAGAAGAAGTATTTGGCCAGGAACGGTCCCAGCGTGCCGTAGATGTAGAAGTCGTACCACTCGAACACGGTGCCGAGCGATGAGGCGAAAATGACCTTTCGCTCCTCCGCCGTCATTCCACCCGAGCGGACATTTTCGCCCGCCGTCGCTGCTATCGTCATCGTTTCGCTCCCCGAAAAAAGATTGCGTCCTCTCCCCCTGCGCCGGACTTCATGCCTGCGCTTACCCTAGGGCTTGCCCGCACGGTAACATTGCGGTGAAGGCCGGCACATAAGACTTTAGACTTTCGGCTGTCTATTTGGTCGGGACCCCGGACGAAATGCGGTGGATCAAACGAGCCTGCCTGCTGCGTTGCACAAGGCGACAATTAACCGCCTTTCCTCAGGAACTTATTGTGTGCTTGCATGCCTAATACCAAGGGAGGAAGATTTAGAAAAATTCAGTCGAAGAAACCCGGGATGTGGTGTTGATGTGCGCGTGCGCATGCCTTCCACAACCATTGTGCTAGAACCAATGTGCTAGAAACAGAAATGGCTGCTTCCTCTCATCTCGTCATTGCAGACGATCATCCCCTGTTCCGCGCCGCTTTGCGGCAGGCGGTCAGCGGCGTCCTGAGCAGTGCAAAGGTCGACGAAACAGGCTCGTTCGAGGAGCTGACCGCGCTGCTGGAACAGGATGCCGATCTGGACCTGATCCTGCTTGATCTCTCAATGCCGGGGATCTCCGGCTTCTCGGGCCTGATCTATTTGCGCGCGCAATATCCGGCGATCCCTGTCGTCATCGTATCGGCAAGTGACGATGCCGCCACGATCCGCCGCTCGCTGGATTTCGGCGCCTCAGGCTTCATCCCCAAGCGCTTCGGCGTGGAGACCCTGCGCGATGCCATCCTCAAGGTGATGGAGGGCGATGTCTGGATCCCGCCGGATACGGACCTGTCGTCGCAGGCCGATCCCGAAATGACGCGACTGCGCGACCGGCTGGTGACGCTGACCCCGCAGCAGGTGCGCGTCCTGATGATGCTGTCGGAGGGATTGCTCAACAAGCAGATCGCCTATGAGCTCGGCGTCTCCGAGGCGACCATCAAGGCCCATGTCTCGGCGATCCTGCAGAAGCTCGGCGTCGAGAGCCGCACCCAGGCCGTCATCGCCGCCGCCAAGATCGCCGGCAGCCAATGGCGGCAGAGCACGCCGACGGAGCAGTAGCGGACCGGCAGTCGCCCGCCTCGTCGACATAAAGTTCGGCGCCGGGCACGCCGCAGAGGGCTTGACCGGCGCCGGAGGTGATCGGCGGTTTCGTGCTGAAAGCTTTCGCGACGCGGTTACGGCAAATAGTTCGGCGTCGCCGGATGGTCGAAGTCGAACGCGTCGTACAGATCGTCGAGCGCCGGCATGTTGGTCGGAACATAGGGATTCGAGGGATCGCTGACCGGGTTCGGCAGGTTGTCGCGGCTGCGCCGGGTCAGCGGCTTCAGGTTCCAATTGCGCTCGATGAACTTGAGCAGCGAGACGTGGTCACCATAGGCGTGGTGGATCTTGCCGCCGGTCGAATAGGGCGACAGGACCAGGAGAGGAATCCGCGGCCCGTCGCCGAAGAAGTCGATCGGCTGCACGAAACCGGAATCGTATTCGCCGCCGGCTTCGTCGAAGGTGACGAACACGACCGTGTTGGCCAGCTGCTGCGGATGGTTCTGCAGCACGGCGAGGATGTTCTGCACATAGGTTTCGAACAGATCGACCTTCGACGATTGCGGATGGCCGTCCATGTAGCCGTCGGGCTTGCCGAACGACACCGCGGGCAGCGTATTGGTCTGGATGGCCTTGATCAGATCCTCGGAGTCGCCGAGATGAGCCGCGCGCTGGGCGGAGTCGCCCATGACCGACTTCATGTACTGGAACGGGTTGCAGATCGCGCAATAGTAATACTGGGTCTTGAAGTCGGCGCCAAAGAACTTCCAGCCGATGTTATGCTCGTTCAGCGCGTCGCCGATGGTGCGCAGCGATGACGGTGGAACGCCGCCGCTGTTCAAGGTGCCGTCGTTGTTGTATCCCGGGCCGGAATTGTTGATCAGGTAGTAGTGGCCGGATTCGCAGTTCGATTTGGGGTGATAGGGCAGGTGCGCCAGGTAGTCGACGATCGGCGCCACGCCCGGCTGGGTATAGTCGGCGCAGTTCACCCAGTTCGCGTCGTGGGTGAAGTTGTTGATCGCCTGCGGATTGTCGCTCGGCGGCGCCGTCGGGTTCGGATTGGCGACCAAGGAGGGATCCGGCGCGGTTGCCTTGCCGTTGCCGTCGGACCAGTACAGCGCATCGCCAGTGACGAGCGCCATGTGGTTCGGATAGGTGCCACCGAGGATCGCCTGGTGGAAGTTGTCGCTGAGCGTGAAGCGATCGGCGAGCGTCTTGAAGTACGACACCTGTCCACGGGCCATGTTGTAGAAGCCCATCGGATTGCCCAGCGCCCAGGTCTGGTTGGTCGCCAGCATGGTGAACGGGAAGAGGTCGTTGAGACAGCCGGTCGGATTGTCGCGCGTGGCGTTCTCGATGCTGCAATCCTGCTGCTGCCAGGCCTGGAAGAAGCGATGGGTCTGGTCACCGGTGTAGTCGTTGTCGCCGATGTTCGCGCCCTGCCACGGGAAGGGCCCGGTCAGCGAGCCCTGGCCCGGAACGCGGGTGTCGGGTACGCCGTTGGGCAGGTCCGTCCAACCCGAGCTCAGCTTCCAGAACTGCTTGGCCCGGATGTCCGGAACCTGGCTGGCGAAGAGGTTGGCTTCGGCAACGTAATTCTGATCGCAGCCTTGCGTTTGATCCGAGGCGCCTGGATCGGTCGGATTGCAGGAGGGTTGGAACGGCGGGGCGTAGCCTGCGGCGTAGGGATACCAGGCCTGCGGGCCTGTGGGCGCGCCGCCGGTGGTCGGCTGCGGCATCGGGTTCGTGGTGTTGTTGTACGGCGTTTTTGCCGCCTTGGGCGCGCCGATGTAGTAGAGCGGCTGCGAGGTGACCGAATATTGCTGGGCCAGCGCGTAGTTCGGGCCCGGGCTGCCGTCGGCTCTGACGATTCCCTTCGACAGCAGATTGCTGATGGTCTGCCCCTCGCCCTTGGGCCTGTAGGTGGCGAACGTATGGTCGAAGCCGCGATTTTCGCCGATCAGGATGATGACGTGCTTGATCGGGCTGCGGGTGATGCCCCCGGTGACGGCCGCGTCGTCCTCACCGCCGATGGCGGCGGAGCCGAGGCAGAGTGCCGAGGTGGTGACTACTGATGCGAAGAGCCCAGCGCTCCGTCGCCAGTTCTTGCTGTGACGACCGTGATCAGTCGAATTGCTCATGTCGAGATTTTCCCCAGTAAAATCGGATAAGGTACAATATTACCGAGGCCTGTGACGGACGCTTTGTCGGATTTGTAAAATGTCGGATACAGTTTTTTGTTGATCGGACATTCGTCGACGCATGCAGCTCGGGTTTCGTGGTGGCGTTCGCTGCCGAGCGGCGGTCGTGGTTCGCGGAAAGCCAGGCGCTGTTCAGTGACTGTCGGGGATCGCTTTCGTCGCGTTCTCGCCCACGCTGCTCGCTGGCGCGGCCCGCACCTGCGCCACCGTTTGCGATTGCAGCAGCGTCCGGCGCAGCGCCGCGTAGTGTGCATCGTGAACGGCCGGATTGAACAGGGACCATGGCTGCGCCATCGTCAGCAACATGGGCAACACGCTGACCGACATTTTGCGGTAGTCCGCAAATTCAGCCGCGGCTTCGTCGAAACGTCCTGCCGCCGCGGCCGTGCCAATGTGCCGGAAACGAATCACGGCATCCTTCAAAGCCGCACGTGCGGCGAGGCGCTGCTGCAGCCCGCCGGTAACGGTGGCGTCGCGGCGATCCGGAAACTTCTCGGTGAGGTCGCGCAGCTCCTGGCCGACGGTGGTCACCGCGAGATCGATGATGGCGAGGTCATGGGCGGGAATGGCGAGTTCGAGCACGCTCGCGAAGTCGTTGATCTCCTTGAGCTGCGAGCTCACGCCCTCGCGGTCGAGGGGGATCAGGCCATCGCCGACGGCCGTGAGATAGGCGGTGAGATCGGAACGATCCTGCGGCGACAGGTTGAGCTCGAACACCCGGTCGAAATGCGCCACCACCTGGCCCAGGCTGTCGTAACGCCCATCGTGGAAATACGGGGCATTGAAATCGGCGTTCAACAGCGTCGGCGTCTTGAACAGCCCTCCGGAGCCGACATCGTGCTGCTTGTGATCGACGAAGGCGCCCGAAGGGATGTGGCAGGTGGCGCAGCTCATGGTCGGGTCGTGCGGGAACGGCCGCGAAAAGATCGCCTCGCCACGCCGCTCGGCCTCATTGGATTGCGATGTCAGCCGGCCGTTGGAGTCGAGGCTCAGGTTCGTCAGGAAATCGATGTCCTCGACATAGGCGACCATCGCGTCGAGGATGGCGGGCGAGGGCTCCGGGCCGGAGAACTCGTTGACGATGACGTTGCGGATGAACTCGCGCAGCGAGGCTATACGTCCGTCATTGCCGTACGGCGCGAGGAAGCGCGCGCCGCGCAGGCTCGGAATACGCACCGGATCGAGCACGCCATTGTGCGCCTTGGGATTGAACAGCGGACCAGTGGTGTCGAAATTTCCCGGCCGGGTCGACATGCCCGGAACATAGAGCCTGGCATTGCCGGCGCCGTTGACGTGGCACGTGCCGCAGCTCATTCCCGCCATACGGGCCGGACCGCCGAGCACGGTCGGGGAGTTGAAGGCGAGGTCGCCGAGGTCGACCATGTAGGACTTGAAGCCGCCATGCGCCTCGGAGTGGAAAACCTCGGTCGGGCCATAGAGCGCGTCCTCATTCAGGTCAGTGCCCGCCGGCAACACGGTCTGGTCGCCGCTGAGCGGAAATGCTTGCGCGTCGCCGACCGGCAGCGCCGCCAATAGACATATCGCAATCGCCCAAAATCCCTGTCGTGCCGTCACCGAACTGGTCCCTGGATCATGTCGTTTCGATTTTGTAGTGGTTTTGCGCGGCCGCGCGGCCGGTCCTGCGATCTGCAAGCTTCACTGCAGCTCGAGCGTCGGCCGCGCCAGCGCGAGTTTGGGGGCTGCGGTCTGCAGCGTCAGCACCAGCTCCTCGCTGACGGCGCGCAATCGTTCCTGGTCCAACTGCCGCAGATCGCGCTGCGCCAGCATGCTCTTGAGTTCATCGATCAGACGCCGGGCCGTGTCGCCGAGATCGTGGTCGTTTCTGTCGATCGTGGCGGCGAAGATCGTGCCGTAGGCTGTTTCGATGCCATCGACATTGTTGCGCATGTCGTCGATGGAGGTTCCGCTGATGCGCGATTCCCCGCCATCGACTTTGCTTTCGCCGACTTCGTAAGCCAGCCGGGTCAAGCCATCGAGCAGGCCCTGAGGCGTCAGGTCGGTGTTGCGCGCCGTCGCTGCCATATCCGAAAGGCTGTGCAGCAGCGCGTCGACCTCGTCCGTGACGTCGGTCCGGCCGGCGCCGAACAGCTTGGCCTCGATGGCGTGGAATCCGCTGGCACCGTTGGGCCAGGCGTCGATGGCGCGGTCGAGCTCGGGCGCGAAGCCGCTGGTGAAGACCTCCGAGCGCTCCCAGCCGACCCGGGCCTCGATCCACGCCTGCTTTGCCGCGGCAACATCGCCGCTAGCGAGGCTGGCGCGCAATCTTTGCACCTCCGTGACGGATCGGTCGATATCCGCGGTGAGCTGCGAGCGATAACGCGCAATCCCGGCATTGAGCGACGCTGCGGGCGCGCTGTCGGTCGCAGCGGCTGCCGGATTGAAAAGGACCACAGCTGCGCCCAACGATGTCGCCAGCACGACGGCAGGTGCCAAGGCCAATTGTATGGATGTCCGGCGCTGGCAGTGCGTCGAAAATGTCATGAGTCGCCCCGACTGATGCCTGCCCGCGCGCTCTACGGCGCCTTGCAGACATGTACGTTCGCGGACATCTACTGCGCCGACCCTAACGGTATTATGTCAGCGTCGGCAGCTTCGCGGCATGACGTGGGGGAGAGAATGCAGGTGAAACCACCGCGTGTGGTTATCGCTCCCGGCTTTCGCAGATGACAGTGAGAGCCTACTCCGCCGCCACCATCTGCTGGATGCGCCATTGCCCCAACAGCGCCCGGAGCGAAGCCGGCTTGAGCGGCTTGTTGAGCACCGCGATGTTCTCCTCGCGGGCCGCGGCGCGGACATGGGGGCTGCGGTCTGCGGTGATCAGGATCGCGGGCAACGCGTCACCGAAGCGGCGGCGGAGGTCGCGGATCGCGGCCACGCCATTGCCGCGGTCGAGATGATAGTCGACCAAAAGACCCGTGACCGGGCGGCCCATATGCTCGATCGCCTCGATCGCGGCTTCCGGATCGGCGACCGCAATCACCTCGGCGTCCCAGGCGGTGAGCAGGGTCTTCATGCCGTCAAGGATCGCAGGATCGTTCTCGATGCAGACGATCAGGGCGCCGGAGATCGGTGTTTTCGCAATCGGCGTCGCCGCGGTGACGGCGGCGGTGTAGTTCACCGCCTTGGCGATCGGCGCGGTGACCGAGAACACCGAGCCGCCGCTCGAATTGGCATCGAGCGCGATGCTGTGCTTGAGCACGCGCGACAGCCGCTCGACGATGGACAGCCCAAGCCCGAGCCCGCGGGCGATCCGAGCGCCCTGCTCGAGCCGGTGAAACTCCTTGAAAATCTCGCCGCGCTTCTGCGCGGGGATGCCGACGCCGGTGTCGTAGACGCAAATCTTCAGCGAGCCGCCGCGCCGGCGGCAGCCCACCAGCACCCGGCCATGCGGCGTATATTTGATCGCGTTCGAGATCAGGTTCTGCAGCAGCCGCCGCAGCAGCAGGCGATCGGATTCCACTGGCAGCGAGCAGGGGACGAAATTGAGCCGGAGACCCTTGGCGCGTGCGATGGGCGCAAATTCGATCTCCAGCGAGCGCATCAGGTCGCCGATCTTGAAGCTCGAGATCGAGGGCGTCATGGCTCCGGCATCGAGCCTGGAAATGTCGAGCAGGGCGCTCAGGATCTCCTCGATGGCCTCGAGCGAGTCGTCGATGTTCTCGACCAGCCGCGAATCCTCGCCGCCGTTCTGGCGCTCGACCAGGCTCGTCACATAGAGCCGCGCGGCGTTGAGCGGCTGCAGGATGTCGTGGCTTGCCGCCGCCAGGAAGCGGGTCTTGGAAATGTTCGCGTCCTCGGCCGCGCTCTTGGCCAGCGCCAGCTCGGAATTGAGCCGGGTCAATTCCTCGGTGCGTTCGCGCACGCGCTTTTCCAGCGTGGCATTGGCGCGCTCCAGTGCTTCCGCGGCCTCAAAGGACGGGGTTACGTCGGTGAAGGTGATGACCATGCCGCCGCCCGGCATGCGGTTTGAGCGGACCTCGACCACCATGTGGCGGTCGGGCAGGCGCTCCAGATAGGAGGCGCCCTCGGTCGTGTAGGCGGTCAGGCGCCGCTCGACAAACGTCTCGCTGTTCTCGACCTCGGAGAGGTTGATCTCCGCCATGAATCCCAGGATTTCGCTCAAGGGAATGCCGATCTGCACGAGATGCGGCGGCAACCCCAGAATCTCGCCGAACTGCTGGTTGGAGCAGATCAGGTGCAGGTCGGCATCGAACACGGCGATACCCTGCCGCACATGGTCGAGCGCGGCTTGCATGATCTCGCGGTTGAAGTGAAAGGCGGCATGGGAATCGTCGAGCAGCTTCAGGGCCGCCTTGGCCGAGACGGTGCGCTTCTTGAGCAGCAGCGACATCACGAGCCGCGAGGATGCCGCGCCGATGGAGGAGGCGATCAAATGCTCCGCATGCTGCAGCAGTTCGAAATCGGCCGGCGCTTCCGGATCGAGTCGTGTGCGGCGGGTCAGCGCGAAGGCCTCGAAGGATTGCCGGGCGCGCTCGGCGCCGAGATATTGCGCCACCGTGCTCTGGATATCCTGCACGGTCACCGTGGTGCGCCAGCGGCGGAAGCTCGGCGCGATCGGCGCGAGTTCGCTCGGCACGAACAGGTCGGCCTGCAGCCGCTCGATCGAGGAGGGCTGGCGCCACAACGACAGCAGCACGAAGGTCGCGACATTGAGCGCCAGGCTCCAGAGCACCCCGTGCAGCAACGGCGGCAGGTCGGTGCCGAACAGCGCCTGCGGCCGCAGCGCCTCGATGCCGAACGGCCCGTGCTGCAACAACAGGATCCCCGCGGTATTGGTGTCGAGGAAGCTCGGCAGGAACAGCGTGTACATCCACACCAGGCAGCCGACCAGCATGCCGCCGATGGCGCCGCGCGCAGTGCCGCGCCGCCAGATCAGCCCGCCGAAAAAGGCCGGCGCGAGCTGGGCGATCGCCGCAAAGGACAACAGCCCGATCGCCGCGAGCTGGGTGTGGCCCAGCGCGCGATAGTACAGATAGGCCATCGCCATGATGGCGAAGATCGCAAAGCGCCGTACCTTGAGCAGGAAGTCGCCGAAGGCCGCGGCGGCGCGCGAGCGCGGGGCGCGGTGCAGGACCAGCGGCACCACCATGTCGTTCGACACCATCACCGAGAGCGCGACGCATTCCACGATCACCATGGCCGTGCCGGCGGAGAGCCCGCCCACGAACACGGCGATGGACAATGCCGCCGCATTTCCCGCGATCGGCAGCGCCAGCACAAAGACGTCGCTGTCGACGCGGCCGAACGGGAAGGTGATGAGGCCGGCCAGCGCGATCGGGATCACGAACAGGTTGATGGTGACGAGATAGAGCGGGAACAGCCAGCGCGCGCGACCCACCTCGGCATCGGTGGCATTCTCCACCACGCTGACATGGAACTGCCGCGGCAGCAGCATGATGGCGCAGAACGACAACAGCGTCGTGATCAGGAAATTGCCGACCGACGGCACGTAGTCGATCGCCCGCACCGCCTCCGGCGTCTTCATGGCGCGCTCGACGAGCTCGTGCGGGGTGAACATCCAGAAGGTGACGAACGCGCCCGCAGCAAGGAATGCGACCAGCTTGACGGTGGATTCGGTTGCAACCGCCAGCATCAGCCCGTGCTGGTGCTCGGTGGCGTCGGTCTGCCTGGTCCCGAACAGCACGGCAAACGCCGCCATCGCCAGCGTCACCAGGAGCGGAATGTCGCCGATGATCGGAATGCGGGAAATGGAATGATCTTCGCTGAGAATGATCTCGAGCGAAGACGCCACCGCCTTGAGCTGCAGCGCGATATAGGGAACCGAGCCGATGATGGCGATCACGGCCACCGTGACCGCGACCGCCTGGCTCTTGCCATAGCGCGCCCCGATGAAGTCGGCGATGGAGGTGATGTTCTGGGTCTTGGCGAGCTGGATGACGCGGCGCAGCAGCGGCGTGCACAGCCCGATCATCAGCACGGGGCCGAGATAGATGGCCAGGAAGTCGATGCTGGTGCGCGTCGCGGAACCGACCGAGCCGAAATAGGTCCAGGAGGTGCAATAGATCGCAAGCGACAGCGGGTAGATCAGCCCGCTGGCGCGGCCGCGCTGGTCCGGCGACAACCGGTCGCCATAGCTCGCCACCAGGAACAGGAACCCGATGTAGCCAAAGGCGGCCCCTATGACGCCCCAGTCGTGCAGCATCGCTGCCTGGTCCTCCTCTGCAACGGGATCGCCCCGCCTTCCTTCTCCGCTGTCATCGCCCGGCTTGACCGGGCGATCCAGTATTCCAGAGCCTTTGCCGTAAGGTCGTCCGGTGTTTACTGGATGCCCCGCCTTCGCGGGGCATGACGGAGGGGGGGCTCCGTCGACCGAAACTTTGAGGAAATCCTAGCGCCTTGGGCCGCCGCAGGCGACAGCGAATTCCCGATTTGTTTCAGGAACGGACATCGTCGTTAAAGCGCGTGGGATGGGCCCCAGCTTGTAGAGTGGGCAAAGCGCCAGCGTGCCCACCGCCTTCATCGCGGGTCAACGGTGGGCACGCTTTGCTTTGCCCACCCTACGAACTTCGCATCGCCCCGGAATGACAGCGTGGGGGCTTACTCCGCCGCCAGCGACTTCTGCTTCAACGGCAGGCCGAGCCGCTCCCAGACCTGCAGCAGGCTATCGGCGAGCTGATCGATCAGACCGTCGTCGTGATAGGGCGAGGGCGTGATGCGCAGGCGCTCGGTGCCCTTGGCGACCGTCGGGTAGTTGATCGGCTGAATGTAGATGCCGTGCTCCTCGAGCAGGATGTCGGAGGCCCGCTTGCAGGCTTCCGCATCGCCGACGAACAGCGGCACGATATGGGTTGCGTTGGACATCACGGGCAGGCCGGCGGCGGAGAGGATCGCCTTGACGCGCGCGGCGCGGTCCTGGTGGCGCTCGCGCTCCCAGCTGGAGGACTTCAGATGCCGGATCGCGGCCGTGGCTGCCGAGCAGATCGCCGGCGGCAGCGCAGTCGTGAAGATGAAGCCCGGCGCATAGGAGCGCACGGCGTCAATGATCTCGCCCTTGCCGGCGATATAGCCGCCGAGGCAGCCGAACGCCTTTGCCAGCGTGCCCTCGAGAATGTCGATCCGGTGCATGACCCCGTCGCGCTCGGCAATGCCGCCGCCGCGCGGGCCGTACATGCCGACCGCGTGGACTTCGTCCACATAGGTCATGGCGCCATAGCGCTCGGCCAGATCGCAGATCTTCGACAGCGGCGCGATGTCGCCGTCCATCGAATACAGGCTTTCGCAGGCGATCAGCTTCGGCCGTTTCTCGCCGGCGGCGCGCAGCAGCTCCTCGAGATGCGCCATGTCATTGTGGCGGAACACGACGCGCTCGCATCCGGACTGCCGGATGCCTTCGATCATGGAATTGTGGTTGAGTGCGTCGGACAGGATGAGGCAGTTCGGGATCAGCTTGCCGATGGTGGCAATGCCGGTCTGGTTGGAGACATAGCCGGAGGTAAACAGCAGCGCGGCGTCCTTGCCGTGCAGATCGGCGAGCTCCGCCTCGAGCTGAACCAGGGGATGATGCGTGCCGGCGATGTTGCGGGTGCCACCGGCGCCGGTGCCGAAGCGCGTCGCGGTCTCGACCATGGCGCCGACCACCTTCGGATGCTGGCCCATGCCGAGGTAATCGTTGGAGCACCAGATCACGACATTGCGCGCCCCCTTGGGCGAGTGCCAGATCGCATGGGGAAAACGGCCGGCGATACGCTCGAGGTCGGCGAAGACACGATAGCGCCGCTCATCGTGAAGGCGGCCAAGGGCGGTGCTGAAAAACTGGCTGTAGTCCATCGCAAGACCTGATTTTGGGCTGAGGAACCGGACGGCTAGTAGGCCTTTCTAGAGCCTTTCCAACCGGGCTGTCGAGAACGGAATCGCCCGGTGGGCGGCCCATTCCCAGAGACCATGATTACAAGATGGGATGCGGCGGGATTTGATCCGGATCAAGTCAGCGTGATGGCGAAAACGCGGTCGCTTCACGTGGTCCGGAAGCGCAGCACGCCGTCCGCTTCCTGCGCGATCAGCCGGCCCTCGACCAGCATGTAATTCACATGAGCGATCAGCTCGCCAGCGGCAAAGCCCATCTGGTGCGCGTCAAGCACATGCTTGTGGAACACCACCGGCACGAGCTGTGCCGACGTCTGCGGCACGTCGCGGCAGGCTTCGGCAATCATCCGGCAGCGTTCCTCGTGGTGGTCGGCAAGCTGCTTGATCCGCGTCTTCAGGCCATAGAACGGGACGCCATGGCCGGGCAGCACCATCACATCATAGGGCAGCGTCGTGGTGAGGCTCGCGAGCGAGGCCAGGTATTCGCCGAGCGAGTTCTGGTCCGGTTCGACCGCCCAGACGCTGACATTCGGCGAGATCTTGCTCAGGACCTGGTCGGCGGAGAGGAACAGCTTGTCGGCCGCGCAATACAGCATCACCTGGTCGAGCGCATGGCCGCCGCCGGTGATCACCTTGAAGCGGCGGCTGCCGATCGTGACTTCATCGCCGTGGGAGATGCGACGGTAGGACGGCGGCAGCACCGAGACGCGCTTGAGATAATCCGAGCCGCGGCCGAGCAGTTGCTCGGTCAGGCTCTCGTCCATGCCATGCCGTCGAAAGAACAGCCGCTGCGCGTTGCGCCGCTCCTCGGTGCCGCGGTTCTGGTGATAGACCGATTGCAGATATTCGACCTGCGACATCTCGAGCGGACAGCCGAATCGCTCGACGATCCAGCCAGCGAGCCCGACATGATCGGGATGGGAATGGGTGACGATCAGCCGGCTCACCTTCACATGGGACAGCGGGCCTTCGAACAGCGCGGTCCATGCGGCGATGGTCTCCTCATTACCGAAGCCGGAATCGACCATGGCATAGCTGTCGCCATCGGCGATCAGGTAGATGTTCACATGGTTGAGGCGGAACGGCAGCTTAAGGCGAACCCAGAGCACGCCCGGCATCACCTCGACGACCTGATCCGGCCCGGGATGGGCCTCCCAGGGGTACCGCAATGCCTCGGCCGAGGACTGAATTTTGTCGGTCTTCGAATGCATGGGTTAAGCACTTAGCCGCACAAACGCCGCCGCGCCAGCTGAAAAAGCGTCATATCAGACCGTCGTTCCGGGGCGCGCGCGAGCGCGAACCCGGAATCTCGAATTTGTGGCGCGCGATTCCGGGTTCGATGCTGGCGCATCGCCCCGGAATGACGGAGCCCGCCTTACGCCGCCCTGATATTGCTCAGGAACGCGTCGATCTCCGCGCGCAACCTGTCCGCTTCGCCGCGCAGTGCGGCGGAGGCATCGAGCACCTGCGTTGCTGCCGCGCCCGCTTCGGCGGAGGCGCTCGAGACGCCGACGATATTGCTGGAGACCTCGCTGGTGCCGCCCGCCGCATGCTGGATGTTGCGGGCGATCTCGCGCGTCGCCGCGCCCTGTTGCTCGACCGCGGCTGCAATCGCCGTGGTCACATCGTTGATCTCGGCGATGGTCTCGCCGATCTTGCGGATGGCGCCGACCGCGGAGGTCGTGACATCCTGCATGCTGGCGATCTGGGCGCGGATCTCCTCGGTCGCCTTCGCGGTCTGGCTGGCGAGGTTCTTCACTTCGGAAGCGACCACCGCAAAGCCGCGGCCCGCCTCGCCCGCGCGCGCCGCCTCAATGGTGGCGTTGAGCGCGAGCAGATTGGTCTGCGACGCGATCACCTGGATCAGGTCGACCACAACGCTGATGCGGCTTGCGTTGTCGGCGAGGCCCTGCATGGTGGAATCCGTGGCGCCGGCCTCCTCGACCGCCTTGCGGGCGATCTCGGCCGATGACACCACCTGCCGGCTGATCTCGGCGATCGAGGACGACAATTGCTCGGTGCCGGCCGAGACGGTCTGCACATTGACCGAGGTCTCCTCCGCAGCTGAGGCGACTGCGTTGACCAGTGCGCTCGACTGGTCGGCGGTATTGGCCATGCTCTGCGCCGTGGATTGCATGGAATTGGCCGCGCCCTGCAGATTATCGAGCGCGGCGCGCACCGTTGCCTCGAACTCGGCGATGCGGGCCTCCATGCGCGAGGCGCGCTCCGCTTTTAGCGCGCGGTCCTTGTCCTGCTCGGCGGACAGCGAACGTGCCTCGATCATGCTTTCGCGGAAAACTTTCAGCGAGCTCGCCATCGCGGCGATTTCATCGTCGTGCTGGCTCTGATAGACCTCGGCATCGAGATCGCCGGCGGAGAGCAGCTGCATCGAGCGCTGCAGGCCGGAGATGCGGCGCAAGATGTTGCGGCCGACATAGAGCCAGACGAACAGCACCGATCCGATCAGGGTTGCAATGCCGAGCCCGGTCATGACCGTGGTGGCGAGCGAAATCTCCTGGCGCGCCTGGAATGTCGCGGCATTGGTCTCCTTCTGCACGCCGTCGACCAGCTGCTGGACGCTGATGCCCAGGCCCACATTGAGCTTGCGGGTCTCCTCCAGCACGGTCTGGCCGTAGTCGTCGGCATCGAGCTCCTTCTGCCGCACATTGAATACGCTGGCCTTGCCGTCGCCAAGTGTCAGCAGCTTCTCTGCGGCCCGCTGCAGAGCCTTGGCCCCGTTGTTGGTCGGCAACAGATCGAGGTTGGAACGCACGCGCCCTTGCGCCGTCTTGAATTCCCTCTGGATGTCGTCGAGTTGGTCGCTGGTACTGGCCGAAAGCGCGGCGATCAGCTCGGCTGCCGCGAGATTGCCGCTGGACATGATATTGCTGAGCTGATCGAGATTCTGGGCGGCGTCCCTGGCGTCATCGGCGGAGAGGTTGGCCGAGCTCAGGATTGCATTGATCTGGGTCTGCGCATCCAGCATCATCGGCCCGGCGGCCGCGACGAAATTGGCTTGCGCGCTGCGCAGGTCGTCATAGGCCTTGTTGTGCTGGGCGCCCGCGTTCAGGCGTTCGTGTGCGGCCGAGCCCAGGCTCGTGGTCGCATCATTGATGTTCTTGACCGTCTCGCGCAGCGCCGCGACGATGTCCTTGTCGGCGCCGAGCTCGATGATCTCGCCGAGCTTGTCCATGGTCAGCTTCTGGATCTCCGCGACCTTGGCGGTGCGCTCCTTCAGCGTCTCCTCGCTCTGCGAGGCGAGCACGGCCGGTCCCTGTGCCGCCAGCGTCGCGCTCTGCGCCTGCAGCTGCAGGCTGGCCGCGAGCCGCGGTATGTCGCGGCCGGAGAAATCGATCATGACGCTGCCGAGATGGCGGAACACGAAGCCCGCGCCGGCCGAGATGATGATCGCCATCGCGGCGATCACGGCAAAGGCGGCGAACAGGCTGCCCCTCACGCCAAAACGTGGACGTAGCAATCCAAAGAGCCTTCCAATTCCCAACCGTAACGCCATGTCCAATGCCCCGAGCCGCTACCAGAAGACGAAAGCGGCGCAGTATCGCGTTACCCGGTTAAGAAGTTGGGAATCTTCGTGCGTTCTGTGCAAGGCTTGAGCAACGAATGCAAAAGAGGCCGGTGATGGGCCGGCCTCTTTGTCGACTGCGTTAATGCTTGGTTACAGCATGATCCGGACCCGAAGGGCCGCGCTAGCGCAAAGTGTTTAGCGGTTTTCCGATGAGATCATGCTCAGCCAAAGAGTTCAGTAGCGCCCAGCGATCGCACCCCAGTTGAAGCGGTAGTTCACGCCGGCGGTGATGGTGTGATCGTCGGTGGTGAAGCTGCCGGTCGGCACGAGGCCCGCAGGCGCGGTGAAGGTGGCGTTGCCGAAGTTGTAGTACTGGTACTCGGCCTTGGCCGACCAGTTCGGGGCGAACATGTATTCGACGCCGAGGCCGACGGTCCAGCCATTGCTGTGGTCGCCATTGGTGGCGAAGGCGATCGGCGCGCCGGTGACCGCGGAGGTCACGCTCTCATTGTTGTCGGAATAGGCGTAGCCGCCCTTCACATACAGCAGGCCCGGACCCCAGGTGTAGCCGACGCGACCGGTGATGGAGCCTAGTCCCCGCTGGCTGTTGGTGTAGGCGAAGCCGCCCGGGAACACCGCGCCGACGCTGCCCGACAGCCAGGAATACTGGCCTTCGATGCCGGCCACGAAGTTCGGCGAGAACTGGTAGTCGTAACCACCCTGCAGGCCGCCCATGAAGCGACCGTTGGAGTTGTTGCCGGTGGAGAGCCCCGAGAAATTGTTGTCGCTGGAGAAGGCGCCACCGAGATGGCCGCCGATATAGAAGCCGGTCCAGTTGTAGATCGGCGCGGCATAGGCCGGGGCCTTCTGATAATAGGGCGCGCGATAGCCGAGGTCGGCGGCAAGTGCTGGCGCCGCTGCGGCCATCGCGGCGAGCGCCACAGTTGCGAGGACAATTTTCTTCATCGTTGGTCTCCGAACACATCACTCAAGGAAACGCCACGTCAGGCGCCATGTCTCGATGCGCCAGATAGACAGGATTTGAATAAAATGCTGTCACCTCGCGAGCACAGCAGGGCCTAATGGAAGTGTTTGGAAGTTAAACAATTTCTTGTGCCTAACGGAGCCTTAAGAAGCCCTGAAGGAAGCCTTAACGCAGCGCAAGCGATGTCCTGCTTTGAGGCAGTCGGGTTAAGGCTTGGTGAGCGCGCGGTTCAGCTCCGCTACCGCCGCTTCGAGCAGCGCGCGATGGGCAATGTCCTCGCGCGGAAGCTGGCCCACGCTTGCGGCGAGCTCGCGCAGGATCGCGGCGAGCAGGCCGAAGCTGAAATGCATGTGAACCGATTTGCGCTCGTTCTCCGGACCGGGACGTTCCAGCACCAGTGTGACGCCGGCGGCATCGAGATGCGCCTCGAACCGCGAGGTATGCTCGAACGTGCCGACATAGAATTTGTCGGGATATTCGAGCGCGACTTCCGCCTTGTCGGGAACAGGTTGTGACATGATGGCCTCGCTCATAAGCGGACCATTAGAACCCCAGTCGCAGCCGCGGACTTTGCGCTAGGTCAGAGGCGCCGCGGAGGTGGGCTCAGGCAAGATGATGAGGCGCGGTCATGCTCCCGCCGGTCTGACCGCGCTCCTCCTCCTCTCGCTCACTGCGACTTGGCGAGGTAGGGGCAGCCGCCTTCATTGAGCGGCCGGAACGCCTGGTCGCCCGGAACGGTGGCGAGGTATTCATAAAGGTCCCATTTGCTCTTGGACTCCTCCGGCTTCTTGATCCGCATCAGGTACATGTCGTGCACCATGCGGCCGTCCTCGCGCACCACGCCGCCTTGGGCGAAGAAGTCATTGACCGGCGTCTTGCGCATCTGCGCGATCACCGTTTCCGAGTCCACCGAGTTGGTCGCGGCGACCGCCTTGAAATAGTGCCGAAGCGCCGAGTTGACGCCGGCCTGGTAGGCGGTCGGCATCGCGCCATGGCGCTTGAAGAACTCCTGCGCGAATGCCCGCGTCTCCGGTGTGCGGTCCCAATAGAAGGAATCGGTGAACATCAGATCATGCGCGTGCTGCAGGCCGAGCGCCGGCACGTCTGTCAGCGTCACCTGCAATGCCACGAGCTGCATGCTCTCGCGGATGTTGAATTCGTCGGCCTGGGCGACCGCGTTGCGGAAGTCCGAGCCGGCATTGGCGAGCGCCAGGATCTTGGCGCCCGAGGACTGCGCCTGCAGCAGGAATGAGGAGAAATCCGCGGTATCGAACGGATGCCGGACGGCGCCCAAGACCTTGCCGCCGGCGGCGGTCACCGCCTTGCTCGCGTCCCGCTCCAGCGCCTGGCCGAAGGCATAGTCCGCGGTGAGGAAGAACCAGGGTGAGCCGCCGCGGGCCACCACGGCCTTGGCGGTCGCGTTCGAGGAAGCGTAGGTGTCGTAGGTCCAGTGCACAGAGGTCGGCGAGCATTGCTTGCCGGTGAGATCCGACGAGCCGGAGCCGGAGATCAGGAACAGCTTCTTCTTCTCCCGTGTGACGGTCTGGATCGCGAGCGCCACCGCCGAGTTGACGCCTTCGGCGACCACGTCGACGCCCTTGTTGTCGATCCAGTTTCGCACGATGCCGGCGGCCACATCCGGTTTGTTCTGATGATCGGCCGAGATGATCTCGATCTTGCGGCCCGCAACCGTGCCGCCGATCTCCTCCGCCGCCATTTGCGCTGCGACCACCGAGCCGGTGCCGTTGCCGTCGGCATATTGCCCGCTCATGTCCGTGATGATGCCGACGCGCAGCACGCCGTCCTCGGCGGTGGCGGCACTTGTCGCGAACAGGAGAGCAGCGCCGATTGCGACCAGCAATCTGGATGGGGAGCTTTTGGTGCGTATCATGTCCGTCCCTGCATTTTTGAGCATCGCGCCCTTTCAACTGCAGCAATCGCGCGTCGTGGACAACTGCCACGCGGACATGGCCCTCTGCACCGGGGCGCTCGCGATTTCGTATGACGGAATGATGCGGTGTCAGCCATTGGCAATGCGGGCCCGGCGAACTAAATGTCCACCATGAATGGCAGCGCTCTCCAGGACTTCGTCGGCCGCCACCAACGCCTTTTCGTCCTCACCGGCGCCGGCTGCAGCACGAACTCCGGCATCCCCGATTATCGCGATAGTCACGGCAACTGGAAGCGGACGCCGCCCGTCACCTACCAGGCGTTCATGGGCGATGAGGCGACCAGGCAGCGTTATTGGGCGCGCAGCCTGGTCGGCTGGCGGCGGTTCGGCCGGGCGCAGCCCAACGCCGCCCATCGCGCGCTGGCGCAGTTGGAGGCGCAAGGGCAATGCGAGTTGCTGCTGACCCAGAACGTCGATCGCCTGCACCAGGCGGCCGGCAGCCGCGCGGTGATCGACCTGCACGGCCGGCTCGATCTCGTCCGTTGCATGGGTTGTGGCGCGAAAATCCCGCGGCAGGAGTTCCAGCACGAGATGGAGCACCGCAACGCCGACTGGCTTGCGCTCGATGCGGCTGACGCGCCCGATGGCGATGCCGATCTCGAGTCCGAGGACTTTTCGTCCTTCGACGTGCCGTGCTGCGCGTCCTGCGGCGGCATTCTCAAGCCCGACGTGGTGTTCTTCGGCGAAAACGTCCCGCGCGACATCGTCGTAGCCGCGCATGATCGTCTTGAGCAGGCCGACGCCATGCTGATCGTCGGCTCCTCGCTGATGGTCTATTCCGGCTTCCGCTTCGTCCGCAGCGCGGCGCAGCGACGGATTCCCATCGCCGCGATCAATCTCGGCCGGACCCGCGCCGACGATCTCCTCACGCTGAAGGTCGAGGACCGCTGCGAAGCCGCGCTGGGGTTCTTGCTGGACTAAAGCGCGATGAGATCAGGACGAATCGTCATCGCGCTTTAGCCGTGCTAAAGACGATTTTTCTCAAGATACTTGATGATCTTCAGATACAGCTCATCGACGCGAAGGCTCTGTTCTTCGCCGACCGAGGCGTAGTTGTCGAGGCCCGGCGAGGCGTTCAGTTCGACGATGACGTAATCTGCGGACGGCCTGGTCGCATCGGCGCAAATGAGATCGACGCCGCACAGGCTGAGGCCGATCGCCCGGCTCGCTTTCACGGCGATCTCCGCCAGCGACGGATCGAGCGAGGCCGTTATGTCGACCGCATCGCCGCCCGACGACAGGTTGGCATTGTCCAGGAGAAGCTGAACGGCGCCTTTGGCCAGCACCGAAGTCCGGCTCAGCCCGAATCTGTCCAGCACCGCGTCCACGCGGAGATCGGACGGGTCAATCTCGGTATTGGGCCTGCCGAGGGCAGCCAAGCCGTCCCGCTTTCGCACCACGAGCTGTTCGATCGTTGAACATCCGTCGCCTATGACGTGCAGCGGGATGCGTTGATAGGCCGAGATGATCTCATCGCCCAGAACCACGATCCGGTAATCGTTGCCGACAAGAAATTCCTGGACCAGCGCGACATCATGCTTGGCGAAGATTCGTTCGGCGGCCGAAAAAATATCCTCCGGACGGTACGCCTTGGCCACAAGAGCCCCGAGGCTGCCTTCGTTCGGCTTGACGATGACGGGATAGCCGATCGCCTCGGCAAAAGCGCAGGCGTCGGTTGCGGACCGCCGCTTCTCCGGGGCGAGATTCTGGGCGCGCATCCGGGAAAAGAAGGTCAGTTCGCGCGGTGTTCTGAGGCCGACCTGTTTGAGGAAGTAGCTCGTGTAGTTCTTGTCATTGGCGATGGCGACCGATCCGGCGCGATTGATGTTCAGGTTGTTCGCGCGAAACACGTGCGTGTTTCCGTCAGGAAAGAGAATCCGCCCGGCGAACTGGAATTCGGGCTCCAGCTCAATTCGGACGCCGGCCTTGTCGGCGATTCTCGACAGCAATCTCGGAGTGAAGGGCACGCGCATGCGTTGGACCAATAGCACACCAGCTTTCGGTCACGCTGCCTTTGGGTGAAGTCGTGCGCAAGTCAATTGTGCATTGTTCGCCGGGCGAAGGCCACGTCGGACCTGATCCACGTGCCGGCCGCCATGATCAGGCGACTGCCGACAACCTCTCATCGGCGCCCGGGTTTGCGCAAAGCAGGCGCTTGCGAATGGCCTCCTCGACCAGCGCCAGGGCTTCCTTGGCCTGCCGCGCCTCGGCTTCCGCGACCTCGGCGCGAAGCTCCGCCGCGGTCAGCTGATCCTTTTGAGCTTCGATACAGGACTGTGCCTGCTGCAGGGCTTTGCACGCATCCTGCAATTTGTGCTCGGCGGTCGTGATGAATTCGCGCTGCGCGCGCTCGGCGGCTTCGGCGCGCAGTTCGGCCAGCCGCAATCGTTCCAGGGCGTTCGTGCACATCGACTGCGCGCGGGCTTCGGTCTCGCGGGCGTGCTCCTCCATGCCGCGGAAAACATCGGCCGCCTGATACACCAGATCCAGGGCCGTCGCGCCCTTGTCGGGTTCCGACGCTGGGGACACGCGGAGGAGTTTGTCGTCCCGCCAAAACGACGCTCTGGGATTACGCTGGGCCATGCAACTCAAGCCTCGCCGCACACATACAGGAGCAGCATCATGAAAAACTATGGTTAACGGCTGGTTAACAAGCCCGACCGCCCAGGCGTCGACCTGGATCGCCACCCCCCTCAAAGGCCCCATCTTCGCGTGAACCAGACTTTCACAAAATGCGTAAGTGTTGCGTAGGTCAGGAGCATCGCCGCGACGAGCGGCCAGTAGGCCCCCGGCAATGGCACGAAACCCAGGGCAGCGCCCGCCCAGGTAAACGGCAGCGCAATGCCGATCGCGCAGATGATGATTGACGTCGTGATCAGCGCAGGACTTGCGTGGCTCTCGATGAAAGGGATCCTGGCGGTTCGGATGATGTGAATGATCAGCGTCTGCGTCAGAAGCGATTCGACGAACCATCCGGTCTGAAACAGAGGCGGGTTATTCCAGGCATCGAACACAAACAGCATCATCCCGTAGGTCGCATAGTCGAAGATCGAGCTGATTGGCCCGATGAAGATCATGAACTTGAATATGTTGCCGATGTCCCATTTGCGCGGCAAAGCCACATATTCATCGTCGACATTGTCGGTCGGTATAGCCGTCTGCGAGAAATCATAGAGCAGATTGTTCGTCAGGACCTGGATCGGCGCCATCGGCAGGAACGGCAGGAAGATGCTCGCCCCGAGCACGCTGAACATGTTCCCGAAATTCGAGCTCGCGCCCATCTTGATATATTTGGTGATGTTCGCGAAAACCTTGCGCCCTTCGGTGACGCCCTCCTGAAGAACGAGGAGGCTCTTCTCAAGCAGGATGATGTCTGCGGACTCCTTTGCGATATCGACCGCGGTGTCCACGGAAATGCCGACGTCCGCGACTTTCAGGGCCGGGCTGTCGTTGATGCCGTCACCGAGGAATCCGACCACGCGTCCCTTGGCGTGGAGCGCCCGTACGACCCTTTCCTTCTGCTCGGGATTGAGTTTGGCGAACACCGTCGTGCGGTCGGCGACCTCGGCGAGTTCGGCATCGCCCATCTGGCCGATCTGGCTGCCCAGCACGATTTCGCCCGTCTCCAGTTGAACCTCGTGACAGATCTTGCGCGTAACGATCTCGTTGTCGCCCGTGAGCACCTTGATCCGAACGCCCTTTCGCGCGAGCGCCGCGATCGCCTCCCTTGCGCTTTCTTTCGGGGGATCCAGAAAGGCAACGTATCCAAGCAGCGTGAGGTCCGCCTCATCCGCAACCGAATACGCCGTCTTTGATGGATCTATCTCCTTGTAGGCCACTGCAACGACGCGAAATCCATCGGAGTTCAGGGCGCTGGTCTGCTGTTTGGCTGTCTCGAAATGAGTTTGGTCGAGCCGGCCCACCTCGCCATTCAGGCAGTAGTTCGAGCACACGGCGAAAATCTCCTCGACGGCGCCCTTGCAAATGAGCAGATGTTTGGTGCCGTCGCGCCTGACCACCACCGAGAGGCGGCGGCGTGTGAAGTCGAAGGGGATTTCGTCGACTTTCGAATAGCCGCCTTCACTCCGCAATCGTTGGTCGAGCTCGGCGTGTGCAAGCACAGCCTTGTCGAGCAGGTTCTTCAACCCGGATTGGAAATGGCTGTTCAAAAAAGCGTATTGGAGCACTTCCTCCGAGTCATTTCCCTCGATATCGATGTGCCGTTTGAGGATGATTCGATCCTGCGTGAGGGTGCCCGTCTTGTCGGTGCACAACACGTCCATCGCCCCGAAATTCTGAATTGCATTCAGCCGCTTGACGATCACCTTCTTGCGCGACATGGCGATCGCGCCCTTGGCGAGATTGACGGTGACGATCATCGGCAGCATTTCGGGCGTGAGGCCAACAGCCACCGCCACCGCGAACAGCAGGGCCTGCAACCAATCGTGCTTGGTCATGCCGTTGATGAGGAACACGGCGGGAACCATCACGAGGATGAAGCGGATCATCAGCCAGGTGAACCTGTTGATGCCCTGGTCAAAGGCCGTCGGAACGCGTTGGCCCGCAATCTCGTGGGCAAGCTGGCCGAAGAAGGTGCTGCGGCCGGTCCGCAAGATCACGCCAGTGCCGTAACCGGACACAACGTTCGCGCCCATGAAGCAGATGTTCGGCAGGTCGAGGGGGCTCGCGCACTCCGACGTGCTGGCTTGTCCGTGCTTTTCGGCGGGCATGGATTCGCCCGTCAGGACGGCCTGGTTGACGAACAGATCCCTGGCCTCGAGCAGGCGCAGGTCGGCCGGAATCATGTCGCCGGCTGAAAGCCGCACCACATCTCCCGGCACGAGCTGATCAAGAGGAATCTCGATGAACGGATCATCCGCGTCGCTCGACCCGCGCCTGACACTGGCGGTGGTGTGAACCATGGCACGCAGCCGCGCCGCGGCCTCGTTGGAGCGGTGCTCCTGAATGAAGGCTGTCGTGATCGCCAGCACGACCATCGCCGCAATCACGATTGCAGCGCGGACGTCTCCGAGGAAATAGGAGACCACCGCCAGCGTCAGCAGCAACGCGTTCAAAGGGTTGCGCGCCCGATTCCAGATCTCCTCGGGAATGGTCGGCTTGCGCTCCCGCGCAACGAGGTTCGGTCCGAGCTTCTTCAGCCGCGCCGCCGCTTCGTCCGCGGATATCCCTTCCGCCGTGGCCCCCATCTTCGCGCAGGCTTCGCCCGGGTCAAGGCGGCTCATTGCGAGAAGCCAGCCATCGCTCGCCGCGCCATTGGCACGATTTATCTTCTTCGTCGGCTTCGATAGCAAATGCATGGGCTCTGGCTGGGCGATGGCAAGAACCATACAAGCATCATTGTACCGCATAATTTTGCGCGAGATCAAAGGCCGGAAATGCGAGACGTCGCCGCCACGTCACGGGACCGTCACAGCCGGCTCGACGCTCTCCAACGGAGGAGGCAGCGGCGAGTAGCACTTCCCGTCGCAACGCTTCGAACGCGCGCTCGTCGTTGTCGACCTGCGGCGCAGGCAATGCTTGTGATAGCAACTCGCAATTGCCAGGGGCCGGTTGCATTATCCGCACGCGGTTGCGCCATATCAAAGCCAGCCGCCAGAGGGAGGCAGAGTGTTGCGTCCATCGCGGGACGAACACCCCGGACAAGACATTGGAG
The DNA here is from genome assembly GCA_035652015.1 of Bradyrhizobium sp. Classification (GTDB taxonomy): domain Bacteria; phylum Pseudomonadota; class Alphaproteobacteria; order Rhizobiales; family Xanthobacteraceae; genus Bradyrhizobium. The sequence goes on along the minus strand of DASREP010000052.1, from coordinate 2,489 downwards.
TTGGCCGATGCTCAAGATCGCGAGCCTGATTTGGGTGATGCTTGGAACGGTGTTGGCAGGCACTGCCGTCACGACGGTACTGACAGTTCAGGGACTCGTTGCAAGTCCGATGAAAGCAATACCGCTTGCCGCTCTCGCCGGCTTCGTCGTTGCAATGCCGCTGTCCTACCTCGTTGCGACGAAAATCGGCCGTACACGTGACGGCAGGCGGACGACCTAGCAGCTTGCCAGAGCTTGGTCGAGCCCTCGCCGGCCGTCCGTCGCCAGGCCGCGTCAACGCCAGCCGAGCGCCGGAGCCACCTGGGTCAGGATCGATTCGATCGCACGCACATTGTAGGCAACGCCCAATTGGTTGGGCACGGTCAATAGCAGGGTGTCGGCCTCCGCGATGGCTTCGTCCGTCTTCAGCTGCTCGACCAGGACATCCGGCTCGGCGGCATAGCTGCGGCCGAAGATGGCGCGCGTGGTCGGATCGATGAATCCGATCTGGTCGGCATCTTCCCGCCCGCTGCCAAAATAGGCGCGATCGCGATCGTCCATTAGCGCGAAGATGCTGCGGCTGACCGAGACCCGCGGCTCGCGCGCGTGGCCGGCCTCCTTCCAGGCGGCGCGGTAGGCGCGGATCTGCGCGGCCTGCTGCACATGGAAGGGCTCGCCCGTCTCGTCGGCCTTCAGCGTCGAGCTCTGCAGGTTCATGCCGAGCTTGGCCGCCCACACGGCCGTGGCGTTCGAGCCGGCGCCCCACCAGATGCGCTCGCGCAGGCCTGGCGAATGCGGTTCGAGGCGCAACAGTCCGGGCGGATTGGGAAACATCGGCCGCGGATTGGGCTGCGCAAAACCCTCGCCGCGCAACAGGTCGAGAAAAACGAGCGCATGCCGCCGTCCCATGTCGGCGTCGCTCTCGCCCTCCGCCGGCTGGTAGCCAAAATAGCGCCAGCCATCGATCACCTGTTCCGGCGAGCCGCGGCTGATGCCGAGCTGCAGCCGGCCGCCTGCGATAAGATCGGCCGCGCCGGCATCCTCCACCATGTAAAGCGGGTTCTCGTAGCGCATGTCGATCACCGCCGTGCCGATCTCGATCCGGCGCGTCTTGGCGCCAACCGCCGCCAGCAGGGGAAACGGCGAGGCCAGCTGGCGCGCGAAATGATGAACCCGAAAATAAGCCCCGTCCGCGCCGAGCTCTTCAGCTGCAACCGCAAGCTCGATGGATTGCAGAAGCGTATCCGCAGCCGAGCGGGTCTGCGATTGCGGAGAGGGCGTCCAGTGCCCGAAGGAGAGAAAGCCGATTTTTTTCATGGAGGCAGTGTACCGGCATCCGGGCTGATTTGCGAATGCCGATAGCTGGTCCGCGGCTGCGTTATTACGCTCTTGCCCGGTGCGTGCTCAACCAATTCCGCTCCGGCGTCGTAGTCGGCCCTGCAGCCATTAGCAAAACAGCCGACGTAGGAGCGCTCGATGGGTTGGCCCGAACCGATAGTGATGCGAACACCACGCTCTAGGCTCATCCAAACCGGCAAGATAACGCGCAAAGTCGTTTTCGCACCTGCGTTGCGTTCAACGAGTGCTGCCGACACGACAGGCACACAGATAGGATTGGTGCGGCCGTCAGTACCGATAAAGCACGTTTCTCCGACGCAAGACTTGGCCCATGGAGCGTAAGTCAGCGCCAACGCATTGGTCTCACCGGCGGCTGCCGAAGTGACAATGAGATACGCGAAGACAATAGTTGCGAAGTTACGCAACACCGTGCCGCACATAACCGCCTCCCAGAAGACATGAACTCAAATCACTGCATGACATGCTATAGACTTTGACCACATTAGGGGCGGCGTCACGTTCGGCGATCAATTACTGCTTTGGGTCAAAACGCGAAACACTCAATCTGAGCAATTTAGGTCAGCTGACCTCCCGAGAGCTGGCCTCGGAGGAGAGAGCCGGCACTTCGCCTGTGGGCCCAGGCCGTGTGAAAACGAGCCTGGGCCAACAGTTGACATTCGAGTGAAAAAGGCCGCCAACTGAGCCGGTCTCAATCGAGATGCGAACAATCCGATGGCTTGGGAAAGAATTGTCCAGCGAGTTGGCTCGGGTTCTCCTTGCTGTCCGAAATGTCGCAACGTGGACGTCGAGTATCAGGAAGAAATCGATGAGTTGGCCGCCGTCGCGTGCCCTAAGTGCGGTTGGAAGGGCATCTTCCGCGAGCTGGACTTGATCCCCGTGCCGGACACAAAATGAGGACAATCCAAAAACTTAGGACCCAGCACCTAGCCGGGTGCGGGAACAGATTGGCAATCCCAGACACTTTTCTAAACTCAGTAGATGCCGACCGAATGTCCGTTGAGGGTCAGCGGGCCAATAGGAGACATCGCACGCTTAGCGTGATAAGACGCGGTTAGTTCAGTTGGCTGGAAACCGATGACGTGGACGCACGCCAAGACCATCAAAGTGATTGAGCGAGCTGATGGCAAGGCGAAGGTTTATGTCCTTGCACG
>DASREP010000051.1:0-98297 GCA_035652015.1 Bradyrhizobium sp. | reverse complement strand
CAGATTTTGCAGACACAAGAGTACGTATAAGCCGTAACACCATCGCGCGGGGAAGGCCGGTTGTCACCGCCTGTACCTGTGGTCTACGCGCCTCGCGCAATTCTTTTTGCGCGCAGGCCCCGGGTGCATGCGGCCACCCGGTCTTCCCTGCGCCCTCCGATTGCTCGGAGGGTCACCGATGAAGCAAAACTCGGGCGAAACGCGCCGCGAGGATGCGGCCTGCTGTTTGGCGTCGGGAAGGATGAACCGGTGCCGGTGTTCCTGCAACTGAAGCATGAACCTGTGAGACGAAACGCTGTGGGATTGACCAGATGAAGACGGCCACACTCTTCCTCCTCCTGGTGCTGCTCGCGCCGTTGGTCCGGGCGGAAGACTGCGCAGGCCCCGGCGGGCGGTCGGAGATGACGAGCCTTATCTCGCATGCGGGCGAAGACCAGCCCGTCAGCATCACCTTTGCGACGAGAGCGGATGGTGTCAAAATTCCCCCTGATCTCGTTTCGCAATATCCTGATGAGATGACCGTCATCCTGCAGTACGAATTCGAGCATCTGGTCGTGACCAAGAACGGAATCGAGGTCGGGCTGTGGTTTAACCGGCGCTTTGCGCGCGTTGCGATTCCTTTTGCCGCGATCAGGGCCGTTTATGACGACAGGTTACGCAAATGCGCGGCCGGCTAGCGACCACGCCCGGTGGATCAGAGCGAAAGTTTTGGGACTTGGATCAAGCGTGCGACCGGGCGTAGGATCGATGGCAGCGCGCGACAAGATACGCCGATCATCTGCACGGGCAAGGAGGAACGCATGTACGCTGCCATCCGTCAGGCCAAAGCGAGAGCCGGAAGCGCCGAGGAGCTGGCGCGCCGGGTCAAGGAAGGCGCCATTCCCATCATCAGCGACGTCGACGGCTTCCGCGCCTATTACGTGGTCTATGCCGGCGACGATACCGTGACCGCGATCTCCATCTTCGACAAATACGAGCAGGCGGAGGAGGCCAACCGCCGCGCCATCGCCTGGATCGAGCAGAACCTCACCCCGCTGCTCGCCGGCGATGCGAAGGCCAGTGCGGGGCCGGTGATCGTGCACACGCTGGCGTGAGTTATTCGCATCGGCCCTCGACGAGGTCGTCCCGGCGAAGGCCTGGCGAAGGCCGGGACCCATAATCCCAGACGGTCGTTGGCAGCGTGAGCTGTTAGACCGTCATTGCGAGGAGCGAAGCGACGCGGCAATCCAGAGTCGTGTGCGGGGCCCCGGATTGCTTCGCTCCGCTCGCAATGACGGGGTTAGTGTGGAGCAAAGCAACGTCTCCCTGTGGTTATGGGCCCCGGCTTTCGCCGGGGCGACGGAGAGTTTTGCGCGAGGAAACTCACAACTCCCTTGCATTGGAGAACGCGAACGAGCTTACGCGCCGTGTGTTCTCATCCAAAATCAGCGTGCGCGTGATCGGGGGCTCGGCGCGCTGGCTGCAGTTTTCGCGCTCGCAGAGGCGGCAGTTGACGCCGATGGGCGTGCCTTCGGCGGTCTCGAGGTCCATGCCGGTGGCGTAAACGAGCTTTGCGGCATGGCGAATCTCGCAGCCGACGCTGAGGGCGAAGCGCGGCTGTGGAAGGGGATGCGGTGCGACGGGACGGCGTACCATCTGCGCAATGGAGAAATAGCGCGTCCCGTCGGGCAGCTCGATCACCTGCTTCAACAGCCGGTCCGGCGTGTCGAAGGTCGAATGCACATTCCACAGCGGACATGTGCCGCCGAATTTGGAGAACGGGAACGTGCCGGAGGAAAAACGCTTTGAAACATTGCCGGCGTTGTCGACGCGCAGCATGAAAAAGGGAATCCCGCGCGCGTTTGGCCGCGACAGCGTGGTCAGGCGATGACAGACCTGCTCGAAGCCAGCGTTGAAGCGCTGGGCCAGCACATGAATGTCATAGTTCAGCGCCTCGGCCGCGGTGAGAAACGCCTGGTAGGGCATCATCACGGCAGCCGCGAAATAATTGGCGAGCGTGATGCGGTAAAGCCTTCGCGGGGCGTCGTCGAGCGCGCCGGCGCGGCCGACGATGGTCTCCAGAATGGGGCCGCATTCGGCGAGCCCGATCTGGAACGCGAGCTGGAAGGTGCGGGCGGAGGCTTCCACCAGCTCGGAAATCAAGAGCTGGCGGCGATGCCGGTCGAAACGCCGCAGCGTCTCGCGCATGACGTCGACAGGCATGATGCGGCTGACAATGGAATGTTTTTCGCGAAGGCGGGCGGCCAGTGCCGCATAAAGTGCCTCGGCGGGAACGTTGAGCTCGTCGCGCAGGGTCTCCGCGGCCTGTTCGAGCTCGGCGAAATAGTTGCGGTTGGTCTCGATCAGCTCGCGCACGCGCTCGATCGGATTGGCCTCGAACTGGGCGCCGTCGTTGCGGTCGGCCATTTGCGCCGCGACCATCGTCTCGCCGCGGCGGGCCTCGGTGTAGGCAGCATAGAGCCGCTGCAGCGCATGCGTCACGCCGGGGCAGAGTTCGGCGAGGTCGCGCAGTTCCTGCTTGGGCAGCTCGATCTGCCGGAACAGGGGATCGGAGAAAATCTCGTTCAGCTCGGCAAAGAAGCGGTCCTCGTCGGCGGTTGCGAGGTCGCGCAGATCGAGGTCGTAGGTTTCGGCCAGCCGGAGCAGGATCTGGGCGGTAACCGGGCGCTGGTTGCGCTCGATCAGGTTGATGTAGCTCGGGGAAATCCCAAGGCCCTCGGCAATCTGGGTCTGCGACAGGCCCAGTTGCTGGCGGATGCGCCGGAAGCGCGGTCCGACGAACAGCTTCTTCCCCGTTTCACCGGCCATGGCAGTCTCGCTGACCTATTTTTGTGACAAGATTTACAGAATGACAATTTACACAGAACTAGATGTTACATCGCATCACCAATCAGAATCAAGCCATCTATCCTTTTCCCGCCGATTGGCGTTTAGCTCTGGTCACGCATTTCGCAATGCAGTGTCAAGAATGTCGAGAAAAGCGACGCCGCGCTGCAGGTCACGGAAAGGACGACGAACATGAACTACCAGCCACGTGGAATCAGCGATCAGGCTCTCAAGGGGCCGGCTTCGTATCAGAGCCAGATCGAGGCAGCCCAGGCGCTGCTCGAGACACAGCCGACCTGGAACGGGGTGACGGCCGAGGCTGTGGCGCGCATGCGGCTGCAGAACCGTTTCAAGACCGGCCTCGATATTGCGCGCTACACCGCGGCGCTGATGCGGGCCGACATGGCCGCCTATGACGGCGACCCGACCAAATACACCCAGTCGCTGGGCTGCTGGCATGGCTTCATCGCCCAGCAGAAGCTGATCTCGGTCAAGAAGCACTTCGGCACCACCGATCGCCGCTATCTGTACCTGTCCGGCTGGATGATCGCGGCGCTGCGCTCCGAGTTCGGCCCGCTGCCCGACCAGTCGATGCATGAGAAGACCTCGGTGCCGGCCCTGATCGAGGAGCTCTACACCTTCCTGCGCCAGGCCGACTCGCGCGAGCTGAACGATATCTTCCGGGCGCTTGATACCGCCCGCAAGGAAGGCGACAAGGCAAAGGAGAAGGCGCTGATCGAGAAGATCGACAACTTCCAGACCCATGTCGTCCCCATCATCGCCGACATCGATGCCGGCTTCGGCAACGCGGAAGCGACCTATCTGCTCGCCAAGAAGATGATCGAGGCGGGCGCCTGCGCGCTGCAGATCGAAAACCAGGTCTCGGACGAAAAGCAGTGCGGACACCAGGACGGCAAGGTGACCGTGCCGCACGAGGTCTTCCTGGCGAAGATCCGGGCCTGCCGCCACGCTTTCCTCGAACTCGGCGTCGAAGACGGCATCATCGTGACCCGCACCGACTCGCTCGGCGCCGGCCTCACGCAGCAGATCGCCGTCAGCCACAAGCCCGGCGACCTCGGCGACCAGTACAACAGCTTCCTCGATTGCGAGGAAGTGACGGCCGAGAATGCCAGGAACGGTGATGTCATCATCAACCGCAACGGCAAGATGCTGCGTCCGAAGCGGTTGCCCTCGAACCTCTATCAGTTCCGCCCGGGCACCGGTGAGGATCGCTGCGTGCTGGACTGCATCACCTCGCTGCAGAATGGCGCCGACCTGTTGTGGATCGAGACCGAGAAGCCGCATATTGAGCAGATCGCCAACATGGTCGACCGGATCCGCAAGGTGGTCCCGAACGCCAAGCTCGCCTACAACAACTCGCCGTCGTTCAACTGGACGCTGAACTTCCGTTGGCAGGTCTACGATGCGATGAAGGAAGCCGGCCAGGACGTCAGCAGGTACAACCGCGCCGAGCTGATGAAGGCGGAATATGACGACACGCCGCTGGCGAAGGAAGCCGACGAGCGGATCCGCACCTTCCAGGCGGACTCGGCGAAGCGCGCCGGCATCTTCCACCATCTGATCACGTTGCCGACCTATCACACGGCGGCGCTCTCGACCGACAATCTGGCGAGGGAGTATTTCGGCGAGCAGGGCATGCTCGGCTATGTTAAGAACGTCCAGCGCGCCGAGATCCGTCAGGGCATCGCCTGCGTGAAGCATCAGAACATGGCCGGCTCCGACATCGGCGACGATCACAAGGAGTACTTCGCCGGCGAGGCTGCGCTGAAGGCGGGCGGCGCCCACAACACGATGAACCAGTTCGGCTAACGGTTAAGCTGATCAGTCTGGAGCCTGGTCGACTTCCAGACTGATCGCCACAGCACAGGAGACTGACAATGACCAAAGGCAGCAATTTCTGGGTGATCGGCGGTGAGTTCGGCTCGATGAACTTCCACAAGCTCGTGGAAGGCTCGGCCCAGGTCAAAGGTCCGTTCAAGACCCGCAAGGAGGCCGAGGACTGCTGGCGCGAGGTCTCGGAAGAGCACCGTCACAAGGCCGGCGTGCGCTTCTCCATCGTGGAAGAGCCCAACCGCACCGCCGCCTGACGACGGTTTCATTGCCGGGTTGAAGAGTGTGATCCGCTTGTTCTCGGGTCACAGTCCAAGAACAACGTGTCCAAAGCCTCCAAGAGCAAGGCGCCCGAAGAGGCGCATCAAATTAATGCCCAAGGAAAGCCAAAAAGGCAGGCGGCCCCATCCGGATCCCGGGTGGGGCCGTGGTGTCTGTGAAAAGGCCTAAGCCATTGAGAACAAAGCGACTTTGCTCCAGACGTGGTTACTGATAGGCTAACGGCCCCGAAATCCACAATTAGGGCCATCAGATGTCAGAGGCGCAGACGACGCAAAGCACTGCCGCAGCACGGCCGCTCAGCTTGCGTGACGCGCTCCGCAAGGCGCGCATCGAGGCCGCCGATCGCACCGGTGTCGTGGTCGATCTGCGCGACGCTGAGGTCGCGCGACTTGAAATATTGAACGAGGCGCTCGATCCCCTGTTCGCGCAGGTGCCGACGGAGATCGACCTGTTCGACCGCGGCATCAGCCAGGGCGAGACGCCGCGGCTGTGGATCGACGTGGTCGGGCACGTCGTGATGGGACGCGACAAGCGTATCTACCGCTTCGTGCAGGACACCCGCTTCGGCCGCATCGTGCTCGCCGAATCGCATGACGTGCCCGTGATCGTCGACGCCGTGACCGACTACGTCGCCCGCCGCATGGTCGAGCGCGAGCACGCGCTGGCGCCGACCGAGCCGCCGGCGCCCGTGCCGGTCGAGAAGCGCCGGCGCAGCCGATTCTGGAGCTTCGCGCTGGGATTCGTGCTCGGTGCCATCGCGCTGTTCGGCGTCGCGCTATTGGCGGCGTTGCGGAATCTGTGAGAGATGGCCGGTCGTTCACGCTTCGCCTGCCCCGGAATGACGGGGGAGAGAGCTACATCAACCGCACGCGATTGAGCTCGATCACCCGCAGCTTCGCATCCAGCCCGCGCACGACCTGCTCGCAGCGCCAGCCATTGCCGACAGGCTCGATCGCGAACAGATTGTAGGCCGCGGCAGGATGGCGGCCGTGGGCGAGCGCGGAGGCCGAGGGGACGCCGATCGATGGAATCCTCCGCTCAGGCCCATCGACCCACATGGTGGAATGGATGTGGTCGTGGCCGTGCAGGATTAGCTCCACGCCATGCCGGCGAAGTATCGCCAATAGCTCCGACGCATCGGTCAGCCGCTTGATGCGGGAGGTCGAGCGCATGGGATGATGCACCAGCATCACGCGAAACAGCGGCTCGGCGGACAGGCCTTCGAGCAGCGCCTGCAGCGCTTCGAGCTGCGCGCGGCCGAGTGTTCCGGTCGCAAACAGCGGCGGCGTCGGAACGGCGGTGGACAGGCTGATCAAAGCGAGCGGCCCGCGCCTGCGCAGTGACGGAAATTTCGCGTCGCTCGCGCTGTCGGAGCGGAAGTAATCGGCGAACACTTGCGCAAAGCAGTCGCTGGTCGCGCGCACATAGGCGTCGTGATTGCCGGGAATGGCGGTCACCCGCTCGGCATTGCCGATGCCCTGCAGCCAGCGCGCGGCGAGCGGAAACTCCTCGCGCAGCGCGAGATTGGTGAGGTCGCCGGTGACCGCGATATGGTCGGGGCCCTGGGTCTTGAGGTCGGCAACGAGCGCATCGAGCGCCTCGCGGCGGTGATATTTGTGGCGATTGCGCGTCCAGTTGAGATAGCCGAGCGCGCGCTTGCTTGCGAGCTCGGCGAGGCGCGGCGCCGGCAGCGGCGGCAGATGCGGGTCCGACAGGTGGGCGAGCGTGAAGGCTGCCATCATCCGCTTCCGTTGCAGCCGCGCCGTTGCTTGACCACCGCGTGATCCCCCCGCAAAGATGCCCCTCTATTCGCAGGCGCCCGCTCCCCGCGCAACTGGAAACACCATACAGGATCGTGATGCCTGATAAGCCGATGAACCTGCCGCAGAGCCTGCGGCGCCGGATGGAGCCGTGGCTGCGGCGGCTGTTCCACCTGTATTGGCGCTTCGCCCGCGGCATGACGCTCGGCGTGCGTGCGGTGGTGCTGGATGGCGAGAACCGCGTGTTCCTGGTGCTGCACAGCTATGTCGCGGGCTGGCATCTGCCCGGCGGCGGCGTCGAGGTCGGCGAGAGCGTCCTGGATGGTCTCAAGCGCGAGCTGTGGGAGGAGGGACGGATCGAGTTGGTCGGCGAGCCCCTGCTGCACGGGATGTACTTCAACAGCCACGTCTCCATCCGCGACCATGTCGCCGTCTATGTGGTCAGGCAGTATCGCCAGGACCGCCTGCCCGAGCCCAACCGCGAAATCACGGCCTGCGGATTCTTCGCCGCTGACGCGCTGCCGGAGGAAACCACCCCGGGCACGCGGCTGCGCATCGCCGAGGTGCTGGAGGGCCGGCCGCCGCTCGCCAACTGGCGTCGATAACCTCGCGGTAAGGATACCGCGTTGTGCGGTGGACGGCACTCGGCCGGAAAAGGCGCCGTAAAGCTTGATCGTGATAGGCAGCCCTGAACCGACACCGCTTCCCCGACAGGCCAGCAAGCAATGACGCTCTCACCGCCGCGGATCGCCGTCCTGGTGCCGTGCTTCAACGAGGAGGCCGCGGTCGCAAGCGTCGTCGCGGACTTCCGCAAAGCGCTGCCTGAGGCCACTGTCTACGTCTACGACAACAATTCGAGGGACCGCACCGCCGCCGTCGCGCGGGAGGCGGGTGCGGTGGTGCGCGCGGAGCGACGGCAGGGCAAGGGACATGTGGTGCGGCGCATGTTCGCTGACGTCGAGGCGGACATCTATGTCCTGGTCGATGGCGATGCGACCTACGATGCGGCCAGCGCGCCGCGCATGATCAAGATGCTGGTCAACGAGCATCTCGACATGGTGGTGGGCCTGCGCGTCGACCAGAACAAGGCGGCCTACCGCATCGGCCATCGCACCGGCAACCTGCTGCTGACGCGCTTCCTGGCCGATGTGTTCGGCCAAAGCTTCAAGGACCTCCTGTCCGGCTATCGCGTCTTCTCGCGCCGCTTCGTCAAATCCTTCCCGATCCTCTCCGGCGGCTTCGAGATGGAAACCGAATTGAGCGTGCATGCGCTTGAGCTCGCGCTGCCGGTCGCCGAGATCGAGACGCCCTATTATGCGCGCCCCGAAGGATCGTTCTCGAAGCTCAACACCTGGCGCGACGGCCTGCGCATCCTCGGCACCATGCTCAAGCTCTATCGCTCGGAAAAGCCGCTGCGATTCTTCACGGCAGTCGGTATCAGCCTGGCGCTGATCTCGGTCGGGCTCGCGATCCCGATCTTCATTACCTATCTGGAGCAGGGCATCGTGCCGCGTCTGCCCACGGCGGTGCTGTCGACGGGCTTGATGATCGTGGCGATCCTGTCGATGTCCTCAGGGCTGGTGCTCGATACCGTGACGCGGGGGCGGCGGGAAATGAAGCTGCTCGCTTATCTGGCGCAGCCGCCGTTCGCCGAGCCGTGAGGCTTGCGTCATTCTGGACCGCACGCGCGGCGGATGCTAAGGCGACTCGCATGAATGATTTGTCCCTCACCATCGCCCCGGAAAGCCCCAGGGATGCCCAGGCGATCGAACGGCTGTTGGAACGCACCTTCGGGCCCGGCCGCTTCGTGCTCAGCGCCTACCGCCTGCGCGAGCATGTCGACCATCTGCACGATCTGTCCTTCACCGCGCGGATCGGCACGCTCATGGTTGGATCGATCCGCCAATTGCCGATCTGCGTCGGCGACACCAAGGCGTTGCTGCTGGGGCCGTTGACCGTCGAGCCGCCGTTCCGCGGCCGCGGCATTGGCCGGCAGTTGCTGGAGCGCGCACTCGGCGAAGCGAAGGCCAAGGGCCACCGCCTGGTGCTCCTGGTCGGCGACGAGGCTTATTACAGCCAGGTCGGCTTCAAGAGGGTGCCGAAGGGCCGCCTGACCATGCCCGGGCCAGTCGACTACGACCGCGTCCTGATGGTCGAGCTTGTCGACGCCGCGTTCGACGGCGTCTCCGGCGCCATCCGGCCCGACTGGGATTACGCCAAGTAGCTTCCGCTTGCGCGAGCTAGAGCATGATCCGGAAAAGTGTGAAGCGGTTTTCCGAAAAGATCATGCTCAATCAAAGAGCTAAAGCGCGATGACGGTTCATCCTAATCTCGTCGCGCTTTAGCGTCCCTCGCGCAGCCAGGTGCCCGCGAAGGCGCCGAGCAGGAGCAGAAGGCCGATCAGCCCGGCGAAGATCGGCAGCACGCCGACGCCCTTGACCACGCTGGCGTCGCGCAGCCGGACGCCCATCCAGCCGTCGCCATGGAAGACGCTGGATGAGTGGACGCCGACAATACGCGGCAGTTCGACGCTCGATCCATCCGCCACGCGCCGCGCATCGCCGCCGGTCGCCTGCGCGAGCGGCTTGAGCGTGTCGGTGGTCGATGTGACCTCGGAAAACTCCTTCGGATTGGTCGGGCCGACATTGATCAGCGCCTTCAGCGTGCCGTCGGTGGCCTGCCAGAGGCCGAGTTCGCCCGCGGGCATGGTGGCGCGCCACTGGCCGGGATCGCCTTCGGTGAGCGTCAATTCGCGGGTCGTGCCGGAGGGGGAAGTCACCGTCACTGGCGCGACGCTGTCGCCCATGGTCTGGCGGACCACCTCGAGATCGTGCCCCTTCACGTTGAGCCTGAGCGCCTCTTCATCGAGATCCGGCTGCTTCATCAGCCAGTGCGACATCCGCCGCAGCAGGTCGAGATGCGGGCCGCCCCCCTCATAGCCGCGCGCCCACAGCCAGATGTGGTCAGTGAGCAGCAGCGCGACGCGACCCTCGCCGAAACGCGACAACAGCAGCAGCGGTTCGCCATTGGCGCCCGTCATCACCGGCGGGCTGACGGCATTGCGGGTGTCGACGGTGCGGAAGAAGCGGCTCCAGTGCGGAGGATCGAAGTTGGAGCCCTCAAGGCCGCGCGTCACCGGATGGCGTTTGCCGGCGTCGGTCAGATGCGCATAGAACGGCTTCTCCGTCACGCCGACCGGCTCGGCCGGCAGCACCGCATCCAGCGGCGTGCGCCAGATCGAGGTGTTGGAGGCATAGTCCGGCCCTGCGGAGACCAGCACCGCGCCACCGGAACGGACATAGCGCGCGATGTTGTCGAAATAGGCCACCGGCAGCACGCCCTGCCGCGCGTAACGGTCGAAGATGATCAGCTGGAATTCGTTGATCTTCTGCTGGAACAGCTCGCGGGTGGGGAAGGCGATCAGCGACAGCTCGTTGATCGGCGTGCCGTCCTGCTTCTCCGGCGGACGCAGGATGGTGAAATGGACGAGGTCGACGCTGGCATCCGACTTCAACAGGTTGCGCCAGGTGCGCTCGCCGGAATGCGGCTCGCCCGAGACGAGCAGCACCCGCAGCTTGTCGCGCACACCGTCGATCGAGACCACCGCGCGATTGTTGACCGGCGTCAGCTCGTTCTCGAGCGGCGAGGCCTCGATCTCGACGATGTTCTGGCCTTCGTGCTTGATGGTAACGTCGACACTCGAAGTCTGGCCGCTCGCGAGCGTCTTCTCGCTAATGGTCTCGCCGTCGACGCGCACCGAGATCTTGGCGCGCTCCCCGGTCACGCCCTGGTCGTCGAGCCGATAGGCGATGGTCTGGCTCTGGCCGACGATGCCGAAGCGCGGCGCGGCCGTGATTGCGATGCGGCGGTCGCGCTCGTTCTTCGCGCCGGTGATCAGCGCATGGACCGGCGCCTGGAAGCCGAGCGCCGCCGCATTAGCGGGAATGTCGTGCACGCGTCCATCGGTGATCAGGAAGGCGCCGGCGACGCGATCGACCGGAACGTCCGACAGCGCCGAGGACAGCGCGCCGAACAGATGGGTGCCGTCGGTTTCGCCATCAGCCTGCCCCGCCTCGACCACGCGGACCTCGAGGCCCTTGATCTTCTTCAAGGCGTCGACGAGCTGGGTACGAGCCTCGTCGGTCTGCTTGTTGCGGTCGCCAAAATTCTGGCTGGGGCTCTTGTCGACCACGACTGCCGCGACCGAGCTCAGGGGTTCGCGGTCCTCGCGCGTGAAAGAGGGGTTGGCGAGCGCGAGCACGATCAGCGCGAGCGCTGCGACGCGCACCGCGGCGCCACGGGCGCGCGCAAGCAACAGCACTGCCGCGGTCACGACAATGGCCGCGCTGGCGACCCAGAGCACGATCGAGGGGACAAGCGGCGTGAACGCGATGCCGTAGTTCATGTCGTGTCTTTATCCCGTCCTATTGTCCGAGCCGTTCGATCAGCGCCGGTGCGTGCACCTGGTCGGCCTTGTAGTTGCCGGTCAGGGTGTACATCACGATGTTGACGCCGGCGCGGAAGGCGTATTCGCGCTGCTTCTGCTCGCCGGGGACGAGCGGCAGCATCGGCTGACCGTCGGGCCGGATCGCCCAGGCGCCGGCGAGGTCGTTCGAGGTGATGATGATGGGCGAGACGCCGTCGCCGCCGCGCGCCGGGCGCGATGCGTTCTCGTCCTCGTCGTCGCGGGGGAGGGCCTCGACCCAGGTCTGGCCGTCGACGAAGCGCCCCGGAAAGTCGCGCAACAGATAGAAGGTCTTGGTCAGCACATGCTCGCGCGGCACCGGCTCAAGCTCGGGAACGTCGAGGGAGGAGAGGATGTCGCGCAGCGTCTGCATGCCCGGCGTTTGCGAGGCGCCATTCTCGCCGGGCGGGGCCTCGACCGCATCGCGGGTGTCGAACAGGACCGTGCCGCCCTGCTTCATATAGGCGTCGATCTTGTTCAACGCGTCCTGCGGCGGCTTGGGCGCGCCGGGCACGATCGGCCAGTAGATCAGCGGGAAGAAGGCAAGCTCGTCATGTGCGGGATCGACGCCGACGGGATCGCCGGCCTCGAGCGCCGTGCGCTGCGCCAGGAACAGCGTCAGCCCCGCCATTCCCGCTTTCACGATCGAATCCACGTCCGCATTGCCGGTGACGACGTAAGCAAGCCGCGTCTGAGATGTCGCCCGCATGGCGAACTCGTCGGCGCTTTCGGCGCGGATCGCGGAGGGCATCAACAGCCCCGCGGCAATCAGGCCGAATGCCAGCACGGCCGGCGCCGCGCGCCGCCGTACCAAGGCTGCGAGCCCGCCGCCGAGCAGCGCAACGATGATTGCATCGAGCAGGAACAGCGCGAGCGCGGCGGTGAGCAGGATGCCCCGGAGATCGCGCGGTTCGGCATTGGTGTAGGTGGCGTGCCGCGCCCGCAATGAAGAGGTATCGAGCGCGGCAATGCGATCGGCGGCGGACAGCGTGTTCACCGCCAGCGGGCCCTCCGCCGGACCATAGAAGCCGGGCGGGTGATCGGGCGTGGCGCGGTCGCGATAGTCGGCCGGCAACGGCTTTGCCGTCGAGGGCGGCGGACCGAAGACGCCAAAGCCGTCCAGCGTGTGCAGGGGCGCCAGCGTCTCCTTGGCGCTGTTCTGGGCTTCGACACCGGCGCCGGGATTGGAGGTATAGCCGGACATGTCGACAATGCGGCGAAGCATCTCGACGAAAGTCCCGGACATCGGCAGATCCGACCAGCGCATATCGGCACTCACATGAAACAACGCGAGGATGCCTTTGCCACGGCGTTCGCCCGTGACAAGCGGCGTTCCGTCTTCCAGCGACGCCCAGCTCTTGGTCGCGAGCACCGCGTCTGGCTCGGCCAGCACCTGGCGATTGACCGTGACATCCTTCGGCACCGCAAGCCCTGCGAACGGGCCGTCAGCCGCAAAGGCCGTGAGATGCTGCGGCTTCTCCCAGGTCAGGCTGCCGCCGAGCGTGCGGCCGCCGCGACGCAATTTCACCGGCACCAGGTCGTCATCGCCCTGCGCCAGCCGCGGGCCGGCAAAACGCACCAGCACGCCGCCCTGATCGATCCAGGCATTGAGGCGATCTCGCACTTCAGGCGACAGCGTGCCAACATCGGCCATGATGATCATCGGCAGCTTCTGGTCGAGGAACTGGGCCACCGCCTGCTGCGGTGCGACGCCGCGCTCGCCGAGCCGCACATCGGCAAAGGGACCCAGCGCGCGGGCGAGATAGAAGGTCGGTGCCAGCAAGGGCTGCGCGGTGTCGCTGCTCGCGCCGGAGACGATGCCGATGGCGCGGCGGCGCCAGCGCTTGTCGAGCAGCTGCACCGCACCTGCCGAGTGCTCACCGGCGATCTCCAGCCGCGCGATGTCGTTGCGCAATTCGACCGGTAGATCGAAGGCGGCTTCGGTCTCCAGCGCCTGCGGGGCAAAGCCGAACCGTGCGTCGCCGATCGGCGAGCCCTTCGCATCGAGCGCGCGCACCACGCCGCCGCCAACGCCGCTATCGGCGCGCAGCACCTTCACCGTCATCTTCGCCGCCGCGTTCTCGGCCGCGGCCAGCGCCAGCGGCGATTGTGTGCCGCCCTGATAGATGGTCAGCGTGCGGTTGCCGATGGTCTTGCCGAGCCCTTCGACGAAATCCGGCCCGCGGCCGGTATCGACGCCGTCGGATAGCCAGGCGATCTCGACGTCGCCGGCGCCTTTCAGGAAACGGTCGATCGCGGTCAGCGTATCCACCCGATCGATGGAGTAGGGCTTTGGCTCAAGCTGGCGCAGGGCGACGCGTGCCGCGCCCGCGGTCATGATGGTGATGTCGCGTGTGGTCTCCGACAGAGGCACCAGCGCTACGCCGCGGCGGTCAGAATCGGCATTGGCGACCAACTCATCAGCGGCGCGGATCCGTGCCTCCCAGCTTGATGCCGCGCTCCAGCCATCGTCGAGCAGGATCATCAGCGGCGCCTTGCTGCCGGCAAGTCCGGTCTGCGGATTCCAGACCGGGCCGGCGGCCGCGAAAATCACCAGCGCGGCCGCGGCAAGCCGCAGCAGGGTCAGCCACCATGGCGTACGCGACGGCGTCTCTTCCCTGGGCTGGATGTCGAACAAGAGCCGCGTCGGCGGAAACTCGACGCGCCGCGGCCGCGGCGGCATCACCCGCAGTACCCACCACAACACCGGCAGGCTCAATAGGCCCGCCAGCAGGAATGGTTCGGTGAAGGAGAGGGGCAGGCCAAAGATCATGCGGTTCGCCCCACTTTGACGTTGCCGTGCACACCGGTCTTGCTCACGGTCATGCCGCTGTGCAGGAACAGCAGCAACTCCGCGGCTGAACGGTCGGTCGTGTGGGTGGTGAACAACCAGTCCAGCCGGCCGGTCTCGGCGCGAATCTGGTCGCGATGCAGTGCGACACGCTGGACGTAGTCGCTGACCCAGCGTTCGGCGCGGCCCGCGGTGATGACGCCATGGCCCTCGGGCTCGACGAATTCGATGCGCCCGGAATAGGGAAACGTCTCTTCGGCAGGATCGACGATCTGCACCAGCACGCCATGCGCGCCGGAGGCGGACAATCCTGCCAGCATGGTGGTGATCTCGGAGATGGGCGACCAGAAGTCGGAGAGCACCACGATCTCAGCCAATGCCGACGGCACGAAGGATGGCGGCAGGCTCGGCCGTGCCGCATCGTCGTGCAGCATCGCCTGTGCCATCTTGTCGATCACCCCGCGGCTTGCCGTCGGGTTCATCAGGCCGGGAATGCCGACCCGTTCGCCGCCGGCGACCAGAAGCTCGGCCAGCGCGAAGGTCACGATCAGCGTGCGCTCGAGCTTGCTGTCGCGCGCCGTTCTGGAGGCAAAGGCCATCGACGGCGATCGGTCGGGCCAAAGCCAGACCGTGTGCGCGGATTCCCATTCATGCTCGCGGACATAAAGATGGTCGTCGCGGGCCGAGCGGCGCCAGTCGACATTCTGCGACGGCTCGCCCGAGATGAAGCGGCGGTATTGCCAGAAGTTCTCGCCGGTGCCTGCGCGCCGCCGACCATGCAAGCCATGGATAACATTGGCGGCGATACGGCGGGCCTCGAGCACAAGACGCGGCAGCGATGCGGCGAGCGTACGGCTTTCGCCATCGGCACGTCGGATCGCAACAATCTCCTTGCCCGCGTTCCTGTTCGCTTCTGCCATCAACCGATCCGGGTCTTCAATTGGCGAATGACGTCCGGAATCGTGCGTCCCTCGGCCCGTGCTGCGAAGGTCAGGGCCATGCGGTGCTTGAGGATCGGCTCGGCGAGGTCGAGCACGTCGTCGATGGAGGGCGCAAGGCGGCCGTCGAGCAGCGCGCGGGCGCGCACGGCGAGCATCAACGCCTGACTGGCGCGCGGACCCGGGCCCCACGCGATCAGCTTGCCGGCTTCACCCGCATCCGGTCCCGGACGCGCCGCGCGCACCAGCGACAGGATCGCATCGACCACGGAATCGCCGACCGGCAGACGCCGTACCAGCCGTTGTGCCGCGATCAATGCGTCCGCGGTCATGGCGCTCTTGGCAAGCGTCTCCTCGGCGCCGGTGGTCTCGAACAGGATGCGCCGCTCCGCCTCGCGATCGGGATAATCGACGTCGATCTCCATCAGGAAGCGATCGAGCTGGGCTTCCGGCAAGGGATAGGTGCCTTCCTGCTCCAGCGGGTTTTGCGTGGCGAGCACGTGGAATGGCTTGGGCAAATCGTGCCGGGCGCCAGCGACCGTGATGTGCTGCTCCTGCATGGCCTGCAGCAGCGCCGACTGGGTGCGGGGGCTGGCGCGGTTGATCTCGTCGGCCATCAGGAGTTGGGCGAACACGGGCCCAGCGATGAAGCGGAACGAGCGCTTGCCGGAATTGCTCTCGTCCAGCACTTCGGCGCCGAGAATGTCCGACGGCATCAGGTCCGGGGTGAACTGGATTCGCTTGGCGTCAAGTCCGAGGGTGATGCCGAGGGTCTCCACGAGCTTGGTCTTGGCAAGACCGGGCACGCCGATCAGGAGCGCATGGCCGCCGGAGAGGATCGTCACCAGCGTGTTTTCGATCACACGCTCCTGGCCGAAGATCACGCTCGCGATCGCGTCCTTTGCCGCGCGAATTTGTCCCGAAACCTGTTCGGCCGAGCGAACGATCACGTCTTCCAGCTTCTCGACACTCTCCGCCATCCAGTTTGCTCCTTGTCGATGGCGATTGGGGAGGGCGCCATCAGGCCTTGGTCGATCCAGAACCGGCCCATGCTAAGCCAGCAGGAGGGCCATGTATTCATCGAGTTGAACTATCCCCACCTTAAAGGCTTTTCGGGGTATTAACTGCATCACGATGTGGCGACCAACCCCCGGGAATTTGCCCCCGGGAATTTGCGGGGGAACTCGCCGGTAAGCTAACCTGCGACAACGTCTACTTACGTTTCACCAACGCACAACGTGCAGCAATCGTGCCAAATCGTGACAGCGAAAGTTCAAGGTAAACCATGGCGAAGCAAGGGCAGAGCAGCAATCAAGGCCTCGACGGGCTGACGGCTGCGGCCACGGACGCTGCAAAAGCCAGCGCTGCCGGAAAAGGGCTGCCGCCGGTTCACCTGTGGAATCCGCCATTTTGCGGCGATCTCGACATGCGAATCGCATCCGATGGTACATGGTTCTACATGGGGACGCCAATCGGCCGGCCGGCGCTGGTACGCCTGTTCTCGACCATTCTCAAACGCGAGGCCGACAAATATTTTCTGGTGACGCCGGTCGAGAAGGTCGGCATCCGCGTCGATGATGCGCCATTTCTTGCGGTGGAGATGCAGACCGAGACTAGTGCCGGCAAACGCCGGTTGCGCTTTCGCACCAATGTGGATGATTGGGTGGACTGCGATTCCGCGCATCGTCTGCGCTTTGAGGCATCTCGCGCTGGCGGGCTCACGCCCTATCTCCATGTGCGGGCCGATCTCTGGGCCAAGGTGACACGCGCGCTGTTTTACGATCTGGTCGAGATGGGCGAGGAGCGAATGATCAAGGACCGTCCGATGTTTGGGGTGGAATCCGCGGGCGAGTTTTTCGCGATGGCCGATGCGGAGCAGATGAGGGCGGCACTTTGAACGAGCCGATGCTGAAGCCTTACCCACGCGAGCTGGGCTCTGCGGAGTTTTTCGATCGGGCCCGCGCGCGGCTCAGCTTCGATGTTCCGCCTGCGCTCCTCGATCCCAATGTGGTCCCGCCAAGCGGTGATGCCGGTACTGATCGCATGCTCGAGATCATCGCCCGCGAACAGCCGATCCGCCCGGCTGCCGTCCTGATCCCGATCGTTGACCATCCTGAGCCGACGGTGCTGCTGACGCAGCGCTCGCCGCATCTGGCCGATCATGCCGGCCAGATCGCCTTTCCCGGCGGCAAGATTGATGCGACCGATGCCTCGCCGCGCGACACCGCGCTGCGCGAAGCCGAGGAGGAAGTCGGGCTCGACCGCCGCTTTGTCGATCCGCTCGGCTATCTCGGGGTCTATGGCACGAGCTTCGGATTTCGCATCCTGCCGACCGTTGCGCGGGTCAGGCCCGGCTTCTCGCTTCAGATCAACCGCGCCGAGGTCGACGACGCCTTCGAGGTGCCGCTGGCCTTCCTGATGAATCCGAACAACCATCAGCTTCATGCCAAGGAATTCCGCGGGGTGGAGCGCACCTATTACGCCATGCCCTTTGCGGAACGGTATATTTGGGGAGCCACGGCCGGCATATTGAGGGTGCTTTACGAGCGGATCTATCTGCCATGATCCGGCAGGCGCTGACCGAGACCGGAATTTTCCTCATCCCGTTTGCGGTCTATGCGCTGTTTCTGATCGCCACGCGCTCGGGCCTTCTGGTACAAACGTCGTGGCCGATCCATCTTGTTGCCAGGCTGGTGCTGGCCTCGTTGTTGTTGATCATATTAAGCCTCGTCATGCTTGCGAATTTCACCGGCTCGCCGCCGAATTCCACCTACATCCCCGCGCATGTCGAAAACGGCAAGCTCGTTCCGGGAGTTGAGAAGTCCGGAGTCGAGAAATGACGGCTGCGCAGCTGTCGGATAGGCGGCTGTCGGATGCGCCTTGGCTGAGATCAGGGCCCGCGCCGCGCGTGCTCGAACTGCTCAATGCCGATGGCGAGGAGGCGCGTGTTGTCGGCGGCGCCGTGCGCAACGCGCTGCTCGGTGTTCCCATCGGCGATATCGACATCGCGACCACGGCCGTGCCGAACGAGGTGGTTCGCCGCGCCAAGCTTGCCGGCATCAAGAGCGTGCCGACCGGGATCGAGCACGGCACGGTGACGCTGGTCGCCGACGGTGTGCCGTTCGAGGTCACGACGCTGCGCGAGGACACCGAAACCTTCGGCCGCAAGGCCAATGTCGCGTTCGGCCGCGACTGGGTCGGCGATGCCCACCGGCGCGACTTCACCATCAACGCGCTGTCGGCCGGGCTCGACGGCGTGGTGCACGACTATGTCGGCGGGCTCGCCGACATCGCCGAGCGACGGGTGCGCTTCATCGGCGATGCCAAACAGCGGATCGAGGAGGACTATTTGCGCATCCTCCGCTTCTTCCGCATTCACGCCGCCTTCGGCGCCGGCGAGGTCGACCGCGAGGGCTATCTCGCCTGCATCTCGTCGCGCGCGGGCCTTGCTTCACTGTCAGCGGAGCGGGTGCGGGTGGAGGTCTTGAAACTCCTGGTCGCCGACGGCGCGGTTGGCGCGGTCATGGCGATGGCGGACGGCGGCTTTCTGCAGGCGATCTTGGGCGGGGTCGCTTATACCGGGCCGTTCGCGGCGATAATTGTCGCCGAGCGGGACCTTGGGCTGGCCGCGGACTCGATCCGCCGTCTTGCCGCGCTCGCAGTCGCGGTCACCGAGGATGCAAGGCGGCTGGCAACGCGCTTGCGCCTGTCCAATGCGGAAGCAAAGCGGCTGGATTCCATGGGCCACCGCTGGTGGCGGCTGGCCGACATGGACGAGGCGCTGGCCAGGCGCCGGCTCTACCGGCTTGGCGAGGCGGCCTATCGCGACCGGCTGTTGCTGGCCTGGGCGCGCAGCGGCGGCAATGCCGACGCGGTGCCGTGGCGCGAGCATGCCGGCCTGCCGCAGCGCTGGAGCGCGCCGAAATTTCCGCTCAAAGCCGCCGATTTCATCGCCCGCGGCATCGCCGAAGGCCCGGCGCTGGGCCATGTCATCACGCTCGCAGAGGATGCCTGGCTCGCCGCCGATTTTCCGCTGGACCAGGCCGCGCTCGCGGTCATTGCGGATCAGGCGGTGTCGCGCCTCAACCGCGATCGGGCGTGAGTTTGTGCGGTGGTCATTCCGGGGCGCGCGAAGCGTGAACTATGGTGCGCAATTGCGCACCTGAGAATCTCGAGATTCCCGGTTCGGTGCTGTCGCACCGCCCCGGAATGACGATGTCCCTTGCGGCACGCTCCCTCACGGCCACTTCACCTCGGGCGGCAGCGAGGAGAGGATGGAGTCGATATTGCCGCCGGTCTTGAGGCCAAACAGGGTGCCGCGGTCGTAGAGCAGGTTGAACTCGACATAGCGGCCGCGCCGGATGAGTTGCTCCTCGCGCTCCGGCTCGCTCCAGGGTGTGTTGAAATTGGCCCGGACCAGCTTGGGATAGATGTCGAGGAAGGCGCGGCCGACGCTTTGGGTGAAGCCGAAATCCCCGTCCCAATTGCCGGAATTGTGGTGGTCGTAGAAGATGCCGCCGACCCCGCGCGGTTCCTTGCGGTGCGGCAGGTAGAAATACTCGTCGCACCACTTCTTGTATTTTTCATATGGCGCAATTGCCGCATGTGCGTCACAGGCCGCGCGCATCGCGTCATGGAAGGCGATCGTATCGGGATCGTCCTGCGTGCGCCGTCGGTTGAGCACCGGCGTCAGGTCGGCGCCGCCGCCGAACCAGTGCTTGGTCGTGACGATGAATCGCGTGTTCATGTGCACGGCCGGGATGTGCGGGCTGCGCATATGTGCGATCAGCGAGATGCCTGAGGCCCAGAACCGCGGGTCCTCGGCAGCGCCGAGCATCTGGCCACGAAATTCGGGCGCGAATTCGCCATGCACCGCGACTGTGTGCACGCCCACCTTTTCGAACAGCCGGCCATGCATCATCGACATCACCCCGCCGCCGCCGGGCGCGCCGGTATGGTCAGTGCGTTGCCAGGGCGTCCGAACGAAACGCGCGGCCGCGGCCGGATAAAGCTCGGCTGGGGCCTCGTCCTCCAGCTTCTCGAAGGCGGCGCAAATCTCGTCTCGGAGCTGTTCGAACCAGGCTTTGGCACGCGCTTTGCGCGCTTCGATCATGTCGGCGTCCATGGAGCCTTTCCTTCTGTCGTTTGCCGCAGCGCCTCGCCAACTGCCATGGCCGCCGCCATCGCCACATTGAGCGAGCGGAGGGGTGGCTTGATCGGGATCCTCAGCCGCGCATCGGCTTTCGCGGCGACCTCTTCGGGCACGCCCGCGGTCTCCCGGCCGAGCAACAGGATGTCTTGCGACTGATAGCGAAAATCAAGATAGGAGGTGGCGCCTTTGGTGGTGAAGAGCAGAACGCGGTAGCCTTGCTCCCGCCGCCACGCTTCGAAAGCATCCCAGGACACGTGGCGCATGATGTTGACGTGGTCGAGATAGTCCATTCCGGCCCGGCGGAAGGCGTATTCTGAGACCGCAAAGCCTGCAGGTTCAATGATATGGGCCGAGACGTCCAGGCATGCGCAGAGCCGCAGGATTGTCCCCGTATTGGGGGGAATGTCGGGCTGGTAGAGCGCGATCTGCATGTGTCGTTCCGGATACGGATTTGCGCAAATATTCAGGGCGCTTGCGCTGATTTCGTGCATTGCACGGTTGTTGGCCGATAGCGGGCTTGCGCTCTTCCGGCAAGGGTGCCAATAGAACGATTCAAGACTGCCATTCGGCCGCTCCGGCTGAAGATGGCAGTCCATCTGCCGCCGCGGGGGCCGCGGGCGCCGGCAGCCTTTCCGGCCATGCTTTTGGGCGTTTCCGGGGCGGTTCCACCGGCTGCGAAGCTAAGAAAGGGTGTGGAAACGTGACGACAGCGTCTTCGGCGGACCAACCGACACGCCGTGATTTCCTCTTTGTGGCCACTGGAGCCGCCGCAGGCGTCGGGACGCTTGCCACGCTCTGGCCGTTCGTCTCCCAGATGAACCCGGATGCGGCAACGATTGCGGCTGGCGCACCGATCGAGGTCGATCTGAGCCCGGTCGCGGTGGGTCAGGACATCAAGGTGTTCTGGCGCGGCAAGCCGATCTACATCATGAACCGCACCAAAAAGCAGATCGAGGAGGCGCGCAGCGTCGCCGTCGACAGCCTCAGGGATCCGCAGAGCGATCAAGCCCGGGTCAAGGAGGGCCACGACAACTGGCTCGTCGTGATCGGCATCTGCACCCATCTCGGCTGCATTCCGATCGCCCATGAGGGCAATTACGACGGCTTCTTCTGCCCCTGTCACGGATCCCAGTACGATTCTTCGGGCCGCATTCGCCAGGGGCCTGCGCCGCTGAATCTGCCGGTGCCGCCCTACCAGTTCGTCTCCGACAGCAAGATTCAGATCGGCTAACGGGCTCCCGGGACCTCGTCCCGGGGCTCCTCACGCCGTCGCATGGCCTTATTCCTCAGGATCGCACCAATGAGCGGACCCTCCGACTATCAGCCCAGCCATCCGGCCTTGAAGTGGATTGAGCGGCGTCTGCCGATCATGAACTTCGTCTATGGCTCCTTCGTGGCCTATCCGACGCCGCGCAACCTGAATTACTGGTGGACCTTTGGCGCCATCCTGTCGTTCATGCTGGTTGCGCAGATCGTGACCGGCGTGATCCTGGCGATGCACTACACGCCGAATGCCGATCTCGCCTTCCGCTCGGTCGAACTGATCGTGCGCGACGTCAATTACGGCTGGCTGCTTCGCAACATGCACGCCGCCGGCGCCTCGATGTTCTTCTTCGCCGTCTATGTGCACATGTTCCGCGGCCTGTATTACGGGTCGTACAAAGAGCCGCGCGAGGTGCTGTGGATCCTCGGCGTCATCATCTACCTGCTGATGATGGCGACCGGCTTCATGGGCTATGTGCTGCCCTGGGGCCAGATGAGCTTCTGGGGCGCCACCGTCATTACCAACCTGTTCTCGGCGATCCCTTACGTCGGCGACAGCATCGTGACGCTGCTCTGGGGCGGCTACTCGGTCGGCAATCCGACACTGAATCGCTTCTTCTCGCTGCACTATCTGTTGCCGTTCCTGATCGCGGGCGTCGTCGGCCTGCACGTCTGGGCGCTGCATGTCGCTGGCCAGGGCAATCCCGCCGGCGTTGACGTCAAGAGCGAGAAGGACACCGTGCCGTTCACGCCGCACGCGACCATCAAGGACGCGTTCGGCATCTCGGTGTTCCTGATCCTGTTCGCCTGGTTCATCTTCTACATGCCGAACTATCTCGGCGATGCCGACAACTACATCCCGGCCAATCCGGGCGTGACGCCGGCGCATATCGTGCCCGAATGGTATTACCTGCCGTTCTACGCGATCCTGCGCTCGATCCCGAACAAGCTCGCGGGCGTGATCGCGATGTTCTCGGCGATCATTGTGCTCGTGTTCCTGCCCTGGCTCGACACCGCCAAGACGAGGTCCTGCAAGTATCGGCCGCTGGCGAAGCAGTTCTTCTGGCTGTTCGTCATCACCTGCATCCTGCTCGGCTATCTCGGCGCGCAGCCGCCGGAGGGCATTTATGTTATCGCCGCGCGGATCCTGACGGTCTGCTACTTCGCCTACTTCCTGATCGTGATGCCGCTGCTCTCGCGTATCGAGACGCCGCGTCCGCTGCCCAACTCCATCGCCGACGACGTGCTCGCCAAGACCGGCAGCAAGGCGGCGCCGATGGTCTCGACCGTGATCGCGCTGATGGTTGCCGGCGGATTGCTTGTCGGCGGCGCGCAGAGCGCTCGCGCCGCGGAGGAGACCACCCCGCCTTCGCAATCATGGTCGTTCGCTGGTCCGTTCGGCAAATATGACCGCGGCGCCCTGCAGCGCGGGCTGAAGGTCTACAAGGAAGTCTGCTCGAACTGCCATTCGCTGTCCTACATCGCGTTCCGCAATCTTGGCGATCCCGGCGGTCCCGGCTATTCGGAGGCGCAGACCAAGGCGCTCGCGTCCGAATACAAGATCAAGGATGGCCCGAACGACCAGGGCGAGATGTTCGAACGGCCGGGCCGGCCGGCCGACTATTTCCCCTCGCCGTTCCCGAACGAGCAGGCCGCGCGTGCGGCGAATGGCGGTGCAGCCCCGCCGGACCTGTCGCTGATCGCGAAGGCGCGCTCGTATGAGCGCGGCTTTCCGTGGTTCATCTTCGACTTCTTCACCCAGTTCCAGGAGCAGGGGCCGAACTATATCGTGGGCATCCTGACCGGCTTCGAGGACAAGCCGCCGGCCGGCGTGACCATTCCCGATGGCTCGTATTACAACCAGTACTTCCCGGGCCACGCCATCAAGATGCCGAAGCCGCTCTCGGACGGTCAGGTGACCTATGATGACGGCTCACCCGCGACCGTCCAGCAATATGCCCATGACGTCGCGACCTTCCTGATGTGGGCGGCTGAGCCGCACATGGAGGAGCGCAAGAAGCTGGGCATGCAGGTGTTCATCTTCCTGATCATCTTTGCCGGCCTCATGTACTTCACCAAGAAGAAGGTCTGGGCCGACGCGCACTAAAGTGGCGGATGACGGCGACAAGATGCGAAAAGCCCCGTAGGGGGCTTTTTTGCTTTTGGCACCGTCATTCCGGGGCGATGCGATGCATCGAGCCCGGAATCTCGAGATTCCGGGCTCGCTCGCGAGGCGCGCTCTCCGGAATGACGCTGCCGGACGATAGAGTGTGAATTGCATCCGCCTTGCGGAGTCGCCAAAATGGGGCCAAGCCCGTTTAAAGATCCTGCGGAGGAACCATGGGTACCATCATCACTTTCAAGCGTCCGGACGGCAAAGAGGCATCCGGCTATCTCGCCAACGCCGCGCGCGGCGACGCGCCGGGCGTGGTGGTGATCCAGGAGTGGTGGGGCCTGCAGGACCAGATCAAGGGCATGTGCGACCGCTTCGCCCGCGCGGGCTTCGATGCGCTGGCGCCCGATCTCTACAAGGGCACCGTCGTGCCCTATCACGACACGGACGCGGCGGCGAAGGAGATGAATTCGCTGGATTTCATGGACGCGACGACCCAGACCGTGCGCGGAGCGGCGCAATATCTGTCGCGCAACGGTGCCAAGGTGGGGCTCACTGGCTTCTGTCTTGGCGGTGCCGTGACTGTCATCGGCGCCACCAAGATTCCGGAGCTCGCCGCCGGTGTCGTGTTCTACGGCATTCCGCCCGAGCAGGCGGCGAAACCCGCCGACGTCAAGATTCCACTGCAGGGCCATTTCGCCACCAAGGACGACTGGTGCACGCCTGATGTCGTCGACGCCTTCGAGAAGGGCATGAAGGCCGCTGGCAAGTCCATCGAGCTCTACCGCTATGACGCCGAGCACGGCTTTGCCAACGAGCAGCGCATGACCGTCCACGACCGCCAGGCCGCCGAACTCGCCTGGGGCCGCGCGATCCAGTACTTCGGCAAGCATCTGGTTCATGGCGCCTGAAGCCGGATGAGCTAGGCGGCAGATATCACGCCTGCATGATCCAGGGGCGGCGTCGCCCGTCGCCCTTGACGTCCCCGCGCCGCCATGGTGTGTTCCCCGCATGAGCACCGTTTCCCGCCCGTCCGGTCTGTGGTGGCCCACCTTCTAAAAGGTGGCCGGTGCGATTTGCTCAAATCTGATCGTCGAAGGCCGCCACGCAGCGCGGCGGCCTGATCCCTGTCCTGTGTGTGGCGTTCCCTCGGCAAGTTTCGTAAGAGGATCACATGAACAGGACAGTCTTCTCCCTGCCCGAACGCTATGACTATCGCACCCGCGGCGGGCTTGCCGTCACGCGCCTGGCCGAGCAGTTCTCCGGCGGCGCGACCCGGCTCGATGCGTTGATCGAGGTGCTCGACCGTCGCCGCGGCGTGGTGCTGTCCTCGGGCACCACGGTGCCCGGCCGCTACGAAAGCTTTGATCTTGGCTTTGCCGACCCGCCGCTTGTCCTTGAGACCAGGGGCGTCGATTTCGCGCTGTCGGCGCTGAATGGGCGCGGCGAGGTGCTGATCGCCTTCCTTGGCGATAATCTGCACGATCCCAACGTGGTCATCACGGAAAGGACGGCCGCGCGCCTGTCCGGCCACATCATCCGCGGCGCTGCGCCGGTGGAAGAGGACCAGCGCACCCGCCGTGCCAGCGTGATGTCCCTGGTGCGCGAACTGATCGCCGGGTTCGGTGCAAATGACGATCCGCTGCTCGGCCTGTTCGGCGCCTTTGCCTATGACCTCGTGTTCCAGATCGAGGACCTGGTGCAGAAGCGCCAGCGCGAGGCCGACCAGCGCGACATCGTGCTCTACGTGCCGGACCAGCTTCTGGCTTACGACCGCGCCACCGGGCGCGGCGTCGTGCTGAGCTATGACTTTGCCTGGAATGGCAAATCGACCTCCGGCCTGCCGCGCGAGACCCCGGAAAGCGTCTATGCCAAAACGCCACGCCAGGGCTTTGCCGATCACGCACCCGGCGAATACCAGGCCACGGTCGAGACCGCCCGCGCGGCGTTTGCCCGTGGCGATTTGTTCGAGGCGGTGCCGGGGCAGCTGTTCGGCGAGCCGTGCGAGCGCTCGCCCGCGGAGGTGTTTCAGAGGCTCTGTCGCATCAACCCGTCGCCCTATGGCGCGCTCATGAACCTCGGTGACGGCGAGTTCCTGGTCTCGGCTTCGCCGGAGATGTTCGTGCGCTCCGATGGTCGCCGGGTCGAGACCTGTCCGATCTCCGGCACCATCGCGCGCGGGACCGATGCAATCGGCGACGCCGAGCAGATCCGGCAGCTTCTGAACTCGGAGAAGGACGAGTTCGAGCTCAACATGTGCACCGATGTCGATCGCAACGACAAGGCGCGCGTCTGCGTCCCCGGCACCATCAAGGTGCTGGCGCGGCGGCAGATCGAGACCTATTCAAAACTGTTCCACACGGTCGACCATGTCGAAGGCATGCTGCGGCCGGGCTTTGATGCGCTGGATGCTTTCCTGACCCATGCGTGGGCGGTGACGGTGACTGGCGCGCCGAAATTGTGGGCGATGCAGTTCGTGGAGGATCACGAGCGATCGCCGCGGCGCTGGTATGCCGGCGCCATCGGCTGCGTCAACTTTGATGGCAGCATCAATACCGGGCTCACCATCCGCACCATCCGCATGAAGGATGGGCTCGCCGAGGTGCGGGTCGGCGCGACCTGCCTTTTCGATTCAGATCCGGCCGCGGAGGACCGCGAATGCCAGGTCAAGGCCGCGGCGCTGTTCCAGGCGCTGCGCGGCGATCCGCCCAAGCCGTTGTCGTCGACCGCGCCGGATGCGACCGGCAGCGGCAAGCAGGTGCTCCTGATCGACCATGACGACAGCTTCGTGCACATGCTGGCGGACTATTTCCGGCAAGTCGGCGCGAATGTCACCGTGGTCCGGTACGTGCATGCCCTGGACATGCTGAAGCAGCGGACATGGGACCTGCTGGTGCTGTCGCCTGGGCCCGGCCGCCCGGAGGATTTCAAGATTTCCTCGACGATCGACGCCGCGATTGCCAAGAAACTGCCGATCTTCGGGGTCTGCCTCGGGGTGCAGGCGATTGGTGAATATTTCGGCGGCGAGCTCGGCCAGCTGGCCCAGCCGGCCCATGGCCGGCCGTCGCGGGTCCAGGTGCGGGGCGGGCGGTTGATGCGCAGTCTACCCAATGAGATTGTGATCGGCCGCTACCACTCGCTCTATGTCGCCCGCGACAGCATGCCGGAGGTGCTCACCGTGACCGCCAGTACCGAGGACGGGGTCGCGATGGCAATCGAGCACAAGAGCTTGCCGGTCGGCGGGGTGCAATTCCATCCGGAGTCGCTGATGTCGCTGGGCGGCGAGGTCGGCCTGCGGATCGTGGAAAATGCCTTTCGGCTCGGCGGGGCCGCGAATTGAGCCTGGATTGGTGTAAACTTGGATTTCCGTCATTCCGGGATGGTTCGAAGGACCAGACCCGGAATCTCGAGATTCCGGGCTCGATGCTTCGCATCGCCCCGGAATGACGGGTGTAGAAAGAGACCAGCATGACCTTTGACCTTGATCTGAAAGCGGCCGTTCGCACCATTCCGGATTACCCCAAGCCGGGCATCCTGTTTCGCGACATCACCACGCTGCTGGCCGACGCCCGCGCCTTCCGCCGTGCGGTGGACGAATTGGTGCATCCCTGGGCGGGCTCGAAAATGGACAAGGTCGCCGGCATCGAGGCCCGCGGCTTCATCCTGGGTGGCGCGGTGGCGCACCAGCTCTCCGCCGGGTTCGTGCCGATCCGAAAGAAAGGCAAGCTGCCCCACACCACCGTGCGCATCGCCTACTCGCTCGAGTATGGCATCGACGAGATGGAGATGCATGCCGATGCAGTGCATCCCGGCGAGCGCGTCATCCTCGTTGACGACCTCATCGCAACCGGCGGCACCGCGGAAGGCGCCGTGAAGCTCTTGCGCCAGATCGGCGCCAACGTGGTCGCGGCTTGCTTCATCATCGACCTGCCTGATCTCGGCGGTGCCGACAAATTGCGCGCCATGGACGTGCCGGTCCGCACGCTGATGACCTTCGAGGGGCACTAAAGCGCGATGAGATTAGGACGAATCGTCATCGCGCTTTAGCTCTTTGATTGAGCATGATCCTTTCGGAAAGCCGCTTCACACTTTTCCGGATCATGCCTTAAGGAACCGGTCGTCAGGATTGCGAGGCATTTGCAAATTGCATTGATAGCCGAAGACAGAAACACTCTGCTGCGGTCCCGCCGCCATGCCGGCGCGCCGATGTCACGATTTCTCAAGCGGGCGGCCGGGCCGATTGCGCCTGCATCCAAGGCTGATCCGGCAGCCGCTGTGGGGCGCATCGCGCCAATTGCTTCAACAGAGTCAGCGCTTTAACCGCCATCCGCGCAAGGCGGCCGCGACCCCTTCGGACGTTGACATTGGCAAGCACGCGTCAAAAACGCGCGACTCTGCGCAGGCGCGCATAGCTCGGTGATCCGTTCATCAAACCATCACGGATAAACACGCAGTTGCGACTCATTCCGACTAACAGGGGCCCGGTTTTGGAACCAGGCTAACCCGGTCCTAGGCACCCGGCGGTGGGGAGATCGCCCGGTTCATCGCTATGGGACGGCGCGTCGCCCGTCGCGGCACGTCCAGACTTCACATTATTGGGGGACGGAATGACGCTGGAAGTCCATTCTAGCGGGCGCCTCTTCGCGCGCCTGCTCTTTGCAAGTTTCGTTCTGCTACTGGCAGCGGCGATGCTTCGGCCGGATCCTGCAGCGGCACTGCCGAGCTTCGCACGACAAACTGGACTCGCTTGCGGCGCGTGCCACACCGAGTATCCGCAGCTGACGCCATTCGGTCGGCGCTTCAAGATCGGCGGTTACACGCTGGGTTATGCAACGGCCGCGGTGACCGGCAAGCCCGGATACTCGCCGTTTCCGACCAAGGCGCCGGCCACCGATCCGAGCAAAGAGCCGGTCATCGGAGAATGGACGCCCCCGATATCCGTGCAGGTCGTCACGACCTACACGCACACTGCGACGCCGATGGACACCGCCGGCTCTGCGCCGTACCTGAAGCCGAACGACAATGTCGAACCGGTGCAGAGCGCGAGCCTGTTTTACGGCGGCGCCATCACTGACCATATCGGCGCCTTCATCCAGGGCACCTACAACGCGCAGCCGTTCGGCCCGCCGGTGCCGCATCTGTACACCTGGGACAATCTCGACGTTCGCTACGCCAACACGACCAACATCGCCGGCATGCCGGTCGTGTTCGGCATTTCGGTCAACAACAATCCAACAGTCCAGGATCCCTGGAATTCGACGCCCGCATGGGGATATCCCTTCGTGCAGACGAACCTCGCCAACACGCCCGGCGCCAAGACGCGCATCGATCAGGGCTTCGCGGCGCAGGTTCTCGGCGCGACGGCCTATGCGTTCATCAACGATCAGCTCTATATCGAGGGCGGCGGCTATCAGACGCTCCGACCGGGCACGCTCGATTCGCTCGGCGTGGCGCCGGCAGGAACAACCCCGACGCAGGCGACCGCACCCTATTTCAGGGCCGCCTTCGAACAGCAATGGGGCAAGCACATCCTGGAAGTCGGAACGTTCGGCCTGATCGCCGACACCGGTCTGCCCTATGGTGCGCCGGGACCGGGGACGAACCGCTTCACGGACATTGGCTTCGATAGCCAGTATCAGTATCAAGGAGACGGCTACTGGTTCACCCTGCGCGGCACGTATATCCACGAGAAGCAGAGTCTCGGTGCGAGCTTCGCAAACGGCGGCGCCGCCAACCTCACGGACACACTCAACACGCTGCGCGTCAATGGCACCCTGACCTACGGCGTCGACGGCAAGATCGTCTTGACCGGCGGCTATTTCAACACCTGGGGATCGGCCGATAGCCTGCTCTATGCGGGCAACAGGACCTTCAAGCCGGACAGCGATGGCTACACCGCCGAGATCGCCTACCAGTTCTTCGGCAAGAACAACGCACCGAAGCTGTGGCCGTGGTTCAACACCCGGGTAGGCGTTCAATACATCGCCTACAACAAGTTCAATGGCGCGAAGTCCAATTTCGATGGAATGGGAACGAACGCCCGCGACAACAATACCCTGCTCGTCTATCTCTGGACGGCATTCTAGCGGACCTCGGGACAAGTTGACTCGCTTCGCCGTCCGCAATTTCGGGCGGCGAAGTTGTTAGTTCAACCGGATGTGCTCTGCTGTTGCGCGCCTGGCAGCGGCGTCTTGCTGAAGACGAAATTGTTGCAGTAGCCCTCGGCCTTCCAGAACCAGTCGCCGTCCTGTTTCTGATGAACAGCGGCGTTGAACTGCGCGACCGGGAGAAGGTGCTTTCCCGCGATGAAGTGGCCCGCATAGCCGAGACCATTCAGATACGCGAACACGTCCTCAACGCGCGCGCCGTTGAGGTGCCGGTTCTCGCATTCGAAGATGATCAGCGGCGACTGCTCGCGCAGGATGCGCTCGGCGCCCTTGAAGACCTCGAACTCGGCGCCTTCGACGTCCACCTTGATGAAGCTGATTCGCTCACCCCTACCGAAGTAATCATCGAGCCGAACCATTGGCACGGAGATGGTCTCGAACTCGCTGGCACCCACGGTCTTGCTCACCAGGGAGGCACCGGGCGAATGACCTTTCGGCACGAACAGATCGGCCTGACCCGGACTTGAGAACACGGCCGACCGCTCAATCGTCACATTGTCGAGTTTGAGGGCACGCCGCAGCCGGCCAAGCAGCTCCGCGAATTGGGGCTGCGGCTCGAATGCCACCACCTTGCCGTTGCGGCACCAGCGGGACAGCCAGAAGACAAAGCTGCCCTTGTTGGCGCCGACGTCGCAGACCGTGTCGGCTGGCCCTACATGCTGGCGGATGAGGCGGAACTCGATCCGCTGGGCGAGGAAGCGGGCCTTCAGTCCACGGACCAGAAAGTGCTGACCGTCCCGCGAGAGCCATGAAACGAGGTTTGGCACGATGAATAATCTATGATTGCTGCAGGATGAGGCTCAGTTCGAGTTCACGCAGCGCAAAATAGTTGCGCCGGATCCATTGATGGAGTTCGGTCGATGAATCCCTCTCGTGCCGCAGATAATCGGTGAACGAAAAAGCAAGCCTGTCGATATAGGTCTTGAGAAACGTCGGCAGCGCAGTCACGCGGAGCACCCGTCCCGAGCTGTACGCCTCTGGCAATTGGCCGCGCACGACATATTCATTGTCGATGACGACAAGCCGCGACAACGGAAGCTGCCGTTGCAGCATTTGGTGTTCGCGCGCCGAGACGCGGTCGGTATCGGCCGCAAACAGCATGATCGGCGCCACACGCCGTCGCGCCGCCTCCTTCATGAAGCCGATCTGCTCGGTCATCTTGAAGAATTCGTCGAAGGCGTGGAAGCCGAGATCAATCACCTTGGCGATGCCGTCGTCGACGATGATGCGGTCCATCAGCTGCATCTTGCCGAAGGTGTCGTCGATCTCGGCCGTTTCCGTGACGTTCGGCAGAAAATCCAGGAGCGACGGCTCTTTCAGGTTGACGTCGAAAGCGGCAACCTTGCCGTTCTTCAGCAGCAAGAACTCGGTCAGCAGGCGCGCGACCAAGGTCTTACCGACCTGCGGGCGGGGCGAGCAGATGATGTAGACCGGAGTTGCAGGCATCTCCCGCTATATCAGGCGAAATTCGCCTCCGATCCAGCCCCAACAGAAGGGCCGGAGCATTATTTTTCGCTGCCGCGCACGCCGACCTTGCCGCTGCCGACGAGGTCGGTCAGCTTGATGCGGTCGAACTCGCTCCAGACGTTGGCGAGCCAGTGCCGGACATAGCCGCGCAGCACGAACGAATAGTTCGCCGCCTCGTCGCGCATGCCCTTATTGGCGACAAATTTGAGGAACGGAACGGAGGCCACCTCGACCTGCTCGAACGCCATTTCGTTGAGCTTGGGGATGGTCAGCTCGGTCGCGTCCTTGATGCGGTGGAAGTAGGAATTATAGGTCGACTGGTCCCACTCGAAGAAGCTGGTGTTGTTGATGAAATTCTTCACCAGGAAGTATTTTGCGCCGGTCATGAAGTTGGCGGTTTCCGCGATCTCGTCCAGCGAGGCGATCGAGGGGCCCAGTATATGGAATACGGCAAAGGTGATCTGCCCGGCCCGGGCGGCATCGAGAAAGCCGATGTCGCGCAAGGAGGCGAGCGCGGGCGAGAGCAGGCCTGCGCGCACGTCGATCACGGTCACCGAGGGGCTGACCGTGTTGAGCGTGTCGAAGATCTTCATCTGGTCGGCCGTCGCGGTCATGTCGACGATCTCGGTGATCTCCGGGTGAAACCGCTTCAGGGTCCCGCGCGGCGATTCGGTATCGAATGCGCGCGTCGGCACATTGTTGGCGCTGAAATAGTCAAGCACCGTGCGCGAGACCGTGGTCTTGCCGACCCCGCCCTTGTCTGCACCCACTACAATCACTGCCGGTTTTGCCATGTCCCACCCTCAAGAAAACCATGCCGATCGTAAGGTCGACCAGCCATCCCCGTATCTGCTTTGGGCGCGAACATGGCAGAAACAAGGGAGAATTCAATTCAATGGCGCGCCCGCTTTCGCCATTGGCACGGAATATGTTGATCTGTCGAGGGAAGATATATTTGGCGTCTAATGTGGTCCCCAGGGACCCGTGGGGTTGCCCGTGGAATTACCGGCCGGATCTCCCCAAGGGCCGTGGGCGGGGGCCGGTCCGGCCTGGTTGCCACCGCTATTGCTCGCATCGCCCCAGGGGCCGGAGGGCAAGGGCGGCGGCTGTGGGCCCAGGCTGTGTGCGTTGTCCGCCTGACCCTCCTGGTCCTGCGACGGATGGATCGGCAGAGCGAGCGGGCCGACATCGTGGCCGCCGGCATATTTCACCAAAGCTTGCACCCGGGCTTCGACTGACGGATGGGTTGCGAACAGGTCGGCAAAGCCCTCGCGCGGGTTGTCGACGCACAATTCCATGACGGCCGACGTCGCGCCGGGCAGCTCGCCGCGGCCTTCGATCTTGCGCAGCGCCGAGATCATGGCATCCGGGTTCTTGGTCAATTCGACCGATCCGGCATCGGCCAGATATTCGCGCGAGCGCGACAATGCGAGCCGCACCAGTTGCGACAGTGCCCAAGCGAGCACGATCAGGACCACAGCCAGAATGATGATCAGGATCGCGGCCCCGCCGCCCGAGCTTTTGCGGTCGCTGCGGCCAGAATCGGACGAGGATGAAGAGCCGGACGAGGACCAGGACGAGCCGCCACCGGAGCTCCAGCCCCATCCCCAGCCGTTGAAGAACATGCGGAATAGCAATTCGGCAAAGAAGCCCACGACGCCGGCGATGATGACCGCAATGACCATCATCTGCACGTCGCCGTTCCTGATGTGGGTGAGCTCGTGGCCAAGCACCGCCTCCATCTCCTGATCGTCAAGAGCGTTCAGGAGGCCCGTGGTCACGGTAACCGCATATTGCTTGGGATTGAGGCCCGTCGCATAGGCGTTGAGCGCCTCGCTGTCGACGAGCTTCAGCTTGGGCATCGGAATGCCGCGCGAGATGCAGAGATTTTCCAGGAGATTATAGAGCCGCGGCTGCTCCTGCCGTGTGACGTCGGTGCCGCCGGTAACGGCGTCGATGATGTTCTGGTGGAAGAAATAGGCAATGACGATCCAGAGCGCTGCAGCGCCGGTCGAAAACGGCAGCGAGACGATCAGGTCGCGCAACGCGGCACGCAGATAATAATCCGCAGGTGCGCCGCTATAGTGCATCACCTCGATGATCAGCGCGCCGGCGTAGACGATGACATAGACCAGCAGGAACAGGCTCGCGAGCAGGACCATCGAGCGGGTCCTGTTCGCGGCGATATGGGTATAAAGACCGTAGGCGGCCATGCATCAGGCTCCGTCAGGCACCGCGAGGCGCCGTCATTCCGGGGCACCTCGAAGAGGTGGGCCCGGAATCTCGAGATTCTCAGGTGCGCAATTGCGCACCATAGTTCAGTCCTGCGGACCGCGCCGGAATGACTGGAGTAAAGGTCGCGCGCTTGCGCAAAGTCATTCGTCTCAGAACTTCACGCTCGGCGCAGCCTCGACTTCGGTGCGGCTGGCGCCGAGATCGAAGAAATCCTTGCGGGTGAAGCCGAACATGCCGGCGAACAGGGCGGCCGGCATCTGCTGGATCGAGGTGTTGTATTCCTGGACCGCATTGTTGAAGAAGCGGCGGCTGGCGGCGATCTTGTTCTCGAGGTCGGAGAGCTCGGCGGCGAGCTGCTGGAAATTGGCGTTGGCCTTGAGGTCCGGATATGCTTCCGACAGCGCGATCAGCCGGCCGAGCGCGCCGGTGAGCTGGGTTTCCGCCGCGGAGACCTGCGCCGGACCTTGCGCCGACATGGCCGAATTGCGGGCCTTGATCACCTCGTCGAGCGTGCCGCGTTCGTGCGCCGCATAGCCTTTCACGGTCTCGACCAGGTTCGGGATCAGATCGTGCCGCTGCTTCAGCTGCACGTCGACATCGGCAAAGGCCTGGTTGACGCGTTGGCCGAGTGCCACCAAACGGTTGTAGGCGCCAAGCGCAAACAGCACGAGAATGACGATGATGCCGAGAACGATCCAGCCGGTCGACATGGAAGGGCTCCTGAAAGGGACTTGGGATGCGGACAGTCTAGCGGGCGTTGGCGACAGCCGCGAGGTGGGTATTGGCTTGGTCGCGGGCAAGGCGCCTTGAGTTCAATGGTTAACCCCTTCAAGGGGTTAACTTTCCTCCATGACCCCGTCTCCCCAGCGCCAGCGCCGCGCGGCCGCGTAGGCGCCTTTGTTCCGACGCGGCACTTTAGCCAGCGTGAGGCCAAGAGCTGTGCAGAGCTTCGCCGCTACCTCGACCTTGCCGACTGCCGGCTCTGCCAAGACGCGGGACGGGCGGTTTGCAACGGGCGTCCGCGTCGCGATCACATAGGAAAACTTCTCGTCCTCGAAGGGCAGTTCCGCGCCCCTGATCTCCTTGTGCGCGCGCGAGCGGGCGAGGCGCTGCGCGAAATGGCACCAGTCGGGCGCGGTCAGCGGGCAGGAGGAATCGTGCGGGCAGGGCGCGGCAACATGGGCGCCCCTCGCGATCAGCTGCGCACGGGCCGCGATGATCCGCGCATAGCCCGCCGGCGTGCCCGGCTCGACAATGAGAAGCGCATCCCTTGTCTTGGTCCATGCAAGTGCGATGAGCTCGTCTCGCTCAGCCTCGGCAAGCTCGCCGATCACATAGCTTGCTGTTACGAGATCGGCAGCATCCGCTTGCGCAAGCGTGCTGTGCGCCTCTCCAGAGCTGTAGTTCAGTCTACCGAGCCGCGGGTTTTCGTTCGCAAGCTCGATTGCGAGCGCGCGCAACGGGCTGTTGCGGTCGAGCAGGGCAAAATCCTGCAGCGAAGGAAAGGCTTCGGCTGCGGCAAGGGTCGCTGTGCCGGGGCCGGCGCCGATATCGAGCAGCTTCCGCGGCCCGAAATCGGGGCGCACCTCGCTGAGCGTATTCAGGCAGGCCGTCACCGCAGCATAGGTCGCGGGCATGCGCGCCAGCGCATAAGCGAGCGCGTCGGCCTCGGTCCGTATGGTCCTTGAGCTTCCGCCGCCGCGGTAGGTCTTGGAGATCACGGCGGCTCGCGCGGCCGTGTCGCTGCGCGACAGGCCATGAAGCTTGGTGTCGAGCACGGCCCTCAGTGCGGGAGGAAGGGCGGGAGAGATCATGACTGCCTCAACGAGTCATTCCGGGGGCGCGCAGCGCGAACCCGGAATCTCGAGATTCCGGGCTCGATGCTTCGCATCGCCCCGGAATGACGGTCATGTCATCACGCCACGTTCTGGTCGAGGATCTTCGCGGCCTGCTCGAGGTCGACCGACACCAGCTGCGACACGCCACGCTCGGCCATGGTGACGCCGAACAGGCGGTTCATCCGCGCCATGGTGATCGGGTTGTGGGTGATGATGATGAAGCGCGTCTCGGTCGAGCCGGTCATCTCATGCAGCAGGTTGCAGAAGCGTTCGACGTTGTGGTCGTCAAGCGGCGCGTCGACCTCGTCCAGCACGCAGATCGGCGAGGGATTGGTGAGGAACACCGCAAAGATCAGCGCCAGCGCCGTCAGCGCCTGCTCGCCGCCCGAGAGCAGCGACAGCGATTGCGGCTTCTTGCCGGGCGGCTTGGCGATGATTTCCAGGCCCGCCTCCAGCGGATCCTCGCTTTCGATCAGATGCAGCGCCGCCTCGCCGCCGCCGAACAGTTCGGTGAACAGGCGCTTGAACTGCGTGTTCACGCTTTCGAAGGAGGAGAGCAGGCGCTCGCGCGCTTCGCGGTTGAGGCTCTGGATGCCCTGGCGCAGCCGCTTGATGGCCTCGACCAGATCGTCGCGCTCGGTGGCGAGCGTTGTGTGCTGGGTCTCGACCTCGCGCAGCTCTTCCTCGGCGCGCAGGTTCACCGCACCGAGCCGCTCGCGGTCGCGGCGCAGCTTTTCCAGATTTTCCTCGATTTCGGCCAGCGGCGGCAGCTCGGCGCCCGGCTCGATCTCCGCCATCGCCGCGACGCCCTGGGGCTCGATCTCCAGCATGTCGTGGATCTCGCGCTCGACATCGGCGAGGCGCCGGCGCGCGCCCTCCATCCGCTCCTCAGCGCGGGCAGTTGTTTCGCGCGCGGCCGAAAACGCTTCCAGCGAAGCCTTGGCGGCCCGGTCGGTCTCAGCCATCGCGGCTTCCGCCGTGGCGAGCGCGTCGGCTGCCATGCGGCGGTCGCTTTCGGCGTGCTCGATCTCGCTGATCAGCGCGCTGCGCTTCTCGGCAAAGAACGCCGGCGCGTTTTCGAGTTCGGCGCGCTCGGCCGTCACCTCGGTGATGCGGGCTTCGATGGTCTCGACCTGGGAGCCGGCGCTGGCCTTGCGGTTCTGCCACTGGTTGCGTTCGGCCAGGATCGCCTGCACGCGGCGGTCGGCGAGCTCGGCCTCACGGGCGAGCGCCTGTGCTTCCGCGCGCACTTGCGCAGCCAGCCGGCGATGGCCCTCGATCTCGCCACGGACGGCGGCGAGCTGCTGCTCGGTGTCGACGCTCGCCGGCATCTCTTCCAGCGCCGCGGTCGCGTTCTGATGCGCGGCATAGGCTTCGGTGAGATCGGCTTCGAGGCGCGTCCGCGCCTCGGTCAACGCGGATTTGCGCGCAGCATGGCGATTGATCTCGCGCTCGGCCGCGGCATGGCGCTCGCGAGCGGCATCGGCCTCGCGCTGGGCGGCGCGCCAGGCTTCCCGTGCCGCACTTTCGGCAGAGGCCGCGGCGCGCAGCTCCGCTTCCGCCATGTCCAGCGCCTGGCGCTTGGCGGCGAGATCACCCTTGGCCTGCTCCAACTCGTTCTCGATGTCGACGAGGCGCGCACGTTCGGCGAGCCGCCGCGCCGCGCCGGTTGGCGCATGGGCCGCGGCGACAAAGCCATCCCAGCGCCAGACGTCGCCGTCGGTCGACACCAGCCGCTGCCCGACTTTCAGCAATGAGGCCAGCTCTGCACCGCGTTCCTTCGGCACGACACCGATCTGCGCCAGACGGCGCGCGAGCTCCGGCGGGGCCTGCACACGAGCGGCCAGCGGTTCGATTCCTTCAGGCAGCGCCGGGTCCTCGCCGGTTGCGCCCACCAGCGTCCAATGCATCGGAGCTGATGCGTCGACCGGGGCGTCGAGGTCGTCGCCGAGCACCGCGCCAAGTGCCTTCTCAAAACCCTTCTCGACGGTGATCCCGTCGATGATCGGAGGCCACAGGTTCTTGGTTGCGCTGGTGACCAGCTTTGCGATGGTGCGCGCCTCGGTCTCAAGACGCTGCACCCGCTTTTCGGCCTCGGACAGCGGTGCGCGGGAGGCTTCCAGCGTTTGCCGCGCGGCCACATGCGCCTGTTCCGCGGCTTGCGCGGTCATTTCCGCCTGGACGCGGTTGTCCTGCGCGCTCTCCATGGCCGCGGCGAGGGTGTCGATGTCGCCGAGACCGCCGGTCTCCTGCGCGAGCTTTTCCTCCTCGCGGGCGACGTTGGCGATCTCCTGGTCGAGCCGTGCCAGACGGTCGCGGTGGCTGCGCACGCTCGCCTCGAGCTGGTTGCGCTTGGCGGTGAGGTCAGCGAGTGCCGTGGTCAGCTCGGCGAACATGCGCTCCGAGCCGGCCAAGGTTGCCTCGGCCTCAGCCACGCGCTCGTCAACGCCGCTGCGGCGTTCGACGCGCGACCTGATCTCTTCCTTGAGCTCGGCGTCCTCGGTCTCGAGCCGCTGCAGCGCAACGTCTGCATCGGAGGTCTGTTGCCGCTCACGGGCGATATCGGCAGCGAACTGGTTGAGCCTTCGGTCGAGCTCGCCGACGCGCTCCTTGGCGCGCTCTTCCTCGCGATCGAGCATGTCGCGCGTATTGGTCAGCCGCTGCAGGGTGGCGGCGGCGCGCGCTTCGGCGTCGCGCAGGGCGGGCAGCTCGGCAGCGCGGATGGCCTGGATGCGCGCGGCCTCCGCCTGCTCGCGGGTGCGCTCGGCCATATCGCGCACCGTGAGTTCATGGTGGTGCGCGGCGTCATTGACCTCGGCATGCGCCTGCATCCAGCGCAGATGATAGAGCGTCGCCTCGGCCTTGCGCACCTTGGCGGCGACCTCGCGGTAGCGGATCGCCTGGCGCGCCTGCTTCTTCAATCCGTCCATTTGGCCGGACAGCTGCCCGATCACGTCCTCGACGCGGGTCAGGTTGGTCTCGGCCGCCTTCAGCCGCAGCTCCGCCTCGTGGCGGCGGGCGTGCAGACCGGCGACGCCGGCGGCGTCCTCCAGCACGCGGCGGCGCTGCTCGGGCTTGGCCTGGATGATCTCGCCGATCTTCCCCTGGTGGACGAGGGCCGGCGAACGGGCGCCGGTCGCGGCATCCGCGAACAACAGCTGCACGTCGCGGGCGCGCACGTCGCGGCCGTTGATGCGGTAGACCGAGCCGGCCTCGCGCTCGATGCGGCGGGAGATTTCCAGGAGCTGGCTGTCGTTGATGGCGGCCGGCGCGGTGCGCTCGGTGTTGTCGATCGTCATCACCACTTCGGCGTGGTTGCGCGCCGGGCGGTTGCCGGAACCGGCGAAGATCACCGCGTCCATGTCGGCGGCACG
The DNA here is from genome assembly GCA_035652015.1 of Bradyrhizobium sp. Taxonomy (GTDB): domain Bacteria; phylum Pseudomonadota; class Alphaproteobacteria; order Rhizobiales; family Xanthobacteraceae; genus Bradyrhizobium. Next base: position 59,775 of record DASREP010000051.1, on the reverse strand, counting down.
CAGCGATTTGTGCGAGGTCTCGCCCATCGCCCAGCGCAGCGCCTCGACCAGGTTGGATTTGCCGCAGCCGTTCGGACCGACCACCCCGGTAAGGCCGGGTTCGATCACAAAGTCAGTGGGTTCAACGAACGACTTGAATCCGTGGAGACGAAGACGCGTGAGTTTCATAAATCTCGCATTCTCTGTTGGCAGGGCGCGAATCTTCCTTGCCGGACAATACCATAGATGGCACTCCGGATGGGACAGATACACCAGCTTAAGTGCCGTCAAGGCGGCGACAATGGCTGCGCCGGGCTTTTTCGGCAACCGGCCTTGGACGCTTTTCCCAAGGCTTTTGCGAGACTTATGATTGCGGCCAAATCCTGTGGAGGAATCAGCTCTTGAGAAGCGGGTTGATCCTCTTCTCAAACTCCTCGATCGAGGCTTCGCCCTTGATCTTCTCGCCATTGATGAAGAAGGTCGGCGTCGAATCGACCTTCAACACGTCGCTGGCGTATTTCTGGTCGGCGGCGATCTTGTCGAGCAGCGCCTGGTCCTTTAGGCAATCATCCACCTGCTGCTGGCTAAGTCCCGCCTGCTTGCCGATTCGGGTCAGGGCTTCGGTGGTGTTCTTCATCACCCAGTCAGACTGGGTTTTGAACAGCAGGTCGGTGACGGCGAAATATTTGTTGGGATCGCCATTGGCGATGCAACGCGACAGCATGGAGCCGGCGGCTGCCTTGATGTCGAGTGGAAACTCGCGGAAGACGTAGCGGACTTTGCCGGTGTCGATGTATTCGGCCTTGATCTTCGGGAACACCTGTTCATTGAACGCCGCGCAATGCGGGCAGGTCATCGATGCGTATTCGGTGATGGTCACCTTGGCGTCCGCCGGGCCCAGCGCCATGTCCGGCAGCGACTGCGGCTTGGCGACATCGGTCGCGGTCTGGGCGAAGGCTCCCGAGATCAGCCGCAGGGGCGAGAAGCCGGCCAGCGCAGCGAGGCCGGTCAATGACAGGGCGGTGGTGAAGGCGCGGCGGGTGATAATCAACGCTCAGCTCCCGGATCGGCGCATCGGCGCCCAAAAATGAGGTTCCAATTGAGACGCCGTTCGCTAGCCAAAAATGGCCAGCGTGGCAATGGCGGGCTTTGGCGCCAGCTCCTTCGAAAAGCGTCAATTTCGCTTGATCGCGGCGCCCAGGCGCGCCAGCGCCTCCTTCAGTGCCTCATCCTCGACCGCCGACAGCGTTTCGGCGACTTCCTTCACTGCAGCCGGGTCGGGCGGGCGGGGCGACGGACGACGGTTCCGGCGAGACAAGGGCGCCTGGCGCAGCGCGATCCGCCCAACCGCGTGCCAGCCGAAGAAGCGGTTGACCCGCTCTAGGATGACGTCGGACCGATGCTGGATCTCCAGCGCCATCGGGCCTTCGACCCGCAGCACCAGCGTGGCCGGCTCCTGCGGCTGGCCCTCGACCGGCCGCGGCCACTGCATCTTCAACGGCTCGGCGAATGCCGCGATATCGTTGCCGGCAATCTCAGCCCAACGGGTGACGAGCTCTCGCGCGGCAAAACCCTGCCGGGCATAGGCGTCGGAAAAGACATCGTTGAGGAGGACGGAGAGCGGTTTTGCAGTGACGCGGCCGGGTTTGGACATGGCCTCCTATTACCATATCGCAGTCTCCGCCGTCATGGCCGGGCTTGTCCTGCCTGCGCGGCCGCAGCTTCTTCGGCGCGGCGAAGGCGCGGCCGTCCATGTCGGACCTGGGCAAGAAAGACGTGGATGCCCAGGTCAAGCCCCGGCACAACGGGGAGGGAGTTGCGCTAGAGTTCGTTCATGAGTCCTGCCGAAGCTGCAAAGCGAAAATCGCGCACCGAAACGATGGCGCCTGCCGATCGCCCCGCGCTGCTGCTCGCCTGGTACGACCGGCATCGCCGCCGGCTGCCGTGGCGGGCGCTGCCGGGGGCGCAACCTGATCCGTATCGGGTCTGGCTGTCGGAGATCATGCTGCAACAGACGACCGTGAAGGCGGTTGGGCCCTATTTCGAGAAATTTACGGCGCGCTGGCCCGACGTCGCCTCGCTCGGGCGCGCCTCGCTTGAGGACGTGCTCCGGCTGTGGGCCGGCCTCGGCTATTACTCGCGGGCGCGCAATCTGCATGCCTGTGCAGTCGCGGTGATGCGCGACCATGACGGGGTGTTTCCTGATACCGAAGAGGGCCTGCTTTCGCTGCCGGGGATCGGGCCCTATACGGCAGCCGCGATTGCGGCCATCGCCTTCGACCGCCGCACCATGCCGGTCGACGGCAATATCGAGCGCGTGGTGTCGCGGATGTTTGCGGTCGAGGAGACGCTGCCGCAGGCCAAGCCTTTGATCCGGGAGCTGGCGGCGACATTGCTTGGCGAGAGCCGGGCCGGCGACAGCGCGCAGGCGCTGATGGATCTCGGTGCCACCATCTGCACGCCGAAGAAGCCGGCCTGTGCGCTGTGTCCGCTGACTGAGAATTGCGCGGCGCGGGCGCAGGGCACGCAGGAACGCTTTCCGCGCAAGGCCGCCAAGAAAGCCGGCGCGCTGCGTCGGGGCGCTGCCTTTGTGGTCAGGCGAAGGGACGAGTTGTTGGTGCGCACGCGCCCGGAAAAAGGCCTGCTCGGCGGCATGACCGAGGTGCCGGGCTCCGACTGGATTGCCGACCAGGACGACAAAGCCGCGCGCGACCAGGCGCCGGCGCTGAAGAGTGTCACTCGCTGGCATCGCAAGACGGGGGTGGTCAGCCACGTGTTCACGCATTTTCCGCTGGAACTCGTGGTTTATACCGCGGAAGTGCCTTCACGCACGCGCGCCCCGGCCGGCATGCGCTGGGTGCCGATTGCGACGCTTGCCGACGAGGCGTTCCCAAACGTGATGCGCAAGGTGATCGCGCACGGGCTCGGTCTCTAGCGCGAGCGCTCGCCTGATCGCCCATCGCATCAGCTCGCACTGGTGCGTGGCACGATCGGCGGCTTGGCGTTGAGGGCGTCGACCTGGAAGCCGGCGACACGCTTGTAGTTGGCGGCGATGTCTTCCAGCTCCTGCTGCGACAGCACGTCGGTGACGACATTGTATCCGTCAGGCGCGCGCTCCTCCACGAGCTGCATCACCTGCTCAGGCCCGTTGCGGCGGTTGAGCATCACGAGATCGGTGGTCGCAGGCCGGCGTTCAGCTTCGTAGGCCGCAAGTGCGGCGTTGGTTTCGCCGAGCGCGAGAATCTCCCGCGTCAGCACCCGCGCGTCCAGGATTGCCTGCGAGGCGCCGTTGGAGCCGATCGGATACATCGGATGGGCGGCATCGCCGAGCAGCGTGACGGGGCCGAAGGTCCAGCGCGCCAGCGGGTCGCGGTCGACCAGCGGATATTCATAAGCGTGCGGGCAGTTCTTGATGAGCGCGGGCACATCGAGCCAGTCGAACTGCCAGCTCTCGAACCAGGGCAGGAACTCCTCGAGCTTGGCGGTGCGGTTATAGTCCTCGCGCCGCCACTGATAGGTCGGCGGCATGTGCCGCTCCGCGACCCAGTTGATGCGGTGCTTGCCATTCGCGTCAGGCTGTTTGGAGATGGGATAGCAGACGAATTTCAGGATTTCATGGCCTGCCATGATCATGGTGCGGCCGGAGAGGAATGCATCGGAATCGGTGATGCCGCGCCAGAGAATGCGGCCGTTCCAGATCGGCGGACCCTCTTGTGGGTAGAGCTTTTCGCGGACGGCGGAATGAATGCCGTCGCAGGCGATCAGCAGCGCGCCCTCATAGGTGCCGGCCTTGCGGCCGGTCGCCTTGTCAACGAAGCTGGCGCGGACGCCCTCGCTCGTCTCCTCCCAGCCGGTCAGATGATGGCTGGTGAGGATGTTCCCGGCGCCTAGCCGTTCGATGGCTGCATCCAGCAGGATCTGCTGCAGGACACCGCGATGGATCGAGAATTGCGGCCACTTGTAGCCGGCCTCGAGCCCGCGCGGCTCGCTCCAGATCGGCTTGCCATGCTTGGAGAAATAGGCGAGCTCCTTGGTTCGCACGCCGGCTTGGTCGAGCTTGTCCAGAAGACCGAGCTCGATCAGCTCGCGCACCGCATGCGGCAGCACATTGATTCCGACGCCGAGCGGCCGCAGCTCGGCGACGCTTTCGAACACCTTTGCAGGAACGCCGATCTGGTTGAGGCTGAGCGCCAGCGTCAAGCCGCCGATGCCGCCGCCTGCGATAAGTACGGTCATAGGATCCCCCATTTCGGCGCGGTCTTGGCACAGGGATGCCAAAGTGGGCAACTGCGAAACGCGGCCCGTCGTTGGTTCGGGGATGGACGGTACGGCGGTGCCTCGCTAGTTTGCGGCTTTCGATCAATCGAGGCTCGCCATGTACAAATTCTATTATGCCCCCGGAACCTGCGCGCTCGCATCGCATATCGCGCTGGAGGAGGCGGGTGCCCCCTACAAGGCCGAGCGGCTCGATTTCAGGAGCAACCAGCAGAACAGCCCGGACTATCTGGCGATCAATCCGAAGGGGCGCGTGCCGGCGCTGGTGACCGAGCAGGGCGTGCTGACCGAGACGCCGGCGATCCTCGCCTTCATTGCGCAAACCTTTCCGCGAGCCCAGCTCGCCCCGTTCGACGATGCGTTCAAGCTCGCGCAGGTGCAGGCCTTCACCAGCTATCTGTGCTCCACGGTCCATGTCGCCCATGCCCACAAGCTGCGCGGCTATCGCTGGGCGACGGAGGAATCCTCCTTTGCCGACATGAAGCGGATGGTCTCCAAGACCATGGGCAGCAACTTTGCGCTGATCGAGCGCGACATGATCAGGGGCCCGTGGGTGATGGGCGAGACCTACACGATCTGCGATCCCTATCTGTACACGATCGGCACCTGGCTGGAGGGGGACGGCGTCGACGTCTCGGCGCTGCCGAAAGTAATGGCCCACCGCAAGCGCATGCTGGAGCGCCCCGCCGTGCGCAAGGTGGTGGAAGAGGAGAAGGCGTAAGTGGCAAGACCGGCCTCCTCTCGCGGTCGTCCCGGCGAAAGCCGGGACCCATAACCCGAGCAATTTGTAGGGTGGGCAAAGCGAAGCGTGCCCACCATTAGAGATTTCGCGGAGACGTGGTGGGCACGGCGCCCGCGCGCCTTTTGCCCACCCTACGTTTTCTTCACACGCTCCAATTCCCGTCCCGTTTCCTGCATCAGTCTGCGCAGCCAGATCGATCCGGGATCCATCTGCGCGCGGGTCGGATAGAACATGTACTGCTCGTCGATGCCGGGATCGAGCGGCGGGGCGACGGTCTTGAGCGACAATTGCCGGCTCAGCGCGGCGATCAGGCGGCGCGGCACGAAGGCGACGAGGTCGGTGCGCGCCGTCACATGCAGCGCCTCGATATAGCCCGGCACAACCAATGCAACGTGTCGCTCGATGCCCTTTGCGCGCAGCCAGGTGTCGATCAGGTCCTCGTTCTGACCGCGAATGATCACGGCCACGTGCCGCGCATTGAGGAAGCTCTCGCGCTTGCTCAGTCTTGTGCCGATCGGGTGGCCGCGCCGGACCGCGAGCGCGTCCGCGTCGGTGTAGAGCAGCTGGCGGTGAAAACCCTTGAAGGCATTGCCGATCGAGATCACGAGATCGATGGTGCGGGCGAATTCGGCGTGGAAGATTGCCGGCCCCCGCCACGGCACGACATCGATCCGCACATGCGGCGCGGCCTTGGTGATCTTCTCCATCAGGCGCGGCATCAGCAGCTCGACTGCGAGATCCGGCATCATCAGGCGGAACTGCCGCTCGCTGCGGGCGGCATCGAAGGCATCGGCGACGAACAGCGCGCGAACCTGCTCCAGCGTCTCCGCAAGCGGAGCGCGAAGCGCAAGCGCCCGCGGCGTCAGCTCCATCCGCGCACCATTGCGCACCAGAAGCGGATCGCCTACCAGTTCGCGCAGCCGCTGCAGCGCGTGACTCGTCGCCGGCTGGGAGAGGCCGATCCGCAGCGCGGCGCGGCTGACGCTGGCTTCCTTCAATAGCGCGTCCAGCGTCACCAGCAGATTGAGATCGAGCGCAGTCAAATTCATTGAACGAATATATATCATATGAACTATCGATTGGAAGAATAGGCGGCGAGCGCGCAAGACGGAGACGGTCCTTCACGAGCAACGGAGACGCCACCATGGGCACGCTGGAAAACAAGAAATTGATGCAGGAGATTTTTGCCGCCGCGGGAAGCCCCGACCTGGCCGCGCGCGATCGCGCGCTGTTCATTGCGACGCTGGCCGATGACGCGATATGGACGGTGACCGGACAATATTCCTGGTCACGCACCTTCAGGGGCAAGGAGTCGATCCTGAACGACCTGCACGGCCACGTCCGCTCGCGCCTGGTCGACCGGACGCGCACGCTCGCGCATCGCTTCATCGCCGATGGTGATTACGTCGTGGTGGAAGCGAAGGGCGACAACCTCACTAAGGAAGGCCTCCGCTACGACAACGACTATTGCCTGGTGTTTCGCCTGGAGAGCGGCAAGATCAAGGAGATCAGGGAATATTGCGACTCAGTGTTGACCGAGCGGGCGCTGGGGAAATTTCCGGGAGGGGCGGCGGCGGTCTGATCCGTCCCTCCGGGGCGCTCGCGAACGGCGAGCGCCCCGGAAAACCCAGAGCTTGTGGAGTGAGCTTCCGGGTTCGCGTCCTCGACGCGCTCCGGAATGACGGGTCAGACGCTCACGCCACCCTGGTCTTGAGATGGCCGAACATGTAGTTGCGCGCCTCGTCATCCATCTCGGCCTTGAAGGTGAACTTGTCCTTCAGCGCAATGGCGCGCGCCGCCGCGGGACGGGCCGAGATTTCATCGACCAGCCGCTTCACGTTGGGATATTTCGCCGCGCCTTCTTCGCCGAGCACGAAGGGGGCGAGGCGCGCCCAGCCCCACAAGGCCATGTCGACGATGGTATAGGTTTCGCCGACCATATAGCGATGCTTGGCGAGGTGATCGTCGAGGATCTTGTAGTGACGATGCGCCTCGTACAGATAGCGGTTCAGCGCGTAGTCCAGGTCCTTGGGCGCGGCCGTCTTGAAGTGCACCGCCTGTCCCGAATAGGGCCCGAGGCCGGTCGCGATGAACATCAGCCAGGACAGCATCTGCGCGCGGTTGGCGGGCGTGTTGGGCGGCAGAAACTTGCCGGTCTTCTCGGCGAGATAAAGCAGGATCGCGTTGCTGTCGAACACGAACACGCCGTCGTCGTCGATCGCCGGCACCTTGCCGTTCGGATTGACCTTCAGGAATTCCGGCTTGAACTGCTCGCCCTTGCGGGTATCGACTGGCACGAGCTCGCAAGGCAGGCCGGACTCTTCCAGAAATAGCGCCACCTTGTTCGGGTTCGGCGCGCCGTTGAAATAGAATTTGAGCATGGAGGGCTCCCGTTGTTTTCACCGAGAAACTCGGGGCACGGCTTTGTTGCCGCACGTGAGCCCTCCATGCGCAAATTTTCGAAAAAGCACAAGCGACGACTTTGTGAACGGCGCCTGTCACTTGCGCCGTCATTCCGGGGCGCTCGCGAACAGCGAGCGAGACCCGGAATCTCGAGGTTGTGATGCAGGGAGATTCCGGGTTCTCGCTTTCGCGAGCCCCGGAATGACCTGGAGAGAGATTTCGCTTGAATTCTAGCCCGCCGCCATCTGGCTGCGGATCTCGGCGCGCAGTTCATCGATCAGCTTCAAGCCCTGCTTGGTCTCGATGTGCCAGAAGGTCCAGCCGTTGCAGGCCTCCGAGCCCTGCGCCACTGCGCCGATGCGGTGGATGGAGCCGACCTTGTCACCGAGCATGATGGCGCCATCGGCCCGCACCAAGGCGCCATGGCGCTTCTTGGCGTCGACCAGTTTTGTGCCCGGCATGATCATGCCGCGCTCGATCAGTTCGGAGAAGGCGACACGTGGCGCCTCGCGCGCGGTCATGAAGGGCGCAAGCGTTGCGTCCGGCAGCGGCTCGATTGCAGCGATGCGCTCCCGCGCGGCCTTGGCGTAATCGGGGTCGCGCTCGAAGCCGATATAGCGGCGGCCGAGTCGCTTTGCGACGGCACCCGTGGTGCCGGTGCCGTTGAACGGATCGATGACGAGGTCGCCGGGCTTGGACGAGGACAGCAGCACGCGGGCGAGCAGGCTCTCCGGCTTCTGGGTCGGATGCACCTTCTTGCCGTCCTTGCCCTTCAGCCGCTCTTCGCCGGTGCAGAGCGGGATCAGCCAATCGGAGCGCGCCTGTACGTCTTCGTTGGCGGCCTTGAGCGCTTCGTAGTTGAAGGTATAGCCCTTGGCGTTCTCGTCGCGCGCCGCCCAGATCATGGTCTCGTGCGCATTGGTGAACCGGCGTCCGCGGAAGTTCGGCATCGGGTTGGACTTGCGCCAGACGATGTCGTTGAGCACCCAGAAGCCGAGATCCTGCAGGATAGTCCCGACACGGAAGATGTTGTGATAGGAGCCGATTACCCACAGCGTCGCCGACGGCTTCATCACGCGGCGGCAGGCGAGCAGCCAGGCGCGGGTGAAATCATCATAGGCGGAGAACGACGAGAACTTGTCCCAGGAATCGTTGACGGCGTCGACATGGGATTCGTCGGGGCGTTTCAGATCGCCCTTGAGCTGCAGATTGTAGGGCGGATCGGCGAACACGAGGTCGACGGACGCCGACGGCAGCTTCGACATCTCGGCGACGCAATCGCCGACAATGATGCGAGATGAATCGTCTGCCTGGAAATTAGTGCGGGGCGCCTTTGCAGACGCCCCGCGACGCGACACAACCATGACTCAAGAACTCTGACTCAGGCGACGCTGTCGGCGACGCGGGACTAAACAACCGACTGGCGCCACAATGACCGCGCAAAGTAAAAATCGACTTAACCGGGAAAGTTTTTCACACCACGCGATGCGCAGCGATCGTGGGTCGCAATCCTCTTGCCGCCAAATATTGAGGCGGGATGCGATGCCAAGTTTCCGTTTCCGCTCGCGCTTTTCGATTTTGTGGTTACTCGCGCGCGAGCGCTGCAATGCTGCAGCGTCCAATCGCCGCCACTAGGCAATTTTTGCCGGGCAGGCTATTGATTGCCGCAATAGAAATTTTACGTTTGTGACGTGCGCCGCGATCGATTACGCAACTGCAATAGCTGAGCGATGTTCGCGCGACGAAATGAGGGACGGCTGCCATGCGTTATGATGATTTCCGCCGCAGCGACGACATCGAGGACCGGCGCGACGACAGCGGCGGCGGCTTCGGTGGCGGTGGTGGCATCGGCCTGCCGATGGGCGGCGGTGGGCTCGGCATCGGCACCATCATCGTGCTCGGCCTGATCGGTTATGCGTTCGGCATCGACCCGCGCATCCTGATCGGCGGCGCCGAGATCCTCACCGGCGGCGGCCAGCAGGCGCCAACCTACCAGACCGACCGCCGGACCAGCCAGGGCAAGACCGGCGCGCCCACCGACGAGATGGGCAGCATGATCTCAGGGATTCTCGGCGAGATCGATGATCGCTGGAGCGAAATTTTCAAGGCGAGCGGACAGAACTATGTCGGGCCGAAGATCGTGCTGTTCCGCAACGCCACCAATGGCGGCCGCTGCGGCATGGCGCAATCGGCGATGGGCCCGTTCTATTGCCCGCCGGACCAGAAGATCTTTCTCGACACCGGGTTCTTCCGCGAGGTCGAGACGCGGTTCCACGGCTGTTCCGGCAATGCCTGCAAGTTCACCGCAGCCTATATCATCGCGCATGAGGCCGGCCACCACGTGCAGAACCTGCTCGGCATCATCCCGCGGGTGACGCGGATGCAGCAGCAGGCCGGCAGCAAGGCCGAAGCCAATGCGTTGCAGGTTCGCGTGGAACTGCAGGCCGACTGTCTCTCCGGCGTGTGGACCAATCGCGAAGAGAAGAAGCGGCCGGGCTTCCTGGAAGCCGGCGACATCGATGCGGCCCTGACCACGGCCTCGGCGATCGGCGACGACACGCTGCAGCGCCAGTCCACCGGCCGCGTGGTTCCGGATTCCTTCACCCACGGCACCTCGGCGCAGCGCAAGCAGTGGTTCATGACCGGGTATCAGCAGGGCACCGTGCAAGCCTGCAACACGTTCGCAAACGGGGCGCTGTAGCAATTGACGGTCATTCCGGGGCGATGCGAAGCATCGAACCCGGAATCTCGAGGTTCGGGCTCGCGCTGCGCGCGCCCGGAACGACAGACCTGAGGGTTCGCCAATGTCCTCTATCGATGACTCAAAACAGTTCATCCCGCTCAACATCGCGGTGCTGACGATGTCCGACACGCGTTCGCTCGCCGATGACAAATCCGGCAGCACGCTGGTCGATCGTCTCACTGCCGCCGGTCACAGGCTCGCTGCGCGCGAGATCGTCACCGACGATGTCGAGGCGATCCGCAGCGTGGTGAAGCGCTGGATCGCGGATCAGGGCGTCGACGTGATCATCTCGACCGGCGGCACCGGCTTCACCGGACGCGACGTCACGCCGGAGGCGATCGAGCCTTTGTTCGAGAAGCGCATGGACGGCTTCTCCATCGCCTTCCATATGCTGAGCCACGCCAAGATCGGTACCTCGACCATCCAGAGCCGCGCCACGGCCGGCGTTGCGGGCGCCACCTTCATCTTCTGCCTGCCCGGCTCGCCCGGTGCCTGCCGCGACGCCTGGGACGGCATCCTTGCCGCACAGCTCGATTACCGCACGCGCCCGTGCAATTTCGTCGAGATCATGCCGCGGCTGGATGAGCACCTGCGCCGGCCGAAGGCAAAGGGGGCTTCGGCCTGAGTCGTGCCGCAGCGAGTGCCTATCTCGACCCGTCATCCTGAGGTGCTCGCGAAAGCGAGCCTCGAAGGATGAACGGCCCCGCTGTTGCATCCGGGCCGTCTCCTTGGAGGCTCGCTGCGCGAGCGCTTCAGGATGACGGCGATAGGCCAGAGTCCGCTTCAATTAGTGCAATACCCAGCCGCCCGCCCGATCAGCGACACCCACACCCTCCGCCACATGCCCCGGCATGCCTCGCTGCGGAGCCTCCTCGCGCGCCGCTTGTAAAGCGCAATCAATTCCGCCGTGACGCGCAGCGACGTCTCGCGGTGCGGCGCTTTCACAGCTCGCGTTCCCAGGTCTCGCCGATCAGGTTCTGGCCGAAGCTGCGATGCGGCTCGGCCTTGACCAGCGCGAAGCCTGCGTCCTGATAGATCTTTCGCGCGGCAATCAGGATGCTCTGCGTCCACAGCGTGATCCGGCGATAGCCGCAGGCGCGGGCAAACGAGACACACTCGGCGACCAGGCGCTGGCCGAGGCCCTGGCCCCGCGCACTCGGCTCGACCAACAGCAGGCGCAGCTTGGCAACCTCGTCGCTGCCTCGCACCAGGAACACCGAGCCGACCGGCCTGCCGTCGATATCGGCTATCCAGCAGCGCTCGCGCGCGGCATCGAAGGACGTGATGAACTTGGCCGCAATCTCCGCGACCAGCGCTTCGAAAGAGGCATCGAAGCCATATTCGCTGGCATAGAGCGCGCCATGGCTCTGGACCACATAGCCCATGTCGCCGGGACGCGGGTCGCGCAGCATCGCCGTCGGCAAGGCCGTGTGCGGCGCGCCGAGCAGCCGCTCGATCACCTCCATGGCGGACAACAGCCGCTTGCGGTCCTCGCTTCCAAGCGCGCCCAGCATCAGACCGACATGGTCCTGGGACGTGCGCTCGAGCTTGGCGAAGGCGGCGCGGCCCTTGGCGGTCAGGCTCAACTGATACTGTCGCCGGTCGCTCGGCAGCGCCTTGCGGCTGATCAGCCCGTCGTCGTCGAATTTCTGTACGATGCGGCTGAGATAGCCGGGGTCCAACCCGAGCTCCGCCCCGATCTCCTTGGCCGAGAGATCGCCGCGATGGGCGAGCTCGAACATCACCCGCGCCTCGCTCAGCGAGAACGGGGTCTTGAGCATATGCTGGTCGAGAACGTCGAGCTTGCGGGTGTAGAAGCGATTGAAGGCGCGGACCGCTGCGATCTCCTGATCGGGCTCGGCAAGCGATGTCTGGGCAATTGGCATGGCGTACCTCCGATATATTTGCCAATGTCAAATAATTGATTGACTTTGGCAAGTATACTGAGGCTAGTTCACAATATGATGATCCTGCTGCGCAGCACCGTGCGCGAGGAGCGGCCGAGCCGCCGCAGCAGCCGCGTTTCAGAGGCGCGCGCGTCGTTGGCGTAACCGCCGAGGCGATCGTAATGCTCGCGCGCGATCAGAAGGCCCTGATCGGCGCGGGGTCCTGCAATCGTGCGTGCCAGCCAGCGCAATCCGTCGCGCAAGCCCGGCTCTTCGTAGGGCGAGCGGGCGTAGCGGAAGATGCCGGCGCGCGGATGATCGCTCACTGAGACGCGCTGGACGAATTGCGAGGTCTCATCGATCCAGCCGGGATCGAGCACGGCGCCAGCGCGCAAGAACATCAGCCAGGCCGAGCGCGCCTCGCGGGCGCCCGCTGCAAGCGCAGCGGTGCGCGATCCCGCAAAGCGCAGGAAGCGGCAGCCGGCGACGTCGGCGACCCGTTCGATCACGCCATTGTCGGTGCCGTCCACAAGCAGCACCTCGCGCACGACGCCGGCGGCTGCGCCCGGCACCAGCGCGGCCAATGTCGCCACCACGGGCTGTTCGACCCCTTCGGTCGGAATGATTACGCTCAGCATCGCGCCTCGGGCACCCCTGCAATACGAGAAGCGCCCGCACTGTTATCACCTTGTCACAATCAAAGCAGCCCTGCGATTTGCGGCTTTTTGCGGCAAAGGAGGCGGGGAAGTCCTAGCGCTGCACAACCTCTCGGACGGCAGTCTGTGCGTTGCCATTCCCGCGATCGTTGCCGTGGGCCCGCCAGCTCGCGATCTCCGCGAGCTCGGCTTCAGGGCGCGTGACGACCGTGGCAAGGCGACCGAGGAAGAGGCGACCGGTGTCCCCGTCAATGGTGATCCAGTCGCCAGCTGCGATCGGTTGTCCTGCGAGCGAGGCGCGATCGGCCGTGACATCGATTGCAAGATCGTCACAGCCGACGATGCAAGGCCGGCCCAGCTGCCGCGCCACCAGTGCCGCATGCGCCGTGCGCGCGCCGACCGCCGTGACGATGCCGGCCGCCACCGCAAAGCCCGCGACATCTGCTGTCGATGTATCAGGGCGCATCAGGATCACCGGATCGCCGGTGGCTGCCAGGCGCTCGGCGCTTGGTGTATCGAAGGCGGCACGGCCCACCGCAATACCGCCGGATGCGGCGATGCCGGTCAGCACAGGCGGTTGCTCGGTGGCAAGCGAGACCTCGACCAGGGAGCCGAGATCGAGATCGGCAATGCGCGCCAGCGCCTGCTTCTTGTCGATCAGCTCCTCATGCACGAGATCGATGGCAATATTCAGCGCCGCGCGCGGAGTCCGCTTCCCGGCTCGGGTCTGCAGCATCCACAATTTGCCATCCTCGACGGTGAACTCGACATCCTGCATGTCAAGGAACTCGCGTTCGAGGCGCTGCAGCACGCCCCGCAACTCTTCTGCCAAGGTCGGCAGCGCCCGCGCAATGGTGTCCTCGGTGTCCGGCGTGCGTCGCCCCGAGACGACATCCTCGCCCTGGGCATCCAGCACGAGGTCGATGACGGGATGCGGCGCGCCGCTGGAGGGATCGCGCGAGAATGCAACGCCGGCGCCTGACGCGAGTCCGCCATTGCCGAACACCATGGCCTGCACGGTGACGGCCGTGCCCTTGAGCTGATCGAGCCTCTGCAGGCGGCGATAGGTCTGTGCACGCTCGCTCATCCAGGAGCGATAGACGGCGCGCGCGGCGGCCTCCAGCTGGCGATGCGCATCTTCCAGCCATCCGTCGTCGCCGCCTTCAAGCAGCGCCTGCTCGTCGGCGGCCAAGCGCTCCAGCGCCTCGCTATCGAGCTCCCGGTCGCGCGCCACCGCTTCGCCTGCCGTGAGCTCGGCGACCCGCGCGGCAAGCAGCGCCGGATCGTGGCCGAGCACGGTTTCGCCAAAGCTTTCCAGAAAGCGGCGCCGGCAGTCCCACGCCAGCCGTGGCCGACCCGTGGCGCGGATCAGCCCCTGCACGGCGAGCGATGTGCAGCCGACATTGAGGACGGTGTCCAGCATGCCCGGCATCGAGCGCGCAGCGCCCGAGCGCACCGAGACGAGCAGCGGACGTCGGTGATCCCCGAAGCGCTTTCCGGTGACCTCTTCGAGAAACGCGATGCCTTCCTTGAGCCCGTCGCGCAGGTGCTGCTCGGCATGCGGCTTGTTGCCGATGATCTCGGCACATAGCCTGACCGGCAGCACGAAAGCCGGCGGGACGGCAAGGCCAAGCGCCGCCATGCGGGCGAGATTGGCGGCCTTGGCGCCGATCACCTCGGCGGACGGATGCTCCGTCGTCTGCGGTCCGATACGAACGATATGCATGGAAGCTATCCCTGGTTAGGCCGACAGATCGGCCATGATGTGCTGGCGCAGGAGATGGCCGAATCCGGCGAAGCGATCGGTCGATCGCTCAATGGCGCGGGCGAGCTCGAGCATGGAGAGCGACGTGGCGACGTCGAAACCGCTGGCAAACACCAGTGCCGTGACCGCGCGCTCCTGCGTGTCCGCCGCATGCTCGGCATCGATCAGGCGCCCGACGGCGGTGAGTGCATCCTCGGAATCGGCGCGCCGACCCTCGGGCACTTGCGCTGCGGCTGCAAGCCCGGATGCCGCGGCTTCTGTTGCGGCCATCGCGATAGCGCAGAGCTCGGACAGTGCCGGCAGGAGCCGTGCGTCCAGCGCAGACGGCGCCAGCGAGGCGATGAAAGCGGCCTGTTCAAGTTCGTCGATCGCCTGTTCGGCAACATCGATGAGCTCGCCGATGACGGGGCGGGCGTCGAGACGGGCGGCCTCGTTCCGCGCTTCCAGCGCGATGCGGTCGGCCTTCTGTTCGATATGAGCGGCGCGCGCGGCAAGATGTTTGGCGTCTGCCGGACGGCCGGCACGGAGGGCTGCGACATGGCGCGAAATCGCGGCAACCAGATCCTGCGCCAGGCCGACCTGACGCAGCACGGCGGCCAGAAGCGCACTATCGACGCGATCGAGGTGCCGCACCAGTTCCGCCTCGATCCGGTCCCGCACCAGACGTGCCGACTGGCCGGCGCTTAACCCCTCCGTCGAACTGCGCAAGGTCGATTTCAGGAAATCGATTGCCGCCGTTCGGCCGAGCGCCTGGTCGAGGCGTTCGCCAAAGCCGATGCGGGTGGCGGCCGCGCTGCGTACCGCCGCGGACAACAGCTCGTTGCCGCCGAGCTCGAGAAAGGCGCGATGGCCGATATGGTGCCGTGCCGCCCAGTCGAGCACGCGGATGCTGTCGTCCTTGGCAATGTAGTTGCGGAGCAGCTTGCGGGCCTTGTTCCAGTCGATCAGGAACACCAGCGAGCTGCCGATGCTAGTCAGGAAATCGTCGCGCGCGGTCGCGTTTTCGCCGTCGAAGCGGCCGGTGACGAGGAAGAAAGCATTCTCCTCGCCAAGGCCGGCGGCCGCGTGGCGATCGAGCCCGCTCCACTGTGCGCGATGCTTGTCGAACAGGCCGATGAAGAATTTGGCGCGCACCAGATGCACGTCGGTGTAGGTGACTGTGACCGTGTTGTTCTCGACCGCGATGACAACGACATGGGCATCAGTGGTGCCAATGTCGTTCTGGATCAGGAGCCGATTGCCTGCGCGCATGGCCATGGTGTCGAGGCCGGGATGATTGAACTTCAACCCGCGCGTCGCGTTCAGCCCGCGCATGAAGGCTTCGACGGCGGCGCGATCGGCAGGCTCGAGGCCAAACGCATGTGCGCCGCCGACGATCTCCTCGGCGCAAGTGGCGGCAAGGCGATTGAGCGACTTGTGCAGATCCATGACCAGCCGGTGCAGGCTGTCGCGTCCTTCATGCGCGCCGGTCAAAACCGCAACGCGCGCAGTCTCAATCTCTTGGGAAGGCGTGAGCAGGCCGGCGGCGCGGATCGCGGCAAGCCTGGCACTAGCGGCTTCGCCCTCCTTCGCCTCGCCGGCGGCGACGGAGCGGATCATGGTCGCGACGTCGTCGGCGATGTCTCCGATCAGCTCGGCCAGATGGGGCGCAGTGAAGCGGGCATCGCCCGCGGTGTGGGCACCTTCGATCAGCGCAGCAAGCGTTGGCGCCGCCAGGCCCGCGGCACGGCTTTCGGCTGAGAGGTCGCTGATGGGCGCCTCCGGCCGCGCGGCGCGTTGTGCTGCGGCCTGCAGCGCGCTCATCCGGACCTTGATGCGGTCGTTGGCGGCAAGGCCTTCCCTGATCAGCGAAGGCAGCAGCATGCTGCCCTCGCCGAGTTCTCTGATGATTTCCGATTTCATGGCACACCGCGGGACAGATTGACAGTCTGCTGTATGCCGCGAGCCGGGCGCTGCCTCGTTGCGCTAGATCATTCACGAAATTGTCATATTGCATCGTGGTCATTTGGCTCGCACGACGACAGGTGCGCGACAGGACAATATCAATCGCCGGCTTCGCGCGGTGTCGTGCCGCCCGCACTATTCGGCCAGACCCAGTCGCGGATCTGCGGCATGTCCTCGCCATACTCGCGCACATAGCGCGTATGCTCGATCAGCGCGTCGCGGAATTGCTGTTTCACATGCGCCGCCGCAACACCGAGCCCCGGCACCCGCTCGATCGCTTCGATGGCGAGATGAAAACGGTCGAGCTGGTTCAACACCACCATATCGAACGGCGTGGTGGTGGTGCCTTCCTCGGCAAAGCCGCGGACATGGAAGCCCGAATGGTTGGTGCGGCTATAGGTCAGGCGATGGATCAGGTGGGGATAGCCGTGATAGGCGAAGATCACGGGCTTGTCGCGGGTGAAGAGGCTGTCGAAGTCGCGGTCGGGCAGACCGTGCGGATGCTCGTCCTTCGGCTGCAGCGTCATGAGGTCGACGACGTTGACGACGCGGATCTTCAATTGCGGCAGCGCTTTGCGCAGCAGGTCGACGGCGGCGAGTGTTTCCAGCGTCGGGATGTCGCCGGCGCAGGCCATCACCACGTCGGGCTCGGCGTTCGCCGCTTCCGTGCCCGCCCATCTCCAGATGCCGACGCCGGCCTCGCAATGGGTGATGGCCTCGCGCATCGAGAGCCATTGCGGCGAGGGCTGCTTGCCCGCGACGATCACGTTGATGCGGTCATAGGTGCGCAAACAATGATCGGCGACCCAGAGCAGAGTGTTGGCATCCGGCGGCAGGTAGATGCGGACGATGTCGGCTTTCTTGTTGGCGACGAGATCGACAAAGCCGGGATCCTGATGACTGAAGCCGTTATGGTCCTGGCGCCAGACATGGGAGGTCAGAAGATAATTGAGCGAGGCGATCGGGCGACGCCATGGCAATGCACGCGACACCTTTAGCCATTTGGCGTGCTGGTTGAACATGGAATCCACGATGTGGATGAACGCCTCGTAGCAGGAGAAGAAACCGTGGCGGCCGGTGAGCAAGTAACCCTCCAGCCAGCCCTGGCAGAGATGCTCGCTCAACACCTCCATCACGCGCCCCTCATGTGCGAGGTGCACGTCGTAGGGCTCGATGCCTTCCATCCAGACGCGGTCAGTCGCCTCGAACACCGCATCGAGCCGGTTCGATGATGTCTCGTCCGGCCCCATGATGCGGAAGTTGCTGGTCTCGGCATTCAGCTTGAGCACATCGCGCAGGAACTTGCCGAGTTCGCGCGTGGCTTCGGCGACAACGCCGCCGGGGCAGGGGACCTCGACGGCAAAGGCGCGAAAATCCGGCAGCTTCAATTCGCGCTTGAGAAGCCCGCCGTTGGCATGCGGATTGGCGCCCATGCGCCGCTTGCCTTGTGGCGCCAACGCCTGCAATTCCGGCATGAGGCGGCCGTTGGCATCGAACAGCTTGTCGGGCTCATAGCTCTTCATCCAGGCTTCCAGCAGCTTCAGATGCTCCGGATTGTCGCGCGCATTGGCGATCGGCACCTGATGGGCGCGCCAGAAGCCCTCGACTTTGAGGCCGTCGACTTCCTTTGGCCCCGTCCAGCCCTTCGGGCTGCGCAGCACGATCATGGGCCATTTCGGCCGATGGAAGGTCTCGGTTTGCGCGCGCGCGTTTTGCTGGATGGAGCGGATGCTGGCGAGCGCCACGTCCAGCGCATCGGCCATCAGGTGATGCATCACCTTCGGATCGTCACCCTCGACGAAAATCGGCTCGTGGCCATAGCCCGCGAACAGGGCGCGGATTTCCGCGTCAATCATCCGGCCGAGCACGGTGGGGTTGGCGATCTTGTAGCCGTTGAGATGCAGGATCGGCAGCACCGCGCCGTCATGCACCGGGTTCAAGAACTTGTTGGAATGCCAGGAAGCGGCGAGCGGCCCGGTCTCGGCCTCGCCATCGCCGACGACGCAGGCGACGATCAGGTCGGGATTGTCAAAGGCCGCGCCATAGGCATGCACCAGCGCGTAGCCGAGTTCGCCGCCCTCGTGGATCGAACCGGGCGTCTCCGGCGCCGCATGGCTCGGAATGCCGCCGGGGAAGGAGAATTGCCGGAACAGTTTGCGCAGGCCGTCGGCATCGCGCGTAATGTCGGGATAGATTTCAGTGTAGCTGCCTTCGAGATAAGTGTTGGCGACCATGCCTGGACCGCCATGGCCGGGACCGCAGACATAGATGACGTCGAGGTCGAAGGCGCGGATCGCACGGTTCAGATGGGCATAGATGAAATTGAGCCCTGGCGTGGTTCCCCAATGGCCCAGGAGACGCGGTTTGATATGGGCGGGGCTTAAGGGCTGCTTCAGCAGCGGATTGTCCATGAGATAGATCTGCCCGACGGAGAGATAATTCGCCGCGCGCCAGTAGCGGTCGAGCAGTTCCAGTTCGTCGGCGCCGCTTCGTTGTTGTTCTGTTGTCGTGAGCTGCATGCCGACCTCCATTGCGGAAAGATCACCAACATTCCGGTCGGCTGTTCGATCCGCTCGCGTTGCGCGTGGAGGATAGAGCGCGAATTTGACAGGGCACGATTGCGCCGAGTCAAAAGCGCGTGCCTCATCGATGGGCATGGTCTCACACACGCGCCGTCGTTCCGGGGCGCTCCGCAGGAGCCAACCCGGAATCTCGAGATTCCGGGTTCGATGCTGACGCATCGCCCCGGAATGACGGATAGTGAATCTCATTGTTCTTGATTTGTTCACTGAACGTGCTATGTGTGACTCCATGAGCCGAGCATCCTCTCATGCCCTCAAGCGCCCGCCGGTCCCGGTGCCCTCCGAGCCGGTGGGCGCGCCCATGCCTGAACCAATGACCAGCGCGCCGGAAGTTGCGGTTGAAATCGCCGGCCCGCGTCGGCGCGGCCGCGGTGCCCAGTCCAATGCCAGCGGCCGCTACGAGGCCGAGGCGCGGGTCGCCTTCGACGACGGCTGGCAGAGCCTGGACGACCTGCCGCCGTTCAAGACCACGGTTGCGCTCGACACCGCGCGCAAGGTGATCACACGCAACGACTCGCCCGACATCGGCTTCGACCGGTCGATCAATCCCTACCGGGGCTGCGAGCATGGCTGCGTCTACTGTTTCGCGCGGCCGACCCATGCCTATCTCGGCCTGTCGCCGGGGCTCGATTTCGAATCAAAGCTGTTCGCCAAGCCCGACGCACCCCTTCTTCTGGAGAAGGAGCTCGCAGCATCGGATTATGAGCCGCGCATGATCGCGATCGGCACCAACACCGATCCCTACCAGCCGATCGAGCGGGAGCGGAAGATCATGCGCGGCATTCTGGAGGTGCTGGAGCGCGCCGGCCATCCGGTCGGCATCGTCACCAAATCGGCGCTGGTCGCGCGCGATGCCGACATTCTGGCGCGGATGGCCAAGCGCAACCTCGCCAAGGTCGCGCTGTCGGTCACGACCCTTGACCCCAAGCTTGCCCGCGCCATGGAGCCGCGGGCGTCGACCCCATCAAAACGGTTGGAAGCGCTGCGGCGGCTTGCCGATGCCGGCGTTCCGACCACGGTGATGGTTGCGCCCGTGATCCCAGCACTGAACGACTCGGAGATCGAGCGGATCCTGGATGCGGCCGCGCATGCCGGCGCTAGGGAAGCCTCCTACGTTCTGCTGCGCCTGCCGCTGGAGGTGCGCGATCTCTTTCGCGAATGGCTGATGGCCAATTATCCCGACCGCTACCGCCATGTCTTTACCCTTATTCGCGATATGCGGGGCGGCAAGGATTACGACTCGCAATGGGGTACGAGGATGAAGGGGACGGGGCCAATGGCCTGGATGATCGGCCGCCGCTTCGAGATTGCCTGCGAAAAACTCGGTTTGAACAAGCGCCGCTCCAAGCTGACGACCGATCATTTTGTGCGGCCGAAACGGAGCGGCGAACAGCTCAGCTTGTTTTGAGGTGGGCTGAATAACGGGAATTAATCCGAGTTCCCGGTTGCGAAACTTGCGGTGCTGGCGCAACGATCCCGGCCATGACTCGGGACAAGCGTGCCAACAATTCCGAACAGACCAAGGCCAATGTCGGGCCAAAAGTCGCGCCAAAATCCATGGCGAAGCCGGCGAAAGGCGTCATCGCTGTCGCGCCGCCGACGTTTCGCCGCGAGCGGGCGCTTTTGAAGCGCGGCATCTGGCCTGTGGCGGGTTGCGACGAGGCCGGGCGTGGGCCGCTGGCCGGCCCGGTGGTAGCTGCGGCAGTGATCCTCGATCCCAATCGCATTCCGCGCGGCCTCGATGATTCCAAGCGTCTGACCGCGGAGGAGCGCGAAAAGCTGTTCAACAAGATCTGCGCCACCGCGTCGTTTGCCGTCGCCTTTGCCTCGCCGGCGCGAATCGACCGCGACAATATCCTGCGCGCCTCGCTGTGGGCGTTGTCCCGTGCCGTGCGCGCGTTGCCCGAGGCGCCCAAGCACGTATTCGTCGACGGCCGCGACCGGGTCGATGTTGCCTGCGACTGCGAGGCGGTGATCGGCGGTGACGGCATCGTGGCCTCGATTGCGGCCGCCTCCATCATCGCCAAAGTCACGCGCGACCGGCTGATGTGCGCGCTGGCCGAGGACTGCCCGGGCTACGGCTTCGAGCAGCACAAGGGCTACAGCGTTCCGGAGCATCTGGCGGCGCTCGACCGACTCGGCCCTTCCTCACATCACCGCAGCTTCTTCGCACCCGTCATCGCCGCGCGCGAAAAGCACCAGCCCTGGACGGTGCATCGCGAACCTGATTTGTTCGCGGTGGAAGCAGCGGTTGAGGTCGAGGTGGAAAACGAGACGGCAGCCTCCTTGACTTTCTAGGCACGCGAGCCGTCTCGCTCCGTCATCCTCAAGGTGCTCGCGAAGCGAGCCTTGAAGCCTGTGCGGTCCCATAGCTGGCCGCTGGGCCGTCGCCCTTCGAGGCTCGCTTTCGCGAGCGCCTCTGGGGGACGGTGAGAGTTCGTGATTCGTGGCAATGTTCGTTCATTCAAGCCTGACGAATCACACCGCCAGTTGCCTCCACGCCTTCCGCCCTTTATCAAAATACGTGAGATCGAAAGAGCCGGCATCCCCTGCCGGCTCGCCTGCCGGACGTTTCATGCGTTTCACCTCCCTGGTAATCGAACTGATCCGGGCCCGGCCGCGGCTGGTGGTTTGGATTGTGGTGCTGGTGCAGGCCGCGCTCTGGCTGCTCGTGACGCTGCCTTTCTATCACGCGCCCCCGTCGAACCTTGCGCTGGCCCTGGCTTACGGACGGGAATACCAGGTCGGCAGCGAGCTGGGGCCGCCGCTGTCGTTCTGGCTCGCCGATCTCGCCTATCGCGCCGCCGGCAATCACATGACCGGGGTCTATCTGCTCGCCGAATTGTGCGATGTCGCGACCTTCTGGATCCTGTTCCTGCTCGGACGCGCGCTGGTCGGCGGCCAGCATGCGGTGCTGGCCGTGCTGCTGACCATGACGGTAACGGCATTCGGCGCCCATACGCTGGAGTTCGGACCCGATGTGCTGGCCCGGCCGCTCTGGGCGCTGCTGCTGCTGCACAGCTGGGAGCTGATCGGGCAAAGGCGGCGCAATGTCTGGTTCGCGTGGTCGATCGATGTCGGGCTGCTGTTGCTCACGACCTCCTCTGCAATCATGCTGCTGGTGCTGGCTCTGGGGTTTGCGCTCGCGACAAAGGAGGGACGCCGGCCGCTGCGCTCCTTCGATCCATTGTTTGCGCTGCTCGTCGTGGTGGTGCTGGCACTGCCCTATTTAATCTTCCTGCTGCGCGCCGATTCGCCAAGTCTGCACTGGCCGATGCTGGCCGATCTGAAGCCGCGCGCCATCCATTGGGCGTGGCTGATCGGCGCCCTCGTGCTGGCGATCACCGGCATTCTGCTTCTGGTCGTGCTCAATGCAGGCTGGTTTAGCCGCGAGGGCGAGGATTCGCCGATCATCTATCGGCCGCCGGTCCCCCCGCTGGCACGCGATTTCGTCTATTTCTTCGCACTGGCGCCGGCGATCGCCGGCAGTTTCCTCGCCGCACTGTTCAATCTCGATCATGTCGTCGGCGGCACCGGCGTCGTGCTGTCGATGTCCGGCCTTGCAGTCGTGGTCGCCGCCGGCGATCTCATTCATCTCAGGCGCCAGCGCCTGCTGCGCGCGGTGTGGGCGGCGATCATCGTCGCGCCCGCGATTGCTGTGGTCGGGAGCACACTGTTCCTGCCCTGGACTTCCGCCAAAGAGATCGCAACCTCGCTGCCGTCGCGCGCGATCGGCGCGTTCTTCACCGATGCCTTCGAGCGGCGCACCAACCATCGTCTTGCGGCGGTAGCCGGCGATGCCGAGATCGCGAGCCTGGTCGCGCTCGGAGCCGGCCGGCCGCATCTGTTCCTGGATGCAAACCCGAAGGCATCACCCTGGATCGACCAGGCGAAGTTCAATGAAACAGGCGGTGTGGTGGTCTGGCGCGCCTCCGATACCGCCGGCACCCCTCCGGCGGAGATTGCCCGGCACTTCCCTGGCCTCGTGCCTGAAGTGCCGCGCTCCTTCGATCGGCTGGTCAACGGCCGGCAGCCGACATTGCGGATCGGCTGGGCGATCGTGCGGCCGAAGGGGCCGTGACGCTCGGTCATTCCGGGGCGCCTCGAAGAGGCGAACTTGGCTGTGCTGTTGCACAGCTGAGAATCTCGCGCCGCAACTTCTGGATTCCGGGTTCGCTCGCGTCGCGAGCGGCCCGGAATGACGTTGCTTGGCTGATCAGCCCTGCCTCAACACCTTCGCGATGGCGAGCAGATCCTGCCAGGCGAGCCGCTTGTAGGCCGGCGAGCGCAAGAGATAGGCCGGGTGAAACGTCGGCAGCGCGCGGATCACGCGCTTTCCGGTGTCATAGTCGAACCAGCGGCCGCGTGTGCGCATGATGCCGTCGCGGGTGCCGAGCAAGGTCTGGGTCGAGGGATTGCCGAGCGTCACCAGCACATCAGGGTCAACAAGTTCGATCTGGCGCTGGATGAAGGGCAGGCAGATTTGCGTCTCCTGCGGCGTCGGCGTGCGGTTGCCGGGCGGCCGCCACGGAATCACGTTGGCGATATAGGCCTTGGTGCGATCGAGCCCGATCGCGCCGATCATGCGGTCGAGCAGCTTGCCGGAGCGGCCGACGAACGGCAGGCCTTCGATGTCCTCGTCGCGCCCCGGCGCTTCGCCGACAAACATGATGCGAGCTTGCGGATTGCCGTCGGCGAACACCAGCCGGGTCGCGGTTGCCTTGAGCGAACAACCGTCGAAGCGCTCCATCAATGCGCGCAACTCGGCGAGCGTCGGCGCCGTACGCGCGGCTTCGCGTGCGGAGGCGATTGCCGCATCCGGTGCCGTCGGCGTTTCGCTGGGCGAAACCACCAGCGGAACAGGCGCGGGCCGCGTCGGCTGCGACGGCGCCGTCTCCGCGCGTTTTGGTGCGATCTCGGGCTCCGCCAGGCGATTGATCGGCTCATCGGCCAACGCGCAATCAACGCCCGCCTCCAGATAGAAGGCCAGGAGCTCTCGGACGGAAAAGGCAGGCTCGGGCGTCATGCTGCGAGGGTTTTAAGTGGGCGGGAGGACATTTAGGTCAGTTTAGGTGCCTTTGCACGCAATTCCATGGTTGTCCTGTCGGTAAAAATCGGAAACAAGGGACCGCAATGTCAGAGGAAATGTGCCAACCGGGCTGAGACCAGTTATGAGCAGCGAAGACCTTCCCCCGCGCGAATCCATGGAATTTGACGTCGTGATCGTCGGCGCCGGCCCGTCGGGGCTATCGGCGGCGATCCGGCTGAAGCAGCTCAATGCTGATCTGAATATTGTCGTGGTGGAGAAGGGCAGCGAGGTCGGCGCGCATATCCTCTCCGGCGCGGTGATCGATCCCGTAAATCTCGACAGGCTGGTCCCGGAATGGCGGAGCGATGCGGATTGCCTGCTCAAGACCCAGGTCACCGAAGACCGCTTCTACTGGATGACAGCCACGAGCGCGTTCCGGCTGCCGGGCTTCGCGATGCCACCCCTCATGCACAATCATCATTGCTTCACCGGCTCGCTCGGCCATCTCTGCCGCTATCTCGCGCGCAAGGCGGAAGCGCTCGGCGTCGAGATCTATCCAGGTTTTGCCGCGGTCGAAGTGCTCTATGACGAGCAGGGGGCGGTGCGTGGCATTGCCACCGGCGACATGGGCATCGCCAAGGACGGCACGCACAAGGACTCCTTCACCCGTGGCATGGAGCTCGTCGGCAAATACACGCTGTTTGCCGAAGGCGCGCGCGGCAGCCTCACCAAGCAGCTGATCAACAAGTTCAAGCTGGATGCCAACTGCCAGCCGCCGAAATTCGGCATCGGCCTGAAGGAGGTCTGGCAGATCGATCCCGCCAAGCACAAGAAGGGCCTGATCCAGCATTCCTTCGGCTGGCCATTGAACAACAAGACCGGCGGCGGCTCGTTCCTGTATCATCAGGACGACAACATGCTCGCGATCGGCTTTGTCGTGCATCTCAATTATGACGATCCGTATCTGTCGCCGTTCGAGGAATTCCAGCGCTTCAAGACCCATCCTTCCATCCGTCCGCTGCTTGAGGGCGGCAAGCGGCTCGCCTATGGCGCGCGTGCGATCACCGAAGGCGGCTACCAGTCGGTGCCGCGGCTGACCTTTGCCGGCGGCGCGCTGATCGGCTGCGCGGCAGGCTTCGTCAACGTGCCGCGCATCAAGGGCGTGCACAACGCGATCGGCTCGGGCATGCTCGCCGCCGAGCATGTCAATGCGGCATTGGTCGCGGGGCGCGCCAATGACGAGGTCGCGGAATATGAGAACGCCTGGCGCGATTCCGCAATTGGCAAGGACCTCTATCCGGTGCGCAACGCCAAGCCGCTGTGGTCGAAGTTCGGCACCATCCTCGGCGTTGCGCTCGGCGGCTTCGACATGTGGTGCAACACGCTCGGCTTCTCGCTGTTCGGCACGCAATCCCATGCCAAGCCCGACCGCGCGATGCTCGATCCGGCCAAGCTGCACCAGCCGATCCCCGCACCGAAGCCCGACGGCAAGATCACCTTTGATCGCCTGTCGTCGGTGTTCCTGTCCAACACCAATCACGAGGAGGACCAGCCGGTCCATCTCAAGGTTCTCGACATGGATCTGCAGAAGACCAGCGAACATGATGTCTTCGCCGGTCCCTCCAACCGGTATTGCCCGGCCGGCGTGTACGAATGGGTCGAGGAGGCATCCGGCCCGCGTTTTGTCATCAACGCCCAGAACTGCGTCCATTGCAAAACCTGCGACGTGAAGGACCCCAATGGCAACATCACCTGGGTTCCACCGGAAGGTGGTGGCGGACCGAATTACGAAGCCATGTAATTACATTTGCGTGAGCCGGCGTGAGGGTCAGATCTCGGCCGGCCACGATAAGGCCACAGTAGAAGGGTTTTGAGGCAGGCGGGGCCGAGGCGGCATTTCTGCCAACGGAATAGCCAGCCCAAATCCTTGCGGTTGCGCGTCAAAAGCGGCATTGTCCGAGGCTGTTTTGATGCGTCGCCGGACCTTTATGACGCGTCCCGTAGAATTCCTGACACAGCCCGAGGCGAACCTGATGCCCGCTCTCCGTTGCACCCGCTCTTCTCTTGCCGCTGTCGCGATTGCCGCGCTGCTTCTGCCCGGCGCGGTCTGGGCGCAGACGCCGGAGCATCCAACGGACAATGCCGCGGCGTTTCCGAACTCCCATGAGCTGAAGAACCTGACCACCTCGGGCAGCTATCTGGCCGCGCGTCATGCCAGCGTCGAGCGCGATGCGGCCTCCGCTGCGGCATTCTACCGGTCCGCGCTGCGCACCGACCCGAAGAACAATGAGCTGTTGGATCGCGCCTTCATCTCCTCGGTCGCGGAGGGCGATATAGAAGAGGCGGTCAAGCTCGCCGACCGCATCCTCGCCGTCGACAAGTCCAACCGCGTGGCGCGGCTCGTGGTCGGCGTGCAGGACCTGAAGCAGAAGAAGTGGGCTGCGGCGCAGCTCAACATCAACCAGTCGATCCGGGGGCCGATCACCGACCTCGTGGCGACGCTGCTGTCGGCCTGGGCGGCCTATGGCGGGGGTGATGCCAAGGGCGCGGTCGCCAGCATCGACAAGCTGACCGGCCCGGAATGGTATCCGCTGTTCAAGGATCTCCACGCCGGGATGATCGACGAGCTCGCCGGCAAGGAGAAGGACGCTGGCATGCGCTTCGAGCGCGCCTACAAGCTCGACGACTCCATGCTGCGCGTCGCCGATTCCTATGCCCGCTGGCTCTCTCGCAACAAGGACGACAAGGCGGCGGAAGCCATTTACGAGGCTTTCGACAAGAAGCTTGCGCGCCATCCGCTGGTCGAGGAGGGCCTGCGCGACACCAAGGCCGGCAAGAAGCTGCCGCCGCTGGTTGATTCGGCGCAGGCCGGTGCGGCCGAGGCGCTTTACGGCATCGGTGCCACGCTGACGCGCCGCGGTGGCGAGGATCTCGCGCTGGTCTATCTGCAGCTTGCGCTCTACCTCAAGCCCGATCATCCGCTGGCACTGCTCTCGCTCGCCGATCTCTATGAATCGGTGAAGAAGCCGCAGATGGCGATCAAGATCTATGAACGCGTTCCCTCGAACTCGCCGTTGAAGCGCAATGCGCAGATCCAGCTCGCCACTGATCTCGACAGTGCCGACCGCAGCGACGAGGCGATCAAGATTCTCAAGGGCGTGATATCAGACGATCCGAAGGATCTCGAGGCCATCATGGCGCTCGGCAACATCGAGCGCGGCCGCAAGAAGTTCGCCGACTGCGCGGAGACTTATTCCAAGGCCATCGACGTGCTGCCGGATGCGACCGACAAGAACAACATGTTCTACTACTACTATCGCGGCATCTGCGAGGAGCGCTCGCATCAGTGGCCGAAGGCCGAAGCCGATATGAAGAAGGCGCTCGAGCTGCAGCCCGACCAGCCGCATGTCCTCAACTATCTCGGCTATTCCTGGATCGACCAGGGCGTCAATCTCGACGAAGGCATGAAGATGATCAAGCGCGCCGTCGAGCAGCGTCCCGACGACGGCTATATCGTCGACTCGCTCGGCTGGGCCTATTACCGTCTCGGCAACTACGACGAAGCGGTGAAGAACCTCGAGCGCGCCGTCGACCTGAAGCCCGAGGATCCCACCATCAACGACCATCTGGGCGATGCCTATTGGAAGGTCGGGCGCAAGCTGGAAGCCAAATTCCAGTGGGCCCACGCCCGCGACCTCAAGCCCGAGCCGGACGATCTGCCCAAGATCGAGGCCAAGATCGCAAACGGCATGACCGAACAAGCCGCGCCCCCGGCCGCAGCCGCCGCGGACGACAAGAAGAAAGACGACGACAAGGGCGGCTAGCACCGAGCCCTGCCGGTATGGCGCGACCGCTTCGGCCTATGCTGCCTGCTCCGCCATCCTGAGGCGAGCGCCTCAGGATGACGGTGAGGCTGCGGGCGCGCTTCGATCTTCCGATCAAGCGCCAAAAATACCCCCGGCCCTGCTATTTGGCTTCCCTTGAGCCGGCTTTTCTGAGAATGCAGGGGCCGGAACAAGGGCTATCTGCATCTGGGTTTGATTGTCGTGACGGCTGAGGCAAGAACGGGGACGCATGCGCTGGTCGATTACGGCCGGGCCAAGGTCAACCTGACGCTGCGGGTGGTAGGACGTCGCGTCGACGGCTATCACGATCTGGAAAGCGTTGTGGCATTTGCCGATTGCGCCGATCGCCTGACGCTGACCCCCGGCGCGACACTTGCCCTGGACACCACCGGGCCGACCGCCAATGCCTGTGGCGATGTCGCGGACAATCTGGTGCTGAAGGCGGCACGGCTTTTGGCCGAGCGCGTCGCCGATCTCGAACTCGGCGCCTTTACGCTTGAGAAGATGCTCCCCGTGGCCGCAGGCATCGGCGGCGGCTCGGCCGATGCCGCCGCCGCGCTGCGGCTGCTCGCCCGGCTCAATGAGCTGTCGCTCGATGATGCGCGGCTGGCGGAAGTGGCGCTGCTCACTGGCGCCGACGTGCCGGTGTGTCTTGCCTCGCGCGCCTGCGACATGACGGGCGTCGGCGAGGGCCTTCTGCCGCTGCCCTTGCCGAAATTGCCGGCGGTGTTGGTCAATCCCAACGTCCCCGTCGCCACCAAGGACGTGTTCCAGGCTCTGGGGTTGCGCAACGGCGAACTGCTAGTCGGTGCCACCGACGTGCTTGAGGCGCCGAGCTGGCCGGGCGAAGGCGCCTCTGTCGCCGATTGGATCGCGGCGCTGTCCGCGGTCGGCAACGATCTCGAGGCGCCCGCCAAGCGCATCCAGCCTGTGATCGGCGATGTCCTGCACGCGCTCGGCCAAGCCCGAGGCGTCGAACTCGCCCGCATGAGCGGATCGGGCGCAACCTGCTTTGCGCTGTTTGCCTCTGCCGCCGATGCAGAGGCCGCCGCGAAAAGCATCGCCGCAGCGCGCCCCACCTGGTGGGTGCATGCGGGAGAGCTGAGCTAGAGCATGATCCGGAAAAGTGTGAAGCGGTTTTCCGAAAAGATCATGCTCAATCAGAGAGCTAAAGCGCGATGACGATTCATCCTAATATCATCGCGCTTTAGTCGCGCTGGGCTGTCTTAGCGCCAGTCGTCCTCGCTTTCGCCAGGACGACTGAGAAAGAGCGCAGGCAGGCAAGGCGGAGGCGTTCCCCGCCCGCGGCACCAATCAGTGTTTCACCTCGCGCAGCGCGATGATCGTGCCGGTCGCGACCGGCGGATGTGGTGACAGACTGGTAAGCGTCGCATCCGACCAATCGGCAAGACTCACCACCTCACCAGATTGGCTGCCCATCTGCGGAACGTCGCAGGGCTCCAGCACCTTGAGACCGCTCTCGTCGAGAAAGAAAGTGTGTTCGCCAAACACATCGGTCAGCTGCATCAGCGCCGGATGGGTCTCGGGAACAACCTGGGCATCCATCTGATTCAGGGTCTGCTGCACTTGTGCCGAGTTCAACTTCATCGATCGCTCCTCTCGGGTTGCGGCCCGATCTCGCTGGACCGGTCCTTGGGTCGTCCCCTGTCCGAAGAACCGCATCGGTCGAATGGCTGAGTGCAAAAAGAGTTCCGAAATCGTGATGAGGAGCGATCGGGAACCGTGGGCCGCGAACTGGGCGAGCGACAGTCACACACTCGCCGTCATCCCGGCGAACGCCGGGACCCATAATCCCCGGCCTTAATTGTTGCGAAGATCGTGGGCCACTGAGCGCCGCAGAAAGATTCCGCGGTATGGATCCCGGCTTTCGCCGGGATGACGGAGCGAGCTGATTGCGCCCCTAATACGATCGTGCCAAACAGAACGCCACCACCTGCTCCAGTGCCGTCTTCATCGGCGATGAGGGGAACAGTGCCAGCGCGTCGACGGCCATGGCGCCGTAGTGCTGCGCGCGATTCATGGTGTCTTCCAGCGCGCGGTGTTTGCTCATCAAGCCGATGGCGTGCTCGAGATCCGCATCGCCGATCTCGCCGCGCTCCAGCGCCTTGATCCAGAAGGCGCGCTCGGCGGCGTTGCCACGGCGGAAGGCGAGTACCACCGGGAGCGTGATCTTGCCCTCCCGGAAATCGTCGCCGATATTCTTGCCGAGTTTTGCGGACTTGCCGCCATAGTCGAGCACGTCGTCGACAAGCTGGAAGGCGATGCCGAGATTCATGCCGACCGAGCGGCAGGCGGTCTGCTCCGCCTTCGGGCGGTTGGCAATCACAGGGCCAACCTCGCAAGCCGCGGCGAACAACTCGGCGGTCTTGCCGCGGATCACCGCGAGATATTCGTCCTCGGTGGTCGCGGTGTTCTTGGCGGCGGCAAGCTGCATCACCTCGCCTTCGGCAATGGTCGCGGCAGCGGCCGAGAGGATGTCGAGCGCGCGCAGCGAACCGACTTCGACCATCATGCGGAAGGCCTGGCCGAGCAGGAAGTCGCCGACCAAGACGCTCGCCTCATTGCCCCACAGCATCCGCGCCGACAGCTTGCCGCGGCGGAGCTCGCTTTCATCGACCACGTCGTCATGCAGGAGCGTTGCCGTGTGCATGAACTCGACTGCGGCCGCGAGCTTGATGTGGCCGTCGCCCGCATAGCCGGAGAGCTGCGCCATGGCGAGCGTCAACATCGGGCGCAGCCGTTTTCCGCCTGAGGAGATCAGATGGTTGGCGACCTCGGGGATCATCGTCACTTCCGAACCGGTCCGCGACAGGATGGCGGCGTTGACGCGCTCCATGTCGGCGGCAACGAGCTCGATCAGGGCATCGATGGACGCGCCCGAAGGGCTCTCGAAAGGCACAATTACCGCCACGCGGGTCTCCAGTTTTGCTATGGTCGGAACCACCATAGGAACTGCGATGGCAGGCGGCAAGGGCGGTCTGACCTTGACAAACCTGCGTCACTGTCGCGCAGCCTGACAAAAGATAAAGATATATCCTATCGAGGACGGAGAGGCGTTTTGCGGGAACTGGTTCGGACCAATGATATCGTGCTGGTCTCGGCGATCGGCGCCTTGCTCGA
This sequence comes from Bradyrhizobium sp., assembly GCA_035652015.1. Taxonomy (GTDB): domain Bacteria; phylum Pseudomonadota; class Alphaproteobacteria; order Rhizobiales; family Xanthobacteraceae; genus Bradyrhizobium. The sequence continues at coordinate 28,785 of DASREP010000051.1, read as the reverse complement.
CGGCGCCAATATCCATCATATGGTGCTGGACCAGAACATGAGCGTGATCGAAGGCTCGCTCGGCATCCTGCCGCGCCGGATCCTGGTCCATGACGAGGACAACCGCGCCGCGCGCCAGCTTCTCACCGACGCCGGCCTGTCCCACGAATTGCGGCCGGATGAGTGACGTCATTTTGGAACACACGGAAGACGCCTTTCTCGGCGGCCAGTTGAAGCTGCGGCAGCCGAAGACGGGACATCGCGCCGGCCATGACGCTGTGCTGCTCGCCGCCAGCTGCCGCGCGCGGGCGGGCGAGCGTGTGGTCGAGTTCGGCGCAGGCGTCGGCGCTGCGGGGCTTGCAGTAGCAAAGCGCGTCGGTGGCATCGAGCTCGCTTTGGTCGAGATCGACCCTGCGCTCGCCGCGCTCGCCCGCGACAATGCGAGCGCCAACGGAATCCCGGCTCAGATCTGCGTCCTCGACGTTGCTGCGTCGGCGCAGGCATTCGTCGCCGCCGGCCTGCCACCCGACAGCGCCGATCTCGTGCTGATGAATCCACCCTTCAACGATGCCGCGCGCCACCGTGCCTCGCCGGATCTGGCGCGTGCCTCGGCGCATGTCGCGCAGCCGGCGACGCTTACGCAATGGATTGCGGCCGCGCGCCGCACTCTCAAATCCGGCGGCGTTCTTACCTTGATCTGGCGCGCCGATGGGCTCTATGAGGCGCTCGCCGCGCTCGATCACGGTTTTGGGAGCCTCGCCGTCTTGCCCGTCCATGGCGATGCAAACAAGCCCGCGATCCGGATCTTGGTCCGCGCGTTGAAAGGAGGCAGGGCACCGACGCAAATTCTGCCGGCGCTGATGCTCAACGGCACGTCGGCGTCGCCTGACCAGGAGGTTGCGGAGATTTTGGCGGGAAGAAAGGTACTGCCGTTGGCAATACCGTGAAGCGGTCTGCCCCCTATTGCTGGGCCGGTTCCGATTTCCGCTCAGGCGTCGCTGTGAAGCGGATCAGAGTGAGAAGGGTACCGATCAGGAGCATCAGCAGATATATCTTCATGTCCCTCTCTCCGCCGCGTCATTGCGCCGAGCAACCAAGGAAAGCCAACCACGGAAGATCAACCACAGAGACGCAAACGGCGTTCCATCAGATCAATGACAGTGGCGCGATAAGAAAGCGTTAATTTGAGGTAACAGAATGGCCGAAGGATTGAGTGTTCGTGGCAGATGGCAGGCATTGATCGACCGCGGGCGGGAATGGTTGCCCGCGCGCCTGCGTCCGGGAAGTGCCGTGGTCCCCGTCGTGCGGCTGGCAGGTGTGATCGGCGCGGTGACGCCGCTGCGGCCCGGCATGACGCTCTCGGGGCTTGCACGGATTCTCGAGCGCGCCTTCTCGGTCGGGAATGCCAAGGCGGTCGCGCTTCTGATCAACTCGCCCGGCGGCTCGCCGGTGCAGTCGCGCCAGATCTACCTGCGCATCCGCCAGCTGGCCGAAGAGAAGAAGCTGCCGGTCCTCGTCTTTGTCGAGGACGTCGCAGCGTCCGGCGGCTACATGATCGCCTGTGCGGGCGACGAGATCTTCTGCGACCCATCATCCATTCTCGGCTCGATCGGCGTGGTCGGCGGCTCCTTCGGCTTCCAGGACGCGATCAGGAAGATCGGCGTGGAGCGCAGGCTTTATACCGCCGGTGAACGCAAGGCGACGCTCGATCCGTTCCTGCCCGAGAACCCCGACGATGTCGCACGGCTGAAGGCGATCCAGCGCGATATCCATGCGATCTTCATTGCACTGGTGAAGAACAGCCGCGGCGCCCGCCTGAAGGGGCCGGACGAGGAGCTGTTCACCGGCGAATATTGGGCGGGCGACCGCTCGGTGGCGCTGGGCCTTGCCGACGGTATCGGTGACCTCCGCTCGACGCTGCGCGCCCGCTATGGCGACAAGGTGGTGACCCCCGTGATCGCCCCCTCTAGCGGCATGCTGGCGGGCCTGCTCGGCCGCCGGGCACCGGGGGCGGGCGCCCTGGCGCTGGACGGGCTTGCCGGACTTCCCGATGATTTGATTTCGGCGCTGGAGAGGCGGGCGATCTGGGCCAAATTCGGCTTTTGAAACAAGGGGACACGGCGGGACCGCGCCATTTTGTCCGGAAAGAGGACATTGCGGCGGGGCACCTGCTGCGCGACAATGGGAATTGGGGGCGGAATTGATTTTTCGTTGAGGATCGGACCGATGCCGCCGTTCATCGCATTCGCGGGCGTGCTGGGTGGACTAGCGATGGTGCGCTGGGCCTACAAGACGGCTCTGCGGATCAACCAGGAGCTGGAGGAGGTGCGTCTGTCGCGGGTCGCCGAAGCCGCACGCGCGGGCGAAATCCAGACTTTGCGGCGCGACCCGGTGACCGGCACCTACCGGCCGGGTTAGCTCAAAAGTTCGGCGAAATCCGCCGTTCTGGCTGCGTACGGAGGGTGAACCGTCATCCTGAGGTGCGCGCTTGCGCGCCTCGAAGGATGAACGGCCCCGCTGCGAGAGCCGGGCCGTCGTCCTTCGACCTCCACTGCGCGACGGCGCCTTCAGGGTGACGGTTGGGCTCGGAATGACGGCGTGAATGCCCCAGCTTCCTTGATTCCAAACGGCTCCGCCGATACGGTCCCGCGCGTTTTCACCCCCCACGAGACCTGCTTTGACCATGGAATCACTGCCCCCGCATATGCGCCCGGACCGCTCGTTCCAGGCCTTCATCCTGGCGCTCCAGACCTTCTGGGCCGAGCAGGGCTGCGTGATTCTGCAACCCTACGACATGGAAATGGGCGCGGGCACCTTCCATCCCGCCACCACCCTGCGCGCGCTGGGGCCAAAGCCTTGGAATGCGGCCTATGTGCAGCCCTCGCGGCGGCCGAAGGACGGCCGCTATGGCGAGAACCCCAATCGCATGCAGCATTACTACCAGTTCCAGGTGATCATGAAGCCGTCGCCGCCGAACCTTCAGGAGCTCTACCTGAAGTCGCTGGCCGCGATCGGCATCGATTCCTCGCTGCACGACATCCGCTTTGTCGAGGACGATTGGGAGAGCCCGACGCTGGGCGCCTGGGGCCTGGGCTGGGAATGCTGGTGCGACGGCATGGAAGTGTCGCAGTTCACCTATTTCCAGCAGGTCGCCGGCGTCGAGTGCTCGCCGGTGGCGGGCGAGCTCACCTACGGGCTCGAGCGCCTCGCAATGTATGTGCAGGGCGTCGACCGCGTCTACGATCTCAACTTCAACGGCCGCGACGGCGCCGAGCGCGTCACCTATGGCGACGTCTTCCTGCAGGCCGAGCAGGAATATTCGCGGCACAATTTCGAATATGCCGACACCGCGATGCTGTTCGAGCAGTTCCGGATGGCGGAGGAAGCCTGCAGGAAATATCTTGCCGCCGGCTGGCGCGAGCGCAGCAATCGAAAAGAACATCTGATGGCGCTGCCGGCCTACGACCAGTGCATCAAGGCAAGCCATGTGTTCAATCTGCTCGATGCGCGCGGCGTGATCTCGGTGACCGAGCGGCAGAGCTATATCCTGCGCGTCCGCGAGCTCGCCAAAGCCTGCGGCGAAGCGTGGATTCATACTGAAGCGGGCAGCGCGGGCGGTTGAGTCCACCGCTTGTTGTGCGCTGCTCCCGCTGAACCAGAATTGTGACATTCAATGCCTGATCTTCTGCTTGAACTGTTTTCCGAGGAAATCCCCGCGCGCATGCAGGCGAAGGCGGCGGAGGATTTGCGCCGCATGGTCACCGACAAGCTCGTGGCCGAAGGCCTGGTCTATGAGGGTGCCAAGGCCTTTGCGACCCCGCGGCGGCTTGCGCTCACCGTGCACGGAATCCCTGCGCGTCAGCCGGATTTGAAGGACGAGCGCCGCGGTCCGCGCGTCGGCGGGCCTGAGGCGGCGATCCAGGGCTTTCTCAAAGCCACCGGTCTTGCCTCGGTCGAGGAAGCGACGATCCAGAAGGACAAGAAGGGTGACTTCTATGTCGCACTGATCGAGAAGCCGGGCCGCCCCGCCATCGACGTGCTCGCGGAAATCCTGCCCGTCATCATCCGCACCTTCCCGTGGCCGAAATCGATGCGCTGGGGCGCGCGGTCGGCCAAACCAGGCTCGCTGAACTGGGTGCGCCCGCTGCACGCGATCACCGCGACCTTTGGCCTTGAGACTGAAGAGCCTGATGTGGTGCCATTCTCGGTCGACGGCATCGAGGCCGGCCAGACCACGTACGGGCACCGCTTCATGGCGCCTGCTGCGATTGGCGTGCGCCGCTTCGAGGATTACGACGCAAAGCTGTTGAATGCCAAGGTCGTGCTCGACCCGCAGCGCCGCAAGGACGCCATCGTGACGGACGCGCGGCAGCTTGCGTTTGCGCAGGGGTTCGAGCTGATTGAAGATCCGACGCTGCTGGACGAGGTCGCCGGTCTCGTCGAATGGCCCGTGGTGCTGATGGGATCGTTCGAGACGGAATTTCTCTCGATCCCGGGCGAAGTGATCCGCGCCACCATCCGCAACAACCAGAAATGCTTCGTCGTCCACGATCCCAACACCGGCAAGCTCGCCAACAAGTTCATCCTCACGGCAAATGTCGAAACCGCCGACGGCGGCAAGACCATCGTGGGCGGCAATGAGAAAGTGATCCGCGCCCGGCTGTCGGACGCGAAGTTCTTCTACGAGACCGACCGGAAGACCCGGCTGGAAGACCGCCTGCCGAAATTCGATGCGATCGTGTTCCATGAGCAACTCGGTACGGAAAGCCAGCACATCAGACGCATCGAGCGATTGGCGATGGTGATTGCGCCACTAGTGGGCGCCGATGTTGAGAAGGTCCGTCGTGCCGCAATACTAGCAAAATCTGATCGACTCACCGAAGTAGTAGGCGAGTTTCCCGAATTGCAAGGATTAATGGGAAGGTATTACGCTCTTGCGCAAGGGGAAGACGCCTCCGTCGCTGCAACTTGCGAGGATCACTACAAACCGCTTGGTCCTACAGATCGGGTCCCGGACGACCCAGTGAGTGTTGCGGTCGCGCTGGCCGATAAGATCGATATGTTGACTAGTTTTTGGGTCATTGATGAGAAGCCGACAGGATCGAAGGACCCGTTCGCTCTGCGCAGAGCCGCCCTTGGGGCTTTGCGAATAATTTTGAATAACAGTCTTCGTCTCCAGCTATTCCGATTGCTGTTTGCTCACTCGGCAGTTGTAAAGGGCCAAATTAGTGGATGGCCCGATTTGGCTTATCCGGAGCTCATGGATATCGGATCAGCGAAATTTGCTTCCTTCCTTGACGCAAAAAACATTGTGCGAGAGACCCGCGAGCATGGGGCTCCAGAAGGGTTGTCGCTGGGAAATCTGGCACCTGCTGTCGGCGATCTAATGGTGTTCTTCGCCGATCGCCTAAAGGTGCAACTCCGTGAGCACGGCGCGCGGCATGACCTTGTTGATGCGGTGTTCGCGCTTGAGGGCCAGGACGATCTGCTTATGATCGTCCGCCGTGTCGAAGCGCTTGCAGCGTTCCTCGACACTGATGACGGAAAGAACCTCCTTGCCGGAACCAAGCGTGCCAGCAACATCCTCGCGATCGAGGAGAAGAAGGATAGGCGTGCCTTCGACGGAGCGCCTGATCCTTCGCTCTACAGCCTCGCTGAAGAAAAGGCGTTGGCGAAGGCGATCGAGCAGGTGAAGAGCGAAGCCAGCGCAGCGGTCGCGAAGGAAGACTTCGCCGGCGCCATGAGTGCGATGGCAAAGCTGCGGCCGGCGGTTGACGCCTTCTTCGACAAGGTCAAGGTCAATGACGACGATCCAAAGGTGCGCGAGAACCGCCTGAAGCTGCTCAACCAGATTCGCGCGGCGACCCGTGCGGTGGCCGACTTCTCCAAGATCGAAGGCTGACCATGGATCGGGGAACGCTCGCGGCTTACGACAACGACGCAGCGGCGTTTGCGAAGGACTGGCACGAGCAGTCGGCGCCGACCGATCTGCATGACGTCGTCACGCGCTTCTTCATCAAGGGCGGGACGACCGCCGATATCGGCTGCGGCAGCGGCCGCGAGGTGGCCTGGCTCACTGCCAACGGCTATGCGGCCGAGGGCTTCGATGCATCAGATGGCCTGCTCGCGCAGGCGCGCAGCCGCTATCCGCAGCTGAAATTTGTGCGCGCCGAATTGCCGGAATTGCACGGCATTGCAGCTGACGCATTCGACAACGTGCTCTGCGAGACCGTGATCATGCATCTCGACCACGCGCAGATCGCGCCATCCGTGCGCCGCATGCTCGCCATCACAAAACCCGGTGGCATCTTCTATCTCAGCTGGCGCGTCACCGAGGGCTCGGATGTGCGCGACAAGCATGGGCGGCTCTACGCGGCGTTCGACGCAAAGCTCGTGCGCGACGAATTGGCCAAGGCGATCACGCTGCTCGACGAGGAAGTCGTCAGCGCATCATCCGGCAAGACCGTCCATCGCCTGGTCGTGCAAAAATCTGCTTGATCTATTGACTACGCAGAAAAGCCCGGCCCGGCCGGGGGGACCGGGCGCGGGCTTCTTGTCCGGGCGCCGCTGCGACAGTCCGGACAAACGGATGCATTCGCGTGCATGCCGGATCGTGACCGGCACGCCCAGCGGCAATGCTGTGCCTTGCGGATCGTTCCCGGGAAAATCGCCTTTCGTGCGCAGCAATTTTCGGCAATCGTCGCGCCTCACGGAACCGCAGAGCGCCTTGGGGCGTCTCCTATTCCCCGGCAGGCCGCTAGGATGCGGCTGCCGAATCGACTACCCCGCATCACATCACTCGCTCTCAGCATCACTTCGGAGAAAGTTGAATGGTCATCACCGCTGCACACCTGCCTGCCATCGTGGCTCTGATCGCAGGCATTTTGATCCTGATCATGCCGCGGCTGCTCAACTTCATTGTAGCCATCTACCTCATCTGCGTCGGCCTGCTCGGGCTCGGCCTGCTGCGCTGGCTGCACCTCTAAGGATGTGCAGGCGGGCATCTGGCTTGCGCGGGCCCGCTCAAAATGGTGTAAGGCGCGCAACTTTTCACCAATCATAGACCCTCCATCCGGGATTGTTGCAAGTCATGGCCAAAGCCCTCGCGAGATCGAAAAAAATCGCTGCGAAATCAAAGCCATCCACGCCAGCCCGGGCCAACCCGGCGCCGGCGCGCAAGGCGGTGAAGAAGATCGCGCCAGCGACCAAAAAGCCCGCGTTGCCGCCGAAAAAGGCGGCCGCACCCGCACCCAAGAAGGGAGTGGTCAAAACTGCGGCCCCGGCCCCCAAGAAGGCGGCTAGCGCCGCACCAGCCATCAAGCCCGGCAAGTGGGTCTATACCTTCGGCGACGGCAAGGCCGAGGGGCGCTCCGAGATGCGCGACCTCCTGGGCGGCAAGGGCGCCAATCTTGCCGAAATGGCCAATCTCGGCCTCCCGGTGCCCCCCGGCTTCACCATCCCGACGTCGGTCTGCACCTATTTCTACGAGCACGACAAGACCTATCCGAAAGAACTGAAAGCGCAGGTCGAAAAGGCGCTCGATCATATCGGCAAGCTGACCGGCAAGACGTTCGGCGATGCCGAAAATCCGCTGCTGGTCTCGGTGCGCTCGGGCGCCCGCGCCTCGATGCCGGGCATGATGGACACCGTCCTCAATCTCGGTCTCAACGACCAGACCGTGGAGGCGCTGGCGGAGATGTCGGGTGACCGGCGTTTCGCCTATGACAGCTACCGCCGCTTCATCACCATGTATTCCGATGTGGTGCTCGGCTTCGAGCATCATCACTTCGAGGACATCCTCGATACTTTCAAGGATGGCCAGGGCTATACGCTCGACACCGATCTCACTGCCGAAGACTGGGTCGACCTGGTCGGGAAGTACAAGGATGCGGTGGCGCGCGAGACGGGCAAGGACTTCCCGCAGGATCCACACGACCAGCTGTGGGGCGCGATCGGCGCGGTGTTTTCATCCTGGATGAATGCGCGCGCGGTGACCTACCGCAAGCTGCACGACATTCCGGAGTCGTGGGGTACTGCGGTCAATGTGCAGGCCATGGTGTTCGGCAACATGGGCGAGACCTCGGCGACCGGCGTTGCCTTCACCCGCAATCCCTCGACCGGCGAAAGCAAGCTCTATGGCGAGTTCCTGATCAACGCGCAGGGCGAGGACGTGGTGGCGGGCATCCGCACGCCGCAGGACATCACCGAGGACGCGCGCAGAGATTCCGGCTCCGACAAGCCCTCGATGGAAATGGCGATGCCGGAGGCCTTCAAGGAGCTGACCCGCATCTACACCATGCTGGAGAGGCACTACCGTGACATGCAGGACATGGAGTTCACGGTCGAGCGCGGCAAGCTGTGGATGCTGCAGACCCGCGGCGGCAAACGCACTGCGAAGGCTGCGCTGCGGATCGCCGTCGAGCTCGCCAATGAAGGCCTGATCACCAAGAAGGATGCGGTGTCGCGCATCGATCCCGCTTCGCTCGATCAGCTGCTGCATCCGACCATCGATCCCGCGGCCAAGCGCGACGTGATCGCAACCGGCCTGCCGGCCTCGCCCGGTGCTGCCTCCGGCGAGATCGTGTTCTCGTCCGATGAAGCCGCCAAGCTGCAGGCCGATGGCCGCAAGGTCATCCTGGTCCGCATCGAGACCAGCCCGGAGGACATCCACGGCATGCACGCCGCCGAGGGCATTCTGACCACGCGCGGCGGCATGACCTCGCATGCGGCGGTGGTCGCGCGCGGCATGGGCAAGCCCTGCGTCTCCGGCTGCGGCAACATCCGCGTCGACTACGGCCGCGGCACCATGAGCGTGGGCTCGCGCACCTTCAAGACCGGCGACGTCATCACCATCGACGGCTCGCTCGGCCAGGTGCTGGCGGGACGCATGCCAATGATCGAGCCGGCGCTGTCGGGCGAGTTCGGCACGCTGATGGGCTGGGCCGACGAGGTCCGCAAGATCGGCGTGCGCGTCAATGGCGACACGCCCGATGATGCCCGCACCGCCATCAAGTTCGGCGCCGAAGGCATTGGCCTCTGCCGTACCGAGCACATGTTCTTCGAGGAGACTCGAATCCGCACCGTGCGCGAGATGATCCTCGCCGAAGAGGAGCAGGCGCGCCGCGCCGCGCTGGCAAAGCTGCTCCCGATGCAGCGGGCCGACTTCGTCGAGCTGTTCGAGATCATGAAGGGCCTGCCGGTCACGATCCGCCTCTTGGATCCGCCGCTGCACGAGTTCCTGCCGCACACCCATGCGGAGATCGAGGAAGTCGCGCGTGCGATGAACACCGATCCGCGGCGGCTCGCCGATCGAGTCCGCGAATTGTCGGAGTTCAATCCGATGCTCGGCTTCCGCGGCTGCCGTCTCGCGATCGCATACCCAGAGATCGCGGAGATGCAGGCGCGCGCCATATTCGAGGCAGCGGTCGAGGCGGGGAAGCGCACCGGCAAGGCCGTCGGGCTCGAGGTGATGGTGCCGCTGATCGCGACCAAGGCCGAGCTCGACCTGATCAAGGCGCGGATCGATGCCACCGCGCAGGCCGTGATGCGGGAGACCAACGCCAAGCTCACCTACCAGGTCGGCACCATGATCGAGCTGCCGCGGGCGGCGCTGATGGCCGGCGAGATCGCGCAGTCGGCGGAGTTCTTCTCCTTCGGCACCAACGATCTCACCCAGACCACCTACGGCATCAGCCGCGACGACGCCGCGAGCTTCCTGTCGACCTATATCGCCAAGGGCATCTTCGACGTCGATCCCTTCATCTCGCTTGATCGCGAAGGCGTCGGCGAGCTCGTGAAGATCGGCGTTGCGCGCGGCCGCAAGACGCGGCCGGGCCTGAAGGTCGGCATCTGCGGCGAGCATGGCGGTGACCCGGCCTCCGTTGCGTTCTGCCATGACTTAGGTCTCGACTACGTCTCCTGCTCCCCCTACCGCGTGCCGATCGCGCGTCTCGCGGCGGCGCAGGCCGCGATCGGCAAGGGTGCGGCCAGCACTGCGTGAGCTAGCTATCGCGCACCGTCATTCCGGGGCGCCTCGAAGAGGCGAACCCGGAATCTCGAGATTCCGGGTTCGGTCCTGTGGACCGCCCCGGAATGACGTGCCCAATTCTGAGCGTCGTCGCAGCCCGCAGTCACACCGTTCAGAGTTCCTTCACCATTCGCATTGACGCGATATTTACTACTCGTCGCGAGGCCGCGTTTACCACAGCGACCGATGTAACCACGCGCATTCGCGCATCCGCTTGCCTGTGTCCCGGCCGTCACGTCGATTAACGCCCCGGCAACCTAAATTAGCTACTAACGGAAAAGATCGAATTGCACGGATGTACTGCGTTCGATTTTTCGACGTGAGTAAAGCGTTGCGTGAGCGTATCGATGTCAGTCGTGCGTAACCAGCCGAGGGGCGCGCGTTTCGCGTCCTTCGGTTTCGGCCTTTGCATCTTCGCGTTGATGCCGACCCAGATCGGCTACCAGGACATCGCCTCGCTCCTGGCGCGGCAGCCTGGTGTCGCCGAGCTTTGGCAGAAGCGCGTGTTCTCGGCAGCCGCATCCATCCAGCTTGCGACCTACAGCTTCGCGCGTCCGATCGGCACGTCTGCGCCCGAGAGCGCGACTTATCGTCTGGCAAGTCTCGAGCGCGCAGCCGGCATTAGCGGCGCGACAACACACAATCCGGTCCTGCAGACGCCGCCGCGCTACCAAGCCTCCGATTTTCCCAAGGTCGACCGCTCATTGAAGGGTGATCGCCTCACGGTGGCGCCGCCGCCCGCCGCCAGCGCGTCGCCATCGGTCGACACGGTCTCGCCTGACACCGCTGCGCCCGTAGGCCCGGTAATTCCGGTGCTGGAAAGCCCTGACACGCCCAACATCTCCGTGCTGGGGGCCAAGACCGCGTCAGTTGCGCCAGATGGTGCCGGCAAGCTCGATCCTGAGCTGCAGGAGGCGATGAACGCGCCGCCCTTGCCGCAATATGATGTTTCCATGTCGCTGGAAGCGCATCCGCTCTATGATCTCAAGGGCGTGCAGAAGGCAACCACGGCGACACAGGCGCCCTCGCGGGAGGACGGCTTCGACGTCAAGACAGCAAGTCTTTATTTTGGCAGCGCCTCGCTCGGCGGTGGCAATGAGAATATCGAACGCTGGCAGCCGGGCGAGGAGCCCTCGATCGTCTCGACCGATGCGCTGCCTGATCCCGACATGAAGGTCATGGCATCCTTGCCGCTGTCTGGCGAGGCGCTCAAGGAAACCGAAAGCGGCGAGAGCATCGCGCCGAAGGGCGAGGTGAACGCGGACAATCAGCAGGCCAAGACTCCGGCTGAGCGGCTCGGACTGGTCGATGCGAAATCCCGGGGCAAAGCGGAAAAATGCCTTGCTGAGGCGATCTATTTCGAAGCGCGTGGCGAAGCCGTGCGTGGCCAGATCGCGGTCGCGCAGGTGGTGATGAACCGCGCCTTCTCGGGATACTATCCGAGCACTGTGTGCGGCGTGGTGTTCCAGAGCAAGTACCGGCACTCGGTCTGCCAGTTCACCTTCGCCTGCGAGGTCAATACCGAGAATATCCGCGAGCCGGACATGTGGGAGCGGGCGAAGAAGATCGCCAAGGCGATGCTCGACGGGCAGATCTGGCTGCCGGAGGTCGGCAAGTCGACGCACTATCACGCTTACTACGTGCATCCATCCTGGGTGGCCGAGATGAAGCGGATGTACAAATTCGGCGTACATACCTTCTATCGGCCGAAAGCCTGGGGCGACGGCAGCGATGCCCCGAGCTGGGGCACGCCGCAGCAGACCGCCGCGCTCTCGGCCGAGCTTGTGGAGGAGGCCAAGAGCGAAGCCGAGCTCAATCCGAATTCGGTGAGAAGGTAGCGCGCGGCGGCATTCGCGCCGAGAGCTCAGTCTCTCGCCGTCATCCTGAGGAGGCCGCAAAGCGGCCGTCTTGAAGGAGACGGCCCGGCGGCATCAGCGGGCCGTTCATCCTTCGAGGCTCGCTGGCGCGAGCGCCTCAGGATGACGGAGCGGACACTCACGCATCGATATCCAGTGCGACGTCGAAATTCGGCGCGGAGTGCGTCAGCGCGCCGGAGGAGACGTAGTCGACTCCAGTGGCTGCGATTTCCGCGATCGAGTCCGGCGTGACTCCGCCGGAGGCCTCCAGCACCACGCGGCCCTGCGCCATCTTCACCGCCTCGGACAGGGTTGCGATATCCATATTGTCGAGCAGCACCGCATCGGCAAGGCCGGTGTCAAGCACCTCGCGCAGCTGCGCCAATGTATCGACCTCGATTTCGATCTTGACGAGATGACCGGCATGGGCGCGGGCGCGCTCCAGCACGGGCCTGATGCCGCCGGCGACCGCGATGTGATTGTCCTTGATCAGGATGGCATCGTCGAGCCCGAACCGGTGATTGAAACCGCCACCGCAGCGCACCGCATATTTTTCCAGCGCCCGCAAGCCCGGCGTGGTCTTGCGGGTGCAGCAGATGCGCAACTGCGTGCCGGCCGTCTTGCGCACATAAGTCGATGTCGATGTCGCAACGCCTGAAAGACGGCCGACGAAATTGAGCGCCGTGCGTTCGCCTGTCAGCACCGCACGGGCAGGTCCCGAAATCGTCATCAGATGCACGCCGGCGGCCACCGCGGCCCCATCGCGCACATGGGCCTGCAGGTTGATATCAGGGCAGAGCCTTCCAAACACGGTGACTGCCAGCGGCAGGCCCGCGATCACGCCGGCCTGCCGCGCGACCATCACGGCATGGGCCCGGGTCGTTTCCGGAATGGTAGCGATCGACGTGATGTCGCCGGCGCGGCCAAGATCCTCATCGAGCGCGCGCGTGACGGCTTCGTCAATGGCAAACGGTGACAGGAATGCATCGGGATGCAGGAGGGAGGTTGCGGTCGTCATAGAGATCTCCTTACGCGATCATCGGCTGCGCAGTTTGGCGCGCGTCATCGCTCAGCCGTTCCGCAACGTCTCGCGCTTCAGCCAATGTCGTCATGGTGCGATCGGCAAACGCTTGCTTCTCGGTTGGATGGTCAGAACGAAAATGCGCGCCGCGGCTCCCGCGTCGGCTGAATGCGCTGGCTGCGACCAGCAGTGCCGTCGCCGCCATGTTGCGCAACGCGATATTGCTACTGTCGCGTTCAAGCGCGGCAAAGCTGCGCACCGCATCGGCGAGAGTCTCGCCCTCCCTGATCACGCCGACATGCGAGGACATCAGCTTGCGAAGAGCTTTCGCCGCGCCCGTTGGCATCGTAGCGTTGTGTCGCACCAGTGGCTCCGCCAAGGCGCAGGCAGGCGAGGGCAGTGCGCGACCCGCAATATCCTCCGCGATGCGCGCGGCGTAGACCGCAGCTTCCAGCAGCGAATTAGAGGCGAGGCGGTTGGCGCCATGCGCGCCTGTCGAAGCCACCTCGCCACCGGCCCACAGGCCCTCGATCGAGCTGCGGCCGCGCGCATCCACGGCAATGCCACCCATGTGGTAATGCGCGGCGGGCGCGATCGGGATTGGCTTTGTGGCCGGATCGAGCCCACCGGCGATGCAGCTCGCATAGACGGTCGGGAATTTATCCGCAAAGCGCGAGCCCAGCGCCGCGCGCGCGTCGAGAAAGGCGCCGCGGCCAGCGGCGATCTCGGCGAACACGCCGCGGGCGACGATGTCGCGGGGCGCAAGCTCGGCGGCGGCGTGACGCGCCAGCATGAAGCGCTCGCCCTTGCCGTTGATCAGGGTGGCGCCTTCGCCGCGCAAGGCTTCGGTCGCAAGCGGTGCCGGGTCGCGACCGATCATGATCGCGGTCGGGTGAAACTGTACGAATTCCGGGTCGGCGATGACAGCCCCGGCGCGCGCTGCGATCGCAAGGCCGAGGCCTGCAGCTTCCTGCGGATTGGTGGTCGCGGCATAGAGATGGCCGATGCCGCCGGTCGCGAGCACAATTGCACGTGCGGCGATTGTCACGGGCCTTGCGGTGGCATCATCCCGCGGGTGCAATTGCACGCCTGTGACGGCATTGTCTTCCGTCAACAGCATCTCGGCAACAAAACCTTCGATCAGCCGGATCGACGGCGTATTGCGGACGGCTTCCGTCAGCGCCGCAATGATGGCCCGTCCCGCCATGTCGCCGCGCACATGCACGATGCGTCGCTCCGAATGGGCGGCTTCGCGGCCGAGCGCGAGCCGGCCTTCGAGATCTCGGTCGAAGGGGACGCCATAGCGAAGCAGGTCCTCGATGCGCTCCGGTGCTTCGCGTGCCAGTGCCAGAGCGACATCCTCGTCGACCAGGCCAGCACCCGCGGCAACGGTGTCCGCCGCATGCGATTCCGCGCTGTCGCTCGCGGAGAGCGCCGCGGCGATGCCGCCCTGCGCCCAGGCCGATGACGCGCCTTGACCCAGCGGCGCCGCCGAGATCACCGTCACCGGTCGTGGCGCGAGTTTCAACGCGCAGAACAGTCCGGCGAGCCCGCCGCCGATGATGACGACATCGTCTGTGCTTGTGAATTGGTGGATCGAGCTGTTCATGTTGTTCCTCCGCCGTCGTCCTGGCTTGCGCTGGGACGGCGCTAATTCTTCAGATTGATCATGCGCTCGACCGATCGCCGGGCCCTCTCGGCAATGATCGGGTCGACCACGACCTCCTCGCGCAGGTGGAGCAGGCTTTCCAGAATGTTCGCGAGCGTGATCCGCTTCATGTGCGGGCACAGATTGCAGGGCTGCACCATCTCGACGTCGGGCAACTCTGCACGGACGTTGTCGGCCATCGAGCATTCGGTGATCATCACCAGCCGTCGCGGATGCCTCTCGCGGACCCATTTGATCATGTGCGCCGTCGAGCCGGTGAAATCGGCCTCCGCCAGCACGTCGGGCGGGCACTCCGGATGCGCGATGATCTGCACGCTCGGATCAGCCTCGCGATAGGCCCGCAGTTCGTCGCCCGTGAAGCGCTCATGCACCTCGCAAGCGCCTTTCCAGGCGATGATCTTCACATTGGTTTTCGAGGCGACATATCGCGCCAGATACTGATCGGGCAGGAAGATCACCGTCGGCGCGTTCAGGCTTTCGACCACCTGCAGCGCATTTGACGATGTACAGCAGATGTCGACTTCTGCCTTCACCTCGGCCGAGGTGTTGACATACGCAACCATCGGCACGCCAGGGAAGCGGTCGCGCAAGAGCCGCACATCTGCGGCTGTGAGGCTCGCGGCCAGCGAGCAGCCGGCACGCGAGTCCGGAATCAAGACCGTCTTGTCCGGATTGAGGATCTTCGAGGTCTCCGCCATGAAATGCACGCCGCACTGGATGATGGTGGAGGCCTTCACCTTGGTGGCCTCGATGGCGAGCTGCAGCGAATCGCCCGTGATGTCGGCGACGCAGTGGAAGATCTCGGGTGTCTGATAGTTGTGCGCGAGGATGACGGCATCGCGCGCAGCCTTCAGCTCATTGATCGCCTTCACATAGGGCGCCATGAACGGCCACTCGACCGGCGGGATGACGTCTTTCACCCGGTCATAGAGGTGGGCGGTGGCGCGCTCGACTTCATCGCTCCATTCGAGTGATGGCATCGCGATCGCGCGAGGACGCGTGCCGGTATGCGTGCCAGCGCCGATGGGAGTGGGGGAATTGCGTTCGGCGGCAGGAAAATCGTTGGGCCCGTAGATTCCAGCAATCGGCATGACTGCCTCCCTTCTCTGGCTCAGACCAATTATACTCGATATGAGTATATCTATGACCTGAGAAATCCGGCCTCGGGGGCCGGTCCGTTTGCTTCGCTAGATACTGCATTCACGAGGCCGGCCAGCGTGCCGTCCCGTCGGCTTGTACCCGATCGATTATACTCGAATTGAGCAAAACAAACGTAGCATGCCTCGCGGCGATGCGCCAGTCGTTTCATGGATCAATTCGGCGTGGCCGATCTCAGCCTTTTGCAGAGCTGCCCTGCGAAACGAAATTCCCTTCTTATGACGCTTGGCTTTTCATGCATATGCATTAATTCGTCTGAATCTGTGGCCGGCCATTCCGGAACGCCGCCAACAACAAACTGGGGGATGACCGATGTCGACAACTGTGGGCGAGCTTCGGCCGGCTGTTGCCGCTTCCAGTTGGCGTACACCGCTCGTCATCATCGCCTGCGGCTGCGCGATTGCCTTGCTCTCCTTCGGCCCGCGCTCGAGCGTCGGTTTCTTCATCAAGCCGATGGGCCAGGAGTTCGCGTGGGGCCGCGACGTGTTCAGCTTGGCCATCGCCGTGCAAAATCTACTCTGGGGGCTCGGTCAACCCCTGGCCGGCGCCATCGCCGACCGCTTCGGCCTGTTGCGTGTGATGATCGTGGGCGCCTTGCTCTATGCGGGTGGCCTGCTGCTGATGCGCTATTCGGCGACGCCGCTGTCGCTCAATCTCGGTGCTGGCGTGCTGGTCGGCCTTGGGTTGTCGGGCTGCTCTTTCAATCTCGTATTGTCGGCCTTCAGCAAATTGCTGCCGGTTGAGCGGCGCGGACTGGCGCTCGGCGCCGGCACCGCTGCGGGCTCCTTCGGCCAATTCGTGTTCGCGCCATTTGGCGTCGCGCTGATCGACAATTTCGGCTGGCAGACCGCTCTCATGGTGTTCGCCGGCCTGATGCTGTTGATCATCCCGCTGTCGCTTGCGATCGCAACACCCGCGGCCGAGCCCGCAACGGCAGGCAGCGCGAGCCAGCAATCGTTCAAGACCGCGCTAGCGGAAGCCTTCGGCCATCGCTCCTACGTGCTGCTGGTGCTCGGCTTCTTCACCTGCGGCTTTCAGCTCGCCTTCATCACCGTGCACCTGCCGCCTTTTCTCGCCGATCGCAGCATCAGCGCACAGACCGGCGGCTGGGTGATCGCGGCGATCGGGCTGTTCAACATGATCGGCTCGCTGAGCGTCGGCTGGCTGCAGAATTTCATGCCCAAGCGCTACATCCTGTCAGCGATCTATTTCACGCGGGCGCTGGCGACTGTCACCTTCATCTCCTTCCCGATCACGCCTGTTACGGCCATCCTGTTCGGCGCCATCTCGGGGCTGACCTGGCTCTCCACGGTGCCGCCGACCTCGGCACTGGTGGCATTGATGTTTGGCACCCGCTGGTTTGCAACACTCTATGGCTTTGCCTTTGTCAGCCACCAGGTCGGCGGCTTCCTCGGCGTCTGGCTCGGCGGCATCGTGTTCGAGAGCTTTGGTTCCTACACCCCGGTCTGGTGGCTTTCGATCATGTTCGGCGTGCTCTCGGCGCTGATCAACCTGCCGATTGTCGAGAAGCCGGTGACGCGCACCGTTGCGCAGCCCGCCTGATGCGATAAAACCCCTGAGAGCCAGCGTTTGAGGGAGTTTCGCCGTGGTCAGTTTCAAGGCAATCAGGATCGACAAGGCGGACAAGGGCACCACCGCCACGCTCACGCAGTTCGATGAAGCCGAGCTGATGGATGGCGATGTCATCGTCGCCGTCGAATGGTCGACGCTCAATTACAAAGATGGTCTCGCCGTCACCGGCAAGGCGCCGGTGGTCCGGCGCTTTCCCATGATCGCCGGGATCGATTTCGCCGGCACCGTCGCGCAATCCTCTCATCCCGCCTGGAAGGCCGGCGACAAGGTGGTCTGCACCGGCTGGGGCATGGGCGAGACCCATCTTGGCGCCTATGCCGAGAGGGCGCGGGTGAAGGGCGACTGGCTGGTGCGCCTGCCGGATGGCCTCTCGGCCCGCGAGGCGATGGCAATCGGCACGGCAGGCTTCACCGCCATGCTCGCCGTGCTGGCACTGGAGAAGCACGGCCTGACGCCGCAGGCCGGGCCCGTGGTGGTCACCGGCGCGGCCGGTGGCGTCGGCTCGGTTGCGACCGCCGTGCTGGCCAAGCTCGGCTACCACGTGATTGCCTCGACCGGGCGGCTGGCGGAGGCGCCCTATCTGAAGGATCTTGGCGCTACGGAGGTGATCGACCGCAACGAGCTGAGCGGTCCCGCAAAGCCCCTGGCAAAGGAGCGCTGGGCGGGCGGGGTGGACAGCGTCGGCTCGACCACCCTCGCCAATCTCCTGTCCATGACCAAATATGGTGGGGCGATCGCCGCCTGCGGGCTTGCTGCCGGCATGGACCTGCCGTCGTCCGTCGCGCCCTTTATTCTGCGGGGGGTGTGCCTTCTGGGCATCGATTCCGTGATGTGCCCGCTGCCGTTGCGAAAGCTCGCCTGGGAACGGCTGGCGCGGGACTTGGATCGGACAAAACTATCTGAAATTACACATGAAATTGGCCTCGATCAGGTCGTTGGCATGGGTGCGCAAATCCTTGCCGGCCAGGTCCGCGGCCGCATCGTGGTAAAAATTGTCTGAGGATCTTCAGACTTTACCAACCAAGCTGCTCCAATGTTGCCACGGTTAGTATGGTAAGTGGCGGGTAAAGAAGGCAGACTTTGCCCGCGCTTGGGTTAGTTTGGAGTTGCAGCATGCTTGCGCGTTTTCTGTTGGGCACCGTTACCGCCGGCGCCATGATCGCTCCTGCGCTTGCTGGGATGATGACCGCCGAGGAGGCACGCAAGTTCGTCGCCGGCAAGGTGTTCACGTTCACCTGCGTCGACGGCACCCGCGGTGCCGGACGCGTCCTCGACGACATGGGCGCAGCCGGCGCGGTGCAGTTCTCCGGCTCCGGTCCGATCAGGCATGTCCGCCTTCCCGGCAACACGCTGCAAATTCGCGGACAGGCCGTTTGCGCTTCGCTGCGCGGCCTGCCGTTCGAGCCCTGCTTCAACCTGGACAAGACCGACGAAGCGAGCTTCCGCGGCTCTGTCTCCGGCATGAGCTTCGCTTACTGCGACTTCCACCACCAGGGCGGCACCCAGATGCTGATGGCCCGCGCCGTGGCGCGCCCGCGTTCGCATCACGCCGAGGCGACCGGCTCGGTCGCGGAGTCCCATGCTGAGGCGACGTCCCGGGTGGAAACGCCGCGCGTCGAGAGCGCCAAGATCGAGCCGGTGAAGTCCGAGCCTGCGAAGGTCGAGGCCGCGCCGGAGCTTCGCCGCTCGACCGAGTGATTCGACAGACCGGGCGGCCGTAGTCATACGGGCCGTTCCTTTCATGCCTTGGTAGCATTGCCGGTCCAGTTTCGCGCGGGGACGGGGCCCAACCCATGGGTTCATGAATGGCGACGTATTTTTTCCGGATCAGCCACGGGCCATATTCCGGCGCCTCCGATCTGCCGTACGAGTTCGACACGCGCGAAGCCGCGTGGGGCGAGATGACCGCCGTTTGTGCCAACCTTGTCGGCGGCATCGCTCGCAGCCTCAAGCCTGACGGGGAATGGCAGATGGAATTGCTCGATGAAGCCAGGGAGCCGGTGTTCCGCATCCGGGTGCTGGGCGAGGCGCTGGAGTAGCCTTTTTGTTCGCGCCATGCCGCTTGGTCGCGCCCCAAAGTCTGAGAGGACGCAGACTCTGTTGAGCGATTCGAGCCGCCTCAAGCTCGAGGTCGGCAAGTTCCTGGACTCGGTGCGCGCCGCTTGAAGTCGACGTCACCGCGGCGTGCGACAAACACGAACGCAGCGACGACCCGCATGATGCTACCGCTGGCGGTGCGCGAAACGCGCCGACGGGTGTTGTGCTACCTCGCTCGCTTGCATGGGTAAGTAGTAGTACGCGGGCTTCATTAACCGGCAGCTCGGAAGGGTGTTCTATTCTTAAGTCGTAAGCGCAACCCCACGGCATCGCCTGGGACAGACGAGTCGCGCCAAAGCGACCGCGCCCAGCGTGCACATTCCCGGGAATTTTCAGCCAGGACATCATTTTCATGTCGAAGCTTTCCATTCGTATCAAGATCGCGGCCGTCATCACCTTCCTGCTGATCGTGATGTCGGGCCTTGGCGTGCTGACGGTTCGCAGCATGGGAGCGATCAACGAGCATACGGTGGAGATCGCCACGAGCTGGCTGCCCAGCGTGCACGTGCTCGGCGACCTGCGCGCCGACATCAATCTTTATCGGGTCGGTCTCCGCGCTCACGTGATGGCGGAAACGGCGGAGGAGAAGGACGCCGCCGGGAAAAGACTGGCCGGCATTCTCGAGAGCATCGGCAGGGATCGCAAGGCGTACGAGCCGCTGATCACCTCGCCGCAGGAACGCGCGCTGTATGAAGAGTGGTCGCGCGCCTGGGACAAATATGTGAAGGGCGTCGACGAGGTTCTCGATCTCTCGCGCAAGAGCGTCGGCCGCATCCCCCACGAAGCGACCGAGTTGCTCAACAAGTCGGTCGCCGTCATCGCCCGTGAATCCGATGAGATGCTCAAGAAGGACGTCGACCTCAACAGTGCGGGCGCGGACGCTGCCACCAGGACTGCGGCGGAGAGTTACAGTCTCGCCTTCATGGTCGTTATCGGCATCATCATGGCTGCGATCGTCTCCGGGATTGCCGTGGGCTTCTATCTGGTGCGTGATGTCTCGAGTGGAATCGCCTCCATCGTGCGGCCGATGCAGGCGCTCGGCGACGGCGATCTCGCCGCCGAGGTGCCGCATCGCGGCGAGCGGACCGAGATTGGCGCGATGGCCGACACCTTGCAGGTGTTCAAGGAGGCGCTGATCGCCAAGCGAGCCGCCGACCAGGCGGCCGCGCGGGATGCGGAAGCCAAGATCGAGCGCGGGCGGAAGGTGGATCATATCACCAGCGAATTCGAATCCGTGATCGGCAACATCGTCGAGACGGTGTCGTCGGCCTCGACGCAGCTGGAAAATTCCGCCGATACGCTGACCTCGACCGCGAGCAGGGCGCAGGAGCTGTCCACCGCGGTCGCTGCGGCCTCGGAAGAGGCGTCGACCAATGTGCAGTCGGTGGCGTCGGCGACCGAGGAACTGTCCTCGTCGATTCGCGAGATCAGTCGGCAGGTGCAGGAATCGGCCCGGATGGCGAGCGAGGCTGTCGACCAGGCCCGTTCGACCAATGACCGCGTCGGCGAATTGTCGCGGGCGGCAAGCCGGATTGGGGACGTGGTGGAGCTGATCAACACCATCGCAGGACAGACCAATCTCCTGGCGCTGAACGCGACGATCGAGGCTGCGCGCGCGGGCGAGGCCGGCCGCGGCTTTGCAGTGGTTGCTTCGGAAGTGAAGGCGCTTGCCGAGCAGACGGCGAAGGCCACGGGCGAGATCGGCCAACAGGTCACCGGCATCCAGGCGGCGACGCAGGAGTCGGTCGGCGCGATCAAGGACATTTCGAGCACCATCGAAAAACTGTCGGAGATCGCCTCGGCCATCGCCGCCGCCGTGGAAGAGCAGGGCGCCGCGACGCAGGAGATTTCGCGCAACGTGCAGCAGGCCGCGCAAGGCACCCAGGAAGTCTCCGCCAACATCTCGGACGTGCAGCGCGGCGCCACCGCGACCGGATCGGCCTCCTCGCAGGTGCTGTCCGCGGCGCAGATGCTGTCGACCGACAGCGACCGCCTGCGGCGCGAGGTGAGCCAATTCCTGGAGTCGGTGCGCGCGGCGTGATGCCGTCATGAGGCCGCCGGCGCAATAGGTTGCGGCGGCACTTGCCGCCGGAACAGGATCTTCTGATACAGCCAACCGATCGCAACCAGCACCAATCCGAGGCAGATGAACGACAGCGCGCGGTAGACGCCTGTCAGCGTCGACATGTCGACCAGGAAGGCCTTGGCGATGGTCAGCGCGATCACCACGGCGGATGCGAGCCGCGCACGCTGCGAGTTCACGACAAGGCCGATGCCGAGCAGCACCACGCCAAAGACGAGCCAGGTGATCGAATAGGTATATTGCTCGGCACCGCTGGTGGCGCCGATCTGAACATACGGACCGTGATAGAGCCGGCGTATCTCGAGGCTCGCATAGGCCAACGCGAAGACCAGCGCGCCGCCGGCGATGGTGTTGACATAGGCCACCGGTCGTTGCCCCGCCACCGCATAGGACAGCAGCAGCATCAGCACGGCGGGCAGCGCATAGGCGAGCAGCAGCAGGTTGATCACGGAGCCGTCGAGCGAGACCGATATCCACGTCAGCATCGGGTTTTCCGCCAGCAACAGACCGAACACGCCGACCAGGCCCGCAAACACGGTAAGCAGCACCGCGCCGACATTGTGCACAATGCTGCGGGTACGGATGCGCAGCCGCTCGAGACCGATCGCGAGCCCGAGGGCGACACAGACTTCGAGCGCGGTCTCGGCGAGCGATGGAATGACGCGATAGATATCGCCGCCATAGATTGCATGGCGGATTTCGGTGAAGGCGAACAGCACCGTGAACAGGATTGCCGCCGCCTCGATGGCGCGCAGCGGGGCATCGTCGCCGCCCGGGCGCAGCAAGTGCGCGCCGAGCCAGAAGGACGCGGCCGGCACGCCATAGCCCCACAGCAGCCAGTTGAAGATCGGCGTGGTACCGACGTCATCCCCCGCGATCCGAGGCTCATAGCCGATCCGCGCCACCACGATTGCGGCGAGGATCGCAGCCAGCGTGCGCAGGAACGGGATCGGGCGCTGCATGGCGATCCAGGCCGTCCCCAGCGACATCAGCGCCAGCGCAATGGTCAGCCAGCCCTTCTCCAGCGCGAAGGTGAAGGCAAGCGCCAGCGCGCCCAGCGTTCCCGTCGCAAACAGCGCGGTCGAAATGGCAAGGCCGGGACGCGCATCGCGGCGGCTGAGCGCTTCAGTCGCGGCAGCGAACACGCCTGCGAGCAGCACGGCCAGGATGGCAAACGGGATCGAGCGGTCGAGATGGGCGATGCGGGCGTAGAGTGCGATCAGCAGCGCCAGAGGCATGAACACCGCAGCCGAGGACCACACCACTGGGACGACAGCGTTCGTTGCGCGGCCCTGGGCAAGGAAGCCGACTGCGCCAAATCCAAGCGCGAAGATCGCTGCGACCGCCATGTGGAGGGTGACCGACTGATCGGTGATGGCGGGACCGCCGATGCCCGGCAGCGGACCGCCCGGAAGCACCAGAACGTCCGGATTGCCGCGCACCGCCCACTCCGCGAAGACGACGAAGACAAATGCAGCGGCGCCGGCGATCGCGCCGGTCGCAGCGGGTGCGCGCCAGGCCACGGCAAAGGTCGCAGCCACCAGCAGGGTGAAGACGGTGAGCGCGGAATCCGCGTGCTGGCTCGCCAGCACGATCAGTAGCGCGCCGAACAGGTAGGCGCCGAGCGCGATCGATGAGATCGGCTCGATCCGCTGATCCTCGTCGGGCGGCCCGAACATGAAGCCGCAGACGACGAGCAGGCTCGCGATGACGAAGCCTGCGATGACGTGGATGGCGTAAGGCCCGACCTCAGGCGGATCGAACTTCATGACCGGCAGGATCCAGACCAGCGCCAGGATGATGGTGGTGATCGCAAGCCAACGCCACAGTCGCGCCCGCGCGAGCCCTAGTGCTGCTGCAGTGACGATCGCGAGATAGACATAAAGCGCCCAGAAGTCCGGCTTCTGCGAGGATACCAGGATGGGCGTCGCAAACGCGCCGACCACGCCGAGACCGGCCAGCGCCGGCCCGTGCAGCAGCGCTGCCGCCAGCGTGCCGAGCGCGACCATGCCGAGCAGGACGAACGCGGTGGCGGGGCCGATGAAATCATAGAGCGCGTAGGCCGCGTAGACGGTGGCAAAGGCGACGGCGGTGCCGGCCGCGGTCAGGATCGCCGGGATGTTGGCGATCGGTAGCGCAGCGATCTCGGCAAGGCTCTCCTTGCGGCGGGTCCATTCGCCGACGCCGAGCAATGCCAGCGCGAACAAGCCGCCGAGGAAAGTGCGCACGCGCGGTCCGAGCAGGCCGGCCTCGATGGAGTAGCGGACCAGGAAGAAGCCCCCGAGCGCGAGCGTCAGGCCGCCGATCCAGACCACCCAGCGTGTGCCGATGGTTTCCTCGAAGCCCGGCTGGGCAGGCGCAAGCGGCGGCGGCGCGGCATCCTGTGGCACCGCCTCCGCTTCGGTCTCGGCAGCAGCTGCTTCCGGCGCAATCGGCGGGGGCTCGGGAACGAGATTGACAGCCGGCGCCAGCGGTGGCGGCTCGGCTGCGGACTGATAGGGCAGCGGCGGCGGTGCAGCCCGCATTGCGGTCTCGCCTGCGGCCTCGAATGCGTCGAGCCGCGCCCGCAACGCCTCGATCTGGTTGCGTGAGCGCAGCGCGACGATGAAGGCGATGACCGCGATCAGCAGTGCGAAAAAATCAAATGGCGCATCGAATATCGAGTCGGGCATCGCGTCCCCTGTCTCCCTTTCAAGCGCGATACGCGATCGCGCTTTCAGTTTTCGTCGAGCATGATCTTTTCGGAAAACCGCTGCACACTTTTCCGGATCATGCTCTACCGCCGGCCGCGGACCCGCAGGCCGGGAGCGGGGCGCTCCTGCAGCACTTCGCGGCGAAAGCGAAACAGCGCAGCGGGCCGGCCGCCGGTTAGTGTCGACATCACGCCGGTCGGTTCGACCAGCGCGGTGGCTTCCACGAGCCGCCGGAAGTTCTGCTTGTGCAGCAGCCGCCCCGAGATCGCCTCCACCGTGTGCTGCAATTCGGTAAGTGTAAATTCGGCCGGCATCAGTTCAAACACCACGGGGCGGTATTTCAGTTTGGCGCGGAGCCTTGCGATCGCAGTGGCGAGGATCCGGCGGTGGTCGAAGCGCATGGCGGCGCCGAGCGGGGGTAGCGATTGGCGCGCCAGCGCAGCGGGCCGGCCGTCGCGCCGCGCTTCCTCGACAAGGCCTGCTTCATAGAGCAGTTCGTAGCGGTCGAGCACGCGCTCCTCGTCCCAATGCGCGTCCTCGGTGCCGAAATTAAGTCGCACGCGATCCTGGCGCGAGAGTGGCCGCGGCGTCGCCGCGTCCTCGCTTTGCCGAGCCCATTGGTTCAGTGCAGGCAGGATGTCGCGGGCGATGATCTCGGGGCGGGTCTCGCGCCAGTCCTCCCAGGGGAAGTAGCGGTACCAGGGCTCGAAGCCCGCGCCCGGTGCAGGCGCGACGCCGGGGGCGGCGCGGGTCAGCGCGAGATAGCCGATCGAGACCAGGTGGGTGGTGTCGCCGGCTTCGGCGTGGCGGCCGCGGTCGCCGAATGTATAGAGCTGTTCGACATAGCCGAGCTGCAGACCCGTCTGCTCGGCGACCCAGGCGCGCAAGCCCATCTCGAAGGTGCGGTGCGCGACCGCATCGAACGGGCCGAAGGGAAGCCTCGCCAGCTTGCCGTCATCCTCGGCGGACGCGGTCAGGATCAAGGGCTCGTTGCCCTCGATCCCGACGATGGCCGCAGTCAGGCCTATCTCGATCGGCTTGAGTGGCGTCTCGCTCATACCCCCGTGCCCCGAATCCGGTTTGAGATCACGAGGGTAGCACGCTCTGTTAATCCAGCTCGATGCGGAACGGCACGCCTTCCACCATCATCGAGGCCGGCCCGATCGCCTCGAGCGCGCGCAGCATGCGGCCGTCGCGGCCAAGCGCCTTGTCGGCGAGGCTCACGATCAGCCGGTTGGGCGAGGCGATCGGGGATGCCGCGCGGATGCAGCGGGCGATCTCGATCTCCTCGCGATGCGGGTTGAGCGCACAGGCCGCGGCGAAGGCGCTCGCAGTCGAGCGGCTGACGCCGGCCCAGCAATGAATCACCAAAGGCGCGCTGCGGTCCCAGCTGCGCACGAAATCGAGCACCTGAACGACATGTTCTTCGGACGGCATGACAAAGCCGTCCATCGGCTCGGTGATGTCGTCGACCGACACCTTCAGATGATTCTCTGGGCGGATCGAGACCGGCCGCTCGACCTGGTCGACCTTGCCCATCACCGTCAGCACATGGCTCGCGCGCGTGGTGCGGACGGTTTCGGGAAGGGCGGCAAGCGAGCAGACGTGGATCATGATGGTCCTAACTTCTTACGTAGGGTGGGCAAAGCGAAGCGTGCCCACCATCTTCTTGTTGCGGCGGAAGGTGGCAGGGCGCGGAGCGCCTTTGCCGACCCTACGGTTCGGATATGCCGCGGTGAAAGCACCTCCGGGCCATCCATTCAAGCCTCCAGCGCCTTGAATCGGGCCAGGAACCGCTTCTCCGCCTTGGCCGCATTCCAGGGCGTCAGATAGTCCTCCCTGACAGCGTCGGGCAGGCCGGGATCCCGGCCGAACAGGCGTTTTGCCTCCTCTTTGGAAAAGCCCGCCAGTTCCGTGGCCTCCAGGTATGCCGCGCCGCGGTCGGCGGCCTTGATCTGTTTCTCGACGGCCACGGGGATTTGCGGCGGCAGACCGAAGCGGATGTGGATGGCGGCGAGCAGCCGCTTCTCCACCGCCTTGTAGTCGCCGCCGAGCACCGCCTTGAACGGTGAGATCATATCGCCGATGACATACTCCGGGGCGTCATGCAGCAGCGCGGCGAGCCTGACCTTGGCATCGATATTGGGGTTTTCCGCGCGCATGACCGCTTCCACCAGGAGCGTGTGCTGGGCGACCGAGAAGATATGCGCGCCCGAGGTCTGGCCGTTCCAGCGCGCGACGCGGGCGAGGCCATGCGCGATATCGGCGATCTCGACGTCGAGCGGGGACGGGTCGAGCAGATCGAGCCTGCGCCCCGACAGCATCCGTTGCCAGACGCGGGTGTCGGCGGTGTTGGTTGCGCTCATGAGGCGTGAGCTCATTTGACCGCAAGGCGCGGTTTGCGGTGCGCCTTGCCGCAGGCCTCATGGCAGAAGCAGGTGACGAGATGGTCGTTGACCATGCCGGTCGCCTGCATGAACGCATAGACGATGGTGGGACCGACGAACTTGAAGCCCCGCGACGACAGCTCCTTCGACATCTTGATCGAGAGCGGTGTGGAGGCCGGCACGCTTGCCGTGGTCTTGAACTGGTTGACCTTCGGCCGGCCGTCGACGAAATCCCACAAAAACGTCGAGAAGCCCGGGCCTTCCTCCATGATCTTCAGGTAAGACTTCGCGCTCTCGATCGCGCCCTCGATCTTGGAGCGGTTGCGCACGATGCCGACGTCGTTCATCAGCGCATGCACTTTCTTCGCATTGTAGCGCGCGATCTTCGCCGGCTCGAAATCGTCGAAGGCGCGGCGGAAATTGTCGCGCTTGCGCAGGATCGTGATCCAGGACAGGCCGGCCTGGAAACCGTCGAGGATCAGCTTTTCATACAGCGCACGGTCGTCATATTCCGGCACGCCCCACTCGGTGTCGTGATAGGCGATGTAGAAGGGATCCTCGCCCGGCCAGGGGCAGCGTGACTTGCCATCGGGATGCAGGCGGGCCGTGCGGCTCATGCCACGCCCCGCTTCTCGGCCTTGAGGATCGCTTCGGGATCGGCGAGACGCAGCGACAGGCCGCCCGCAGTGAGCGGCTGGCCGGCGGCAAGCGCGTCCGCGACGCGGTCCGTGCGCACCAGTGCAAGGCCTGTCCCGCCCGCGGTCGAGCCGATTGTGCCGACCGGTTTGTCGCCGGCGAGAATGCTGGCACCTGCTTCCGGCGCCGGGCCGTCGAGCACGATCTTCACCGTGCGGGTGCGCGCGGTGCCGCGATGCTGCATGCGCGAGACCACCTCCTGGCCGACATAGCAGCCCTTGTCGAAGTCGACGCCATTGAGGCGATCCATGTTGGTCTCGTGCGGGAACGCATCGCCATAGATGAAATCGAGCCCGCCGCGAGGCACGCCGCAGGCGATGCGCTGCGCCTCATAGGCGCCCGGCTCGACCACGTCGGCGCCAATCAGGGCCGTGACTTTCGCAACGAGGTCGTGCGGGGCGAGGATGCGATACCCGAGCGCTTCCGCGCGCGGATCGGCATAGGTGAGATCCGGCTGCATCGCGGGTTCGCCGCCCCATGCGGCGATGACGCCGAGGCTCTCGCTCAGGTTTTCCACCGTGACCTTGGCGCGCAGCTTGTAGAAGCGGAGCTTGTCGGTCAGCGCCTGCGCGAGCGCGCGCGGGCAGTCGAACAGGAAGCCGCCGCCATGGCCTGCCGGTGCTTCCGTGATCAGGAAGTCGACGATGATCTTGCCCTGGGGTGTCAGCAGCGCGCCGAACTTCGCGAGCCCCGGCTTGAGCTCGGTGACATCAGTGGTGACCAGGCCGTTGAGGAAATTGCGTGCGTCCTCGCCGGAAACCTTCACCACGCCGCGGTCGGGAAGAAACGCTGCTTGCATTGGTGTCTCTTGAAGCTCTTGTGGAACGGCAATTCGCCGATGGTCAGGTGGAAGGTAAGCCGCCCGGTCGTGGCCAACAAGGCCTGTGGACTGCGCCATTCGGCTCACGCAGCGCATGAGGCGGGAGGAGGCAGCAGCCTGGCAGCGTTGTCGAAATTGGGATGCGGTCCATCGGGGATACGTCGTCCCGGCGAAGGCCGGGACCCATACCGCGGAATCTTTCCGTGACGCGCAGTTGTAGATGTCCTTCGCCAAAGGACAATCCTGTGGTTATGGGTCCCGGCCTTCGCCGGGACGACCACGTGGAGACACGCGTTCGTATCCTCGCGGCGCGTTTCGCCCGAGCTTTGCATCATTCGTTACCCTCCCGAAAGACAGAGGGTGCAGGGAAGGCCGGGTGGCCGCTGCACCCGGGGCCTTGCGCAAAAAAAATTGCGCAAGCGCAAGAACCACAGGTACAGGCGGTGATCACACCGGCCCTCCCTGCGCAGTGGTTTTCCGGCTTATACGTGATCTTGTGTCTGCAAAATCTGCCAGAATGTGCGAACGGGCGGTTCTAACCAACCGCCCGTCGCTGGATCTGAGCCCGTACGTGCTCAAAGGCCGCAAGAGCCTGACGGGGAGCTAGGGACAGATCCGGTGTGTCTTCCTCAACCCGAACAGTTGCATGGGCTTCGAGCCCGAACTAGCAAGGAAGGGAGTGGATGATGGCACAAAACGATCGCGT
>DASREP010000050.1:0-105555 GCA_035652015.1 Bradyrhizobium sp. | reverse complement strand
CCGACAGACCGGCGAGCGGACGGGGTCAAGGCCGTCAGCCGCCGAAGGCGGTGGCGCGTCCAGCGCCAGCCTTGAGGCCGGCCGCTCGGCGGTCTACTTCAACACAGTTGCTCCTCGGTGAACCTTGCCGATTGCCACCGTGATCGGCGCGATGCCTTAAGCATCGTCGCCAACGTAGCGCCAGCCTTTGGGGCGCCAGGACCACACGATTTTGCCGTCCGCGCCCGTGCCGCTCGTCAAGCGCGCACATCCGCGTCCACCGCAATTCCGCACCACGTTTCGTGACGACGCGTAACGCCCCTCATGCCGGCGCGGAACGGGAGCGACTATACGGCAAATCCGAAATTATGGAAATAAGAATATTTTTGCGCATAGGGATTGACAGGATTTATGCAGCGCGACCCGTCGGGCAAATCACGTACCGCTCCGGACGTGCGCACCTTTGCATCATCATAGCCGGGGGCACGACCAAATTGCGGCAAAGGCCGTTTACTAGTTGCGCGACGGGCATCTGCGCGAGTTGAGCCTGATGCATCTGGTCGGCGTGCTGACGTTTCCGAGCTTCCTCGCGGCATCAGGGATCCTCTATATGTGGGCCTTCTGGCCGCTGCGCTGGGTGAGAGCGCTGGTCATCCCCTGGAACGTGCTGATGATCGTCGCGACGCCGCTGGGAGGCGGCCACTATCTGGCGGACGTGCTTGCCGGCATCGCGGTTGCGCTGGGCGCCATCGGTATCACGCTGAGGATCAGCGCTTCTTGTTCGCGCGCCCCCGCAGAGGCCGAAGGTTTGGTCGGGCCGAGTTCCGTTTGAGCAGACCTACATCGCCCGCGTAGCCAAGCCTATTCGACGCTGTGCCTGACATAGGCGGGAGCCACGAGCCAGGACACGCTCGCCACGATGCAAGCAACACCGAATTTGCGGACAGGTGGAACTCACATCCTACATCGGCGTCCCCGCACGCGCCGCAAGCTCCGCAGCCAGGCTCGCGATGACCCCATCCCAGCTGTCGGCCGGCCCTCTCCGGAACAGGCGCGCGCTCGGATACCAGGGGCTGGTGCTGCGATCGAGCAGCCAGCGGAAATCGGGGACGCGCGGGAGCAGCAGCCAGACCGGCTTGCCCATGGCGCCCGCGAGATGGGCGACTGCGGTGTCGACGGTGATGACGAGGTCGAGATGCGCAATGACGGCCGCGGTGTCGGCGAAGTCGCGCAAGTCGGCGCGCAGGTCGAGCATGTCGGCGCAGCGGCTGAGAACCTGCTCATCACCAGCGCGGACATCCTTCTGCAGGCTGACGAAGCTTGTGCCGGGAACGGATAAGAGCGGCAGCAGGCGCTCCAAGGCGATCGAGCGCTCGATGTCGCGCGCGTTGTCGCGGTGCCCCGACCAGGCGAGACCGACGCGCAACCCGTCTACCGGCAGGCGTGCCCCCCATGCCTCGATCCGATTGGCTGGCGCGACGATGTAGGACGCGCACGCCGGGACTGTCGCGAGCTCGGTCGCGAACACGTGCGGCAGGCTGAGCAGCGGACAGTGCAGATCGAACGGCGGCAGCGGATCGCGGCCGGCCGCGACCACCTCGACACCGAATAGCCCTTTCATGAGCGGCGCGAGCGGCGGCTGCACCTCGAGAATGATAGTGGCGCCTCGTTTGGCCGCGAGCTCGGCATAACGGGCGAACTGAATGGTGTCGCCAAAGCCTTGCTCGGCATGCAGCAGCAGCCGCTTGCCGGCGATGTCCTCACCCGACCACTCGGCCTGCGCAAAACCGCGCTCGACCCAGCTCGGCAGCTTGCGCCGCCATTCGTAAGCCGGCCAGCCCCTCTCGAAATCGCCCGTCAACAGCAACAGCAGCGCGCGGTTCAGCTGCGCCTGGGCAAAATCGGGGGCGAGCGTGGCGATGTGGTGGTAACTCGCCAGCGCCTCGTCGAAGCGGCCGAGCTCCTGCAGCACGCTGGCGCGGTTGTTCAGCGCCTCGATCGAACCGGGGCGCAGCGCCAGCGCGCGGTCGCAAGCCTCCAGCGCCTCGTCGAGGCGTTCGAGTGCCAGCAGCGTCACGGCGCGATTCGACAACGCCTCGGGATAAGACGAGTTGAGGCGGAGTGCGCCATCATAGCTTGCGAGCGCGTCGTCGAAACGGCGGAGCTCTTTAAGCACATTGCCCCGGTTGGACAGCGCCTCGGCGTAATCGGGCCGCACAGCGAGCGCGCGGTCGTAGCTTGCGACCGCATCGTCGAGCCGGGCGAGCTCACGCAGCACGTCGCCGCGGTTGGCAAGTGTTTCGGCGTGATCGGAACGCAGCGCCAGCGCACCATCGTAGTCGGCGAGCGCCGCCTCGAAGCGTTTCAGCTCGTGCAGGGTGACGCCACGGTTGAACAGCGTCGGCGCATCGTCCGGCCGCACGGCCAGCGCGCGGTCATAGCTCGCAAGCGCCTCGTCGAGACGCCCGAGCGCCTTCAGCGCGCTGCCGCGGTTCGACAACGCTCCGGCATGATCGGGTGCAGCTGCGAGCACGCGATCGTAGCTTGCCAGCGCCTCGGCGTGGCGTCCGAGCTCTGCCAAAGCGGCTCCGCGATTGCACAGCGCCTCCTTGTGATCCGGCCTTGCGCGCAGCGCGCGGTCGTAAGCCGCGATCGCATCAAGCAGCCGTCCGAGCGCAAGCAGCGCATTGCCGCGGTTGAAGTGCACCTCGGCGTCGTCGGGACGCAGCGACAGCGCACGGTCGTAGCTTGCGACCGCTTGCTCCAAGCGTTGAAGGCTCGCAAGCGCGAGGCCGAGATTGGAATGATAACGCGGGTTGGTGCGGTCGCTCGCGATTGCGCGGCCGATCAGATCGACGGCGACCTCATGCTGTCCGACTTGGGAGGCGAGCACGCCGAGCAGATGCAGCGCATCGGCATGATCCGGCTTGAGTGCCAGCGTCTCGCGATAGAGCGTTTCGGCCTCGGCCAGCCGGCCGGCCTGGTGATGGGCAAGGGCAGCGGAAAACAGGCCGGCGAGGCGCGGATCAGACGGCGCACCGCTCCGCCGGGCGGTGGCCTCGGTGGCGCGACGGAGTTTGCGGTTCATGGGCTGGTCCGGCTGGTCGCTGAAGGCGGCCGGAGTATAGGCGGACGTGGTGATTCGTCATACGGCAGGCCCCGCGGCCGGAGTCACACGCTTATGATTGCGAGAGGCGTGAGGGATGATACCCCTCTCCGTGGTCATCGCCCGCGAAGGCGGGCGATCCAGTACGCCGCGGCCTATCGGCTCCAGCACTGCTGTCTCTGGAATACTGGATCGTCCGGTCGAGCCGGACGATGACAGCGAATACTTGGTGAGCTGGTACGCCTTTGCCTGGCCTGCGGGTGCTACATCGTCGCGCCGAGCACCCAGGGTGCGAACTCGGCGCCGCCGAAATCGAAGCTTTCGCTCTTGGTCGGCTTGCCGGACGCGGTCTGCAGGATCAGGTCGAAGATGCGCTGGCCGCATTGCTGGACGGTCTCCTCGCCGTCGAGGATGGTGCCGCAATTGACGTCCATGTCGTCTTCCATGCGCTTGTACATGGGCGTGTTGGTGGCGAGCTTGATCGAGGGGGCGGGCTTGCAGCCGAACACGCTGCCGCGGCCGGTGGTGAAGCAGACCAGATTGGCGCCGCCGGCCACCTGCCCGGTCGCAGCTACGGGATCGTAGCCCGGCGTATCCATGAACACAAAACCCCTCTTGGTGACGGGCTCGGCGTAGTGCAGCACGTCGACGAGGTTGGTGCTGCCGGCCTTCGCCATGGCGCCGAGCGACTTTTCCAGGATGGTGGTGAGGCCGCCGGCCTTGTTGCCGGGGCTCGGATTGGCATTCATCTCAGCGCCTTCGCGCTCGGTGTATTGCTCCCACCAGCGCATCAGGGACACGAGCTTCTCGCCGACCTCGCGGCTGACCGCGCGACGCGTGAGCAGGTGCTCGGCGCCATAGGTCTCGGGCGTCTCCGAGAGGATCACCGTGCCGCCATGGCGCACGATCAGATCGCTGGCCGCGCCGAGCGCAGGATTCGCTGACACGCCGGAATAGCCGTCGGAGCCGCCGCATTGCAGCGCGACGGTGAGTTCGCTCGCCGGTACGGGCTCGCGCTTGACCTTGTTCGCGTCGGTCAGCGCCTCCCTCACAAAGGCAACGCCGGCTTCCACCGTCTTGCGGGTGCCGCCGACCTCCTGGATGTCCATGGCGCGCAGGCGGCCCGCAAGTTTCTGCTCGGCCATCAGCCCGCCGATCTGATTGACCTCGCAGCCGAGGCCGAGCACGATCACGTTGGAGAAATTGACATGACGCGCATAGCCGCCGAGCGTGCGGCGTAATAGCGCCAGCGGCTCGTCCTGGGTCATCCCGCAGCCGGTCTTGTGCGTGAGCGCGACCACGCCGTCGACATTGGGAAAATCGGCCAGCGGGTTGTCGCCGGTGAAGGGATTTTTCTTGAAGACGTCGGCGACGAGGCCAGCGACATGGGCGCTGCAATTCACCGAGGTGAGGATGCCGATATAGTTGCGGGTGGCGACACGGCCGTCGGGACGGCGGATGCCCTCGAAGGTCGCGGGCAAATCGAAATTCGGGGTGGGCTTGACGTCGACGCCATAGGCATAGTCCTTGGCGAAATCGCCCATGCCGCAGTTTTGCGTGTGCACGTGCTGGCCCGGCGCGATCGGCGCTGTCGCAAAGCCGATGATCTGGCCGTAGCGGCGGATCGGCTCGCCTTGCGCGATCGGCTTGATCGCGACCTTGTGGCCGGCGGGAATCCGCTCGGCCGTGGTCACTCCCTCCGCCACCGCCATGCCGGGCGGCAGGCTCGCGCGCGCAATCAGGACGCTGTCGTCAGGATGCAGGCGGATGACGGGTGCCGGGGTCATGATGGTGTCTCCTTCACTTGTTTCTTCACCTCTCCCCGTCCTTCACGGGGAGAGGTCGGATCGCATCGCAGATGCGATCCGGGTGAGGGGCATCGCACGCTCTCTGTTGCGAGCACCGCGTTCGCGGAGAGAGCCCCTCACCCCAACCCTCTCCCCGCGAAGGGCGGGGAGAGGGAGAGGATAGATTACGCCTTGCCGCCCGAATCCTTGCGGGTCTGGCCCACCTGCATCTTGGCGTAGGTCGCCATCAGTCCGACTTCATTGGACAGCGTGACCAGCTTGAAGCCCATGTTGATCGCGCGCAGCGCGCCATCGGCGCCCGAGCAATGGATGCCGGGGTTGAGCTTGCGCTTGTCGCACTCCCTGACGATCTTTTCGTAGATTTTCAGGATTTCGGGCTCGGTGCGGTCGAGCTTCGGCTCCAGCCCATAGGAGAAGCCGAGATCGGAGGGGCCGATATAGACGCCGTCGATCCCCTGCACATCGAGGATGGCCTCCATGTTCTCGACCGCGGTTTTGGTCTCCATCATGGGCAAGAGCACGATCTCGTCATTCGCCGTCTTCTGATAGGAGCCCGCGACGCCGTACATGCCGGCGCGGATCGGACCGTTGGAGCGGACGCCCTGCGGCGGATATTTTGCGTACGAGACGAGGTTCTTGGCTTCCTGGGGCGTGTTGACCATCGGGCAGATCACGCCGTAGGCGCCGCCGTCGAGCACCTTGCCGATGATGCCGGGCTCGTTCCAGGGCACGCGGACCATCGGCGTCACCGGATGGGCGCCCATGGCCTGGAAGCACTCGACCATGGAGATGTAGTCCTGCACGCCGTGCTGCATGTCGACGGTGACGCTGTCGAAGCCGCATTGCGCGATCACCTCGGCCGTGAAGCCTGACGGGATCGCCAGCCATGCATTCACCACCGCCTTGCCCGACGCCCAGATTTGCTTGACCTTGTTGTTTGCCACTCTTTCGTTCCTTCCCTTGTTACCTGTCTCGTCGCCCGTCAATGCGAGGAGCCACCGGGTCCGGCCTATGGCCGGCCCGATGACAGGCTCCGCGACGAAGCAATCCAGAGTCTCGCGGGCGGTCCTGGATTGCTTCGCTTCGCTCGCAATGACGAAGCCCTCGTTATGCCGTGGCCCGCTGGATGCTTGCTTCGCTGACGCCCACTTCGCGCGCGGTGTTCACTATCGCCGCCCAGGTATCGTCAGGCAAGGGGATGCCGTTTCTGGTGCGCTCGGCGCGGGTTTTCCGCTCGGGATCGCCGGGGATCAGGACCTGATCGACGCCCGTGACCGGCTTGGTCTGGCGGATGAAATCGGTATAGCGCGTGATCTCGCCATCGAAGACATGGGCGGGGTCGACCACCTTCGGGTCGATGTAGAAGGCGAGCATGCCGTTGGCAAAGCGGCGGTTGGGCGCGGTGGCGCCGGTCCCGGTCAGCGCGCCGCCGAGCAGCTCGCAGATGAATGCGAGCCCCGAGCCCTTGTGCTCGCCAAAGGCGCGGATCGCGCCGGTTCCCTTGGTGTGGTCGCGCGGCCCGTCCGGCGTGTAGGGGCCATAGAGCACCTGCGGGTCCTCGCTCAGCGTGCCGTCGGCATCGATCAGCGCGCCTTTCGGCAGCTTCTTGCCGCCGCGGCTTGCGACCAGGCACTTGCCTTCGGCGACGATGGAGGTGGCAAAATCCAGCACGATCGGGTCCTGCCCCTGGCGCGGAATGCCGACACAATAAGGCGCGGTCGACAGCCGCTTCTCGACGCCGCCGAACGGCGCGACCAGGAGCGAGCCGGCTGCGTTGACGAAATGCACCGAGACCAAACCCTCGGCTGCTGCCATCTCGGCCCAGTCGCCGACGCGGCCGATATGACCGGCATTGCGCAGCGCGATCGCGGCAAGCCCCGCCTTCTTGCACTTCTCGATGCCGAGCTTGACGGCGACCGGCGCCACGGTCTGGCCGTAGCCGAACTTGCCGTCGACCACCGCAAGCGAGGGCGTATCGACCACGACTTCCGCGGTCTGGTTCGGCACGACATTGCCGGTCTTCTTCCAGCGGATATAGACCGGCACGCGGATCACGCCATGGCTGTCGTGGCCGGTGAGGTTTGCGGTCGTCAGATAAGTCGCGATGCGGCGGGCTTCTTCAGAGGACGATTCGGCGTGGCTGAAGACGTCGGCGACGAAGTCGATGAGGTTTTCAAGTTTGATTGTGATCATGAATCGGCCTGCTATATCCTCGACGCACCCGCTTTGGCATGCTTATCCACAATTCGCCGTGCTTACCGCCGGGCACGATACGGCCTGCAGAAATTACAGCTATAGGTCCCGGTGCAGATCATCATGCAAATTTGCGTTCACTCGTCCGACACATTCTCGTCCTCTCCATCGAGGTCGGCAAGACTGGCCTCGAGCGCACCAAGCATCTCCTGCAACTCCGCAAGCCTGCGCGCGCCGTAGCGCTTGGTGATGGCGGCATAGATCGCTTCCGATGAGGGCGCCACCTCCTCCATCAGCTTCAGGCCTTTCGCCGAGATCGACACCACACCGCGCCGTAGGTCGCTCGCCGCGGTTCTGCGCTCGATCAGGCGCCGCGCTTCCAGATCGCGCAGGATGCGTGACAGGCTCGGGCCGAGCAGGAACGCGGTGCGCGCGAGCTCGGTGACTTCGCTCTCCTCGACCGCGGCGAGCGCACGTAAAATGCGCCACTGCTGTTCGGTGAGACCGTGCTGGCGCAGCGACGAGCGGAACTGCCGCATGACAGCTTCCCGCGCACGCAAGAGCGCCATCGGCAGCGAGCGCGAGAATTCGCGCATCGGCACGCGATGTGCCGCGTGCTCTCCATCTGTCCTGCCTTTCGCCATCGGCGCTCCTATCAAAACTTTTGCACTGCAGCATGCTTCAATTGCGTTTGCACGGATAAACTTAACATGTTAAGTACCGGCCTGCATCTCTTTTTGTCGAGCACACAGCAGCCCGTCCATGGCCCTTTCGAGCAACGAGATCAGAAGCGCGGCCGAGCGCCTGCACCAGGCGGAGAAGTCGCGCACGCAGATCAGGCAGCTGTCGCAGCAATGCCCGGCCATCACCATTGCCGACGCCTATGCGATCCAGAAGGCCTGGATCGAGATCAAATGCGCCGAGGGCCGCGTGATCAAGGGACACAAGATCGGCCTGACCTCGAAGGCGATGCAGAGCGCGCTCAATATCGACGAGCCGGATTCCGGCGTGCTGCTCGACGACATGTTCTTTGCCGATGGCGGGCTGGTGCCGAGCGACCGCTTCATCGCCACGCGGGTCGAAGCGGAGCTTGCCTTTGTCATCGGCAAGCGGCTGGCCGGGCCGGATTGCACCCTGTTCGACGTGCTCAATGCCACCGAGTTCGTGGTGCCGGCGCTCGAAATTCTCGACACGCGCATCCAGCGCGTCGACCCCGAGACAAAAGCCACGCGAAAGATCTTCGACACCATCGCGGACAATGCAGCAAACGCCGGCATCGTGCTCGGCGGACGGCCGTTGCGGCCGCTCGATGCCGACCTGCGCTGGATCGGTGCACTCTGCTATCGCAATGGCCAATTGGAAGAGACCGGGCTCGCCGCCGGCGTGCTCAATCATCCCGCAACAGCGGTCGCCTGGCTCGCCAACAAGATCGCGCCTCTGGGACTTGCGCTGGAACCAGGCCAGGTCGTGCTCGCGGGGTCCTTCATCCGCCCGATCGAGACCCGCAAGGGTGACACGATCCAGGCCGATTATGGTCCGTATGGAACCGTGAGCTGCTACTTCGCTTGAGATCAAACGTGGAGTGATTTCGCCATGCCGCATTTCACGATCGAATATTCCGCCAACCTCGACGCCCGCCTCGACATGGGCAAGGTCGTCGAGGTCGTGCGCAAGGCCGCGGTCGAGACCGGCATTTTCCCGCTCGGCGGCATCCGCGTTCGCGCCATCCGCTGCGAGCACTATGCCATTGCCGATGGTGCTGCGGATTACGGCTTTCTCGACATGGTGCTGCGCCTTGGCGAAGGCCGCGACCTCGCGACGCGCAAGAAAGCCGGCGAGCACATCTTCCGCGCCCTGTCGCAGCATCTCGATCCGGTGTTCTCACAAAGCAAATTCGCGCTGTCGTTCGATATGCAAATCAACGACAAGGACACCAGCTGGAAGCGCAACAACATTCACGACGCTCTGAAAGCGGAGGCGGTCCATGGATAAGGCAACGGCCAAAGCCGATCTGTTCAAGGCCAATCTCGACCGCGCGGCTCCCCTGCTCGCAAGATTGAAAGCGGACGGCATCGGACACATGATCGACGGCCAGACGGTGCCGTCGATCTCGGGCGCCACGTTCGAGACCAGATCGCCGGTCGATGGCAGCGTGCTGGCGAAAGTCGCACGCGGCAATGCCGAGGATGTCGACCGCGCCGCGACCATTGCCGCCGAGGCCTTCCCGGCCTGGCGCGACATGGCAGCGAGCATGCGGCGCAAGCTGTTGCATCGCGTGGCAGATTGCATCGAGGCACGTGCCGACGATATCGCGGTGCTCGAATGCATCGACACCGGCCAGGCCCATCGCTTCATGGCCAAGGCCGCGATCCGGGCGGCGGAAAACTTCCGCTTCTTCGCCGACAAATGTGCCGAGGCCAGAGACGGCCTCAACACGCCGAGCGAGGAGCACTGGAACATATCCACGCGCGTGCCGATCGGCCCCGTCGGCGTGATCACACCGTGGAACACGCCGTTCATGCTCTCGACCTGGAAGATCGCGCCGGCGCTCGCCGCCGGCTGCACAGTGGTGCACAAGCCCGCCGAATGGTCGCCGGTGACGGCTGATCTCTTGGCAAAGATCGTCAAGGACGCCGGCGTTCCCGATGGCGTGCTCAACACCGTGCACGGCTTTGGCGAGGAGGCTGGAAAGGCGCTGACCGAGCATCCCGCCATCAAGGCGATCGGCTTTGTCGGCGAAAGCGCGACCGGCTCGGCCATCATGGCGCAGGGCGCGCCGACCTTGAAGCGCGTGCATTTCGAGCTCGGCGGCAAGAACCCGGTGATCGTGTTCGATGATGCCGATCTGGAGCGGGCGCTCGATGCCGTCGTATTCATGATCTACTCGCTCAATGGCGAGCGCTGCACGTCGTCGTCACGGCTGCTGATCCAGGAGAGCATCGCGCAAGGCTTCATCGAAAAGCTCACGGCGCGGGTCAAGGCACTGAAGGTCGGCCATCCCCTGGATCCCGCGACCGAGATCGGGCCGCTGATCCATGAACGGCACCTCGCAAAGGTCTGCTCCTATTTCGACGTGGCGCGGCAGGACGGCGCGGTGATCGCCGTCGGCGGTAAGCCGCACGACGGCCCTGGCGGCGGCCATTATGTGCAGCCGACGCTGGTGACGGGCGCAAATGCGAAAATGCGGGTGGCGCAGGAGGAGGTGTTCGGGCCGTTCCTGACGGTGATCCCCTTCCGCGACGAGAAGGATGCGATCGCGATCGCCAATGACGTGAGATACGGCCTCACCGGCTATGTCTGGACGGCCGACATGGGGCGGGCCCTGCGCGTTGCCGACGCGCTGGAGGCCGGCATGATCTGGCTCAACTCGGAAAATGTCCGCCACCTGCCGACACCATTCGGCGGCATGAAGGCGAGCGGCATCGGCCGCGACGGCGGCGACTACTCGTTCGATTTCTACATGGAGACCAAGCATGTCTCGCTCGCGCGGGGCACGCACAAGATTCAGAGACTGGGAATTTAGGAAACACCGTCCTTCCGGGGCGGTGCGCCAGCACCGAACCCGGAACCTCGAGATTCTCAGGTGCGCAATTGCGCACCATAGTTCGATGCTTCGCATCGCCCCGGAATGACCAAGGAGGGGAAACCACATGCCCGTACCGCAACACGTCTTCGACCCGCCCTTCAACATCATCCGCGCCAGCCACGCGGTGCTTGATGTGACCGACCTGAAGCTCAGCCGCGAGTTCTACGAGACGACGGTCGGCCTGCATGTCGAGGATGCCGACGACAACGCGGTCTATTTGCGCGCAGTCGAGGAGCATCAGCATCACTCGCTGGTGCTGCGCAAGGCGCCTGCCCCTGCCTGCAACAGGCTCGGCTTCAAGGTCGGCAACGAGACCGATCTCGACAAGGCAGCTACCTTCTTCAAGGACACCGGCATTGCCTGTGCATTCGCAGACCAGCCGTTCCAGGGCCGCACCCTGCAATTCACCGATCCCTTCGGCTACCGGATCGAACTCTACGCCACCATGGAGAAGCGGCCGCATCTGCTCAGGCGCTTTGATCTCTACAAGGGCTGTCACCCGCAGCGGCTCGATCATTTCAACGTGTTCGCCGCCGAGCTGCAGGACACCGTGAACTTCTATGCGCGGCTCGGCTTCCGGCTCACCGAATACGCGGAAGAAGACGGCGCGAACGGCCGCATGGCCGCGGCCTGGATGCATCGCAAGGGCAATGTGCACGATTTCGCGCTGACCAACGGCAAGGGCCCGCGGCTGCATCACTTCGCCTATTGGGTGCCGACCGCCATGAACGTCATCCATCTCTGCGACGTGATGGCCTCCAGCGGATACCTGAAGAATATCGAGCGTGGCCCCGGCCGCCACGGCATCTCCAACGCCTTCTTCCTCTATGTGCGCGATCCCGACGGCCATCGGCTCGAGCTCTACACCTGCGACTATCTCACCGTTGATCACGACCACGCGCCGCTGCGCTGGTCGCTGAAGGACCCGCGCCGCCAGACGCTGTGGGGCGCCCCCGCGCCGCGCTCCTGGTTCGAGCAGGGCTCGCCGTTTACGGGTGAAAAGGTGCGCGAGCCGGCGTTCGTGGCCGACGTGACGATTGCGGATTGATTGTGATTTGCAAACGCCCTCCCCACGGGGTCGTCCCGGCGAAGGCCGGGACCCATAGCCCCAGGGAGCAGTTGGGGCGAAGGACAATTAGCACCGAGTCAAATCGATAAATTCCGCGGTATGGGTCCCGGCCTTCGCCGGGACGACGGAGAAAGCTGAATGAGTTTCCCTCGCCTTGCGACCTACTCTATCGACGGCAAGAGCCGTTACGGCGCTGTCGTCGACAACGGCATCGTCGATCTCTCCGCGCGCTTCGGCGGCAACTACCCGACGCTGCGCGAAGTCATCGCGGCCGGCGCGTTATCGAAACTGGCAGAGGATGCCGCGCTCCACTCCCCCGACCACGCGCTCGACACCATCACCTGGCTGCCGCCGATCCCCGCGCCGGAAAAGATCATCTGCATCGGCGTCAACTATCCGGACCGGAACGCCGAATACAAGGACGGCCAGGACGCGCCGAAATATCCGTCGATGTTCATGCGGACGCCGCGCTCCTTCGTCGGCCACAATACGCCCCTGGTGCGGCCGCGCGCCTCTCAGCAGCTCGATTACGAGGGTGAGGTCGTGCTGGTGGTCGGCAAACCCGGGCGGCATATTTCCGAGGCCGCCGCGCTCGATCACATCGCGGCACTCACGCTGTGCAACGAAGGCAGCATCCGCGATTGGCTGCGCCACGCGAAATTCAACGTCACGCAGGGCAAGAATTTTGACGCCAGCGGCAGCCTCGGTCCCTGGCTCGTGCCTTACGAGAGCGAGGCGCAGATCGCCGATGTCCGCCTGACCACCCGTGTCAATGGCGAGCTGCGGCAGGATGACCGCACGTCGCGGCTGATCTTCCCGTTCCGCTATCTCATCAGCTACATCTCGACCTTCACCACGCTCGTGCCGGGCGACGTCATTGTCACGGGCACGCCGACCGGCGCCGGCGCACGCTTCGATCCGCCGCGTTACTTGAAGCCCGGCGATGTCGTCGAGGTCGAGGCCGAAGGCATCGGCCTGCTGCGCAATGGCGTGATCGATGAAGCTGCGTAAGAACAAACTTCAACTGGACTCTCGCACATGACGATAATGACCGGCGGCGAAGCAATCGTGAGCGGGCTTGTGGCCCATGGCGTCGATACGGTGTTCGGCCTGCCCGGCGCGCAGGTGTACGGGCTGTTCGATGCCTTCCACCAGGCCCAGCTGAAGGTGATCGGCGCGCGGCATGAGCAGGCCTGCGGCTACATGGCCTACGGCTACGCGCGATCGAGCGGCAGGCCCGGCGTGTTCAGCGTGGTGCCCGGCCCCGGCGTGCTCAATGCGGGTGCTGCGATGCTCACCGCGTTCGGCGGCAACGAGCCGGTGCTGTGCCTGACTGGGCAGGTGCCGACGCAGTTCCTCGGCAAGGGCCGCGGTCACCTGCACGAAATGCCGGACCAGCTGGCGACGTTGCGCACCTTCGTGAAATGGGCGGAGCGCATCGAATATCCGGATATCGCGCCCACCATGGTCGCGCGCGCCTTCCAGGAAATGCTGTCGGGGCGCCGCGGCCCCGTCGCGCTGGAAATGCCGTGGGACGTCTTCACCCAGCGCGCCGCAACCGGCGCGGCCAGGGTGCTCGATCCCTTCCCCGCGCCGCTCCCCGATCCTGACAGCATCAAGACTGCGGCGGCACTGATTGCGGGAAGCCAACGGCCGATGATCTTTGTCGGCAGCGGCGCGATCCATGCGCGCGAGGAGATCCTGGAGCTCGCGGAAGCGATCAATGCGCCCGTCGTCGCCTTCCGCAGTGGCCGCGGCATCGTCTCCAATGCGCATGAGCTGGGTCTCACCATGGCCGCCGCGTACAAGCTTTGGCCGAAGACGGACCTGATGATCGGCATCGGCACACGGCTGGAATTGCCGACCATGTCGCGCTGGCCGTATCGGCCCGACGGGCTGAAATCGGTGCGCATCGATATCGATCCGGTCGAGATGCGCCGGTTCATCTCGGACGTCGCCGTGATCTCGGACGCCAAGGCGGCCACGGCCGAGTTGCTCGCGGCGGTCAGGAAAGTCGGCTATCGCAAGACCAGCGGTCGGCGCGGCGAGATTGCGGAAGCCACGGTGGCGGCGCAGAAGGAGATCCAGCAGGTGCAGCCGCAGATGGCGTATCTGAACATTCTCCGCGAGGTGTTGCCGCACGATGCCATCGTTAC
This sequence comes from Bradyrhizobium sp., assembly GCA_035652015.1. Classification (GTDB taxonomy): domain Bacteria; phylum Pseudomonadota; class Alphaproteobacteria; order Rhizobiales; family Xanthobacteraceae; genus Bradyrhizobium. The sequence continues at coordinate 91,658 of DASREP010000050.1, read as the reverse complement.
CGACGAGCTGTCGCAGGTCGGCTTCGCCTCCTGGTACGGCTTTCCGATCTACCAGCCGCGCACCTTCATCACCTCGGGCTATCAAGGCACGCTCGGCTCGGGCTTCCCGACCGCGCTGGGTGCCAAGGTCGCCAATCCGGACAAGCCGGTGGTCGCCATCACCGGCGACGGCGGCTTCATGTTCGGCGTGCAGGAGCTTGCGACCGCCGTGCAGTTCAACATCGGCGTGGTGACGCTGGTGTTCAACAACAACGCCTATGGCAATGTGCGCCGCGACCAGCGCCAGCGTTTTGACGGCCGCGTGGTGGCCGCCGACCTCGTCAATCCGGATTTTGTGAAGCTTGCGGAATCCTTCGGCGTGGCGGCGAGCAGGGTCACCTCGCCCGATCATTTCCGGCCTGCGCTGGAAAAGGCGCTCGGTGCTGGCGGGCCTGCGCTGATTTCGGTCGAGGTGCCTAGAGACTCGGAAGTCACGCCCTGGACGTTCATCCACCCGGCAAAGCCATGACCTCCGTCGTTCCGGGGCGATACGCAGCATCGAACCTGGAACCTAGAAGTTGTGGCGCGAGATTCCGGGTTCGGTGCTAACGCACCGCCCCGGAATGACGTGCAAGACAACTAGCTAGACCCGCGCTCCCTGCAGCCGCGACGCCGCCAGCACCAACAGCCCGCATCCCGCGACCGACCAGCAGGCCACCGGCGCCCAGTGCAACAGCGGCGCATAGTCCGGCAGCTTCTGCAGGCCGCCGGCAACCGCCGCCATCCGCGCGAAAGTCGCAAGCGCGAGCGCGGAGAACACCAGGCCCGTGATCTTGCCTTCCGCGCCCGTGGCGCCGATCGCGAGCGCCGCGGACACCGCGCTCATCAGCATGCAGCCCCAGGCCGCGCCCGCGAGGAATTGGGCCAGGATCACCGTGTTCAGCCCGCCGGCGATCTCGCCGACCACCAGCGCGACGGCACCGAACAAGCCGGCTGCACCCATGACGATAAGGCCGCCGCGGTGCTTGACCACGCGGCTTGCCGGAAACATCGCGATGTTGAAGCCGATCCAGAACACCGGCATGAGCCATTGCAGATCGTCTGGTTTGGCAAAGCGCAGGTAGAGCGGCGGACTGTTGATCGAGAAATGCAGCTGATAGCCAAGCGCCAGCAGCACCATGGCCGCGATGAACAACACGGGCGCCTTGCCGAGCGGCTTTGGCGGGCTGCTCGCTTGTTTCGCAGGCGCAGTCTTGGCGATGTCGCGCTCGACCCGCGACAGGCCGAGCGCCACGAACAGCAGCACGACGCTGGAGAGGATGAACGATCGCGGTCGCGCAGCACCACGCCAAGATAGGGCGACACTGCCCCCGCGATGCCATAGCCGAGCATCACCAGGGCTGTGAGAAACGGCACGCGCGGCGTGGCGCTATACTTGCCGAGCAGGATCAGAGGCGGCGCGCGCAGGGCCGAGGACGTCACCGCCCAGATCGCGATCAGCGCAATCAGCCCGGTCTTCGCGACCGGACCGATGCCGGCGACGAAGGGCAATGCGGCAAAAGCCGCGCAGGATACCAGCGTCACCGCGCCCACGAAAACACCGAGCCGCCCGACCAGCGCCTCGAGCCTGTCGGCGATCATGCCCATCGCGGTATCGGTGATGGTGAAGATCGCCTGATCCATCATCAGGATCAGGATCACCGCGGCAGGCGCGATCCCGACCTGGGCGGCGAGCTTGGGCAGATAGATGACATAGGTGGTCCACAGCAGCGTGAACACCAGCTGCAGAAACGATAGATAAAGGCCGGTGCGATTGGCGCCGGCGCTTGTCGCGAGCGGCAGCTCGGTCGTGGTCATGGCATGGCCTCCGTGGGGCTAAGCATAGACCAGACCGGCGGCGGCGAAAATGCGGCCAGCTCACAGTTTCGCAACCGCGGTAACAGCGATTTCAGCGTGCCTTGCGAAACGTCAGATTGATGCGCCGGCGGCCGAGCGAGGCATGCTCGCCCTCGGCGAGCGGCGCCACGCCATGAAAGTACAGCCGCGACGGTCCGCCCCAGACCACGACATCGCCATGCTGCAGCCGGTAGCGCTGCGGCTTGTCGGAGCGCTTGGCACCGCCGAACAGGAAGATGGCCGGCAGCCCCAGCGAGACCGAGACGATGGGCGCGGCAAAATCGCGCTCGTCACGGTCCTGGTGCAGCGACATGCGCGCGCCCGGCTCGTAGCGGTTGATCAGGCAGGCGTCGGGCGCAAACCCCGCAAAGCCCCCGCGCTCGGCCGCCTGCCGGGCCAGCCCGAGAAAGACTTCCGGCATGGCAGGCCACGTTTGTCCGCTCTGCGGATCGCGCGCATCGTAACGATAGCCGCTGCGGTCGGTGACCCAGCCGACATGGCCGCAATTGGTCATCGCCACCGACATCTGATGGCCGCCCGGCGTCTGCATGTGGCGGAATGGGGCTTGCTCGATAATCGCCTGCAGCGCCGGCAAGAGATCGTGCTCGAACGCGCGCGCAAAGCCGCGCAGCAGGATCGCGCCTTCGGCGATCCTCTCCTCCGCAGGCCCGGCATCGAGGGCTCCGTCGAACAGATCAGCGGTCATTTGGCGTCGTGAAAGATGATGCCGACGGTGTGGCGCCGGCCGGAACGCAGACGGCTTACGCCATGGCGCAGATTGACGCGATAGGTGCCGCGCGTGCCCTGCACCGGGCGATGATGCACAGCAAAGGCGACTGCATCGCCTTGCGCCAGCGCCACCACCTCGGCGCGCGACTGCATGCGCGGGCGCTGCTCGGTCAGCGCGAACTCGCCGCCCTCGAAATCGCGGCCGGGTTGCGACAACAGGATCGCGACCTGCAGCGGGAAGACGTGCTCGCCATAGAGGTCCTGATGCAGGCAGTTGTAGTCGCCGGCTTCATATTGCAGCAACAGCGGCGTCGGGCGCGGCTGGCCGGCGTCGTGACAACGTTTCAGGAACGCCTGGTGCTGCGCGGGATAGCGGATGTCGATGCCCATCGCCTCGTTCCAGCGGTTAGCGATGCCGTGAAGGCGTGCATAGAGCGCCGGACGCAGCTGCGCGATCAGCGCGGGCAAGGGGTACGAAAAATATTTGTACTCGCCGCGGCCGAAACCGTGGCGGCCCATCACGATGCGGCTGCGGAAATGCGCGTCGTCAGGATAAAGCGCAGCGAGTGCGCGGCATTCGTCGGGGTCAAGCAGCTGCTTGAGCACCGCGCAGCCCTGCGCGTCGAGATCGGCCTCGACCTGCGGCCAGGGAAGCGCATCGACGCGAGCGGAGATGTCGGACGACGGCAGCGGATCAATTTTCTTGGCATGTGCGATCATGCGAGCAGTGTCGCAGATCACGGCGGGTGGGACCACCCGATTCCTGATGATGTGAACGGAACTGGAGCCACGTCGCACACTGCGTCGTCCCGGCGAAAGCCGGGACCCATAATCACAGGCCCTAGTTCCTGCGAAGACTCGCCGTTCCAGCTTTGCCCCAAACCCCGCCCTGGGGTTATCGGTCCCGGCTTTCGCCGGGACGACCGAGAAGGCTACCCCCGGGCTACCCCCGCACTGGCAGCGTGATCACATCATAAGCGTGGCTGATCCTGCGCTTGAGGACCGGGTCTTCCAGCTCGAATTCGAAACGGTCGGCGGGGCGGATGCCGCCTTTGGCGGCGAAGGTGCCGCCGAACATGGCGCAGCCGTCGGGCAATTTGCCGCCTGCAAAGCCGCGCTTGATCAGTTCCGCAACCGGCAGCATCGCATCCAGCGTGCCCTCCTGGTAGAGCTCGCGCTTGCCATTGATGATCGCATGGGAGCGCAGGATCAGCTGGTCCCAATGCGCGGCGACATCCTCCAATTCCCACAGCACCGGCGCGATCGGCTTGTCGCACATCTGCTTGGAGACGGTGACGCTGTAGCTCTCGACCTTGCGGTCGGTATGGTCGGAGCCGAGGCCAACAAACGTGCGGCCCTGCCAGCCGATCAGCACGAATTCCACTTCGCCGCTGGAGTCGGTGCCACAGGCCTCGATCGAATCTTCTTGCGTCAGCCGCCGCGCAGAGGCGCGGTAATAGATCGGCGTCGTCGCCGGACGTGCAATGCCGATCGCCTCGAGCTCGGCGATATGCTTGTCGCGCGCGACCGGATCGCGGCCGGTCCAGCCCGCGATCACGAGCTGGTCGATCGCAAGCGTGAGCGGCATCGGCCCGCTCAGGGCTTCGATGGTGAAGGTCAGGTCAAACACGGATCACGCCCTCCAGGGCGGCGGCGAGTTCGAAAATGCGCCGGTCGGCACCGCCGGGGGCCGCCAGCATCAGGCCGACCGGCACCTCGCCCTCACGATGGGCCGGCAGCGAGATGGCGCAGCCGTCGATCAGATTGATCAGCGCGCAATTGCGCAGGGACCGCATGTTCGCCGTGGTGAATGCCTTGTCGTCGGCAAGATCGGCGATCCGCGGCGGCGTGTTCGCCGTGGTCGGCAGCACCAGTGCATCATAGGGCGCAAGCCGCGCATTGATACGCGCGATCAGCGAGCGGCGGGCCTCGATGAGATCGATGTAATCGGCCGCACTGATCGCCTCGCCGCGCAGGATGCGCAAGGAGACGCGGGGATCGTAGACGTCGCCCTTGGAGGTCAGGAGATAGCGGTGCCAGGCATAGCTCTCGGCCGCCGCGAAACCACCCTTGCTGTTCATGGTGATGCTGTCGAGGAACTCCGGCACCTCGATATGCTCGATGTCGGCCCCGAGCTTCGACAGCGTGCTCAAGGCGCGCTCGAAGGCTTGCGAAATGGCGCTGTCGAGCTCGTCGAGCACAATGGTCGAGGGCACTGCGAGCCGCACGCCCTTGATTGGACGCTTCCGCAAGGGACTGACCGGCTCGTCCGCAAGCACTGCATCGAGGATCGCGCAGCAATTCACGGTGCGCGCGAGCGGTCCGTAGCTGTCGAGCGAGAACGACAACGGCACGCCGCCCTCGAGCGGGATGCGCCGTTGGGTTGGCTTGTAGCCGACAATGCCGTTATAGGCCGCCGGAATCCGGCAGGAGCCGCCTGTGTCGGTGCCGAGCGCACCGTGCGCCATGCCATCGAGCACGGACACCGCGGCGCCCGAGGACGAGCCGCCGGGAATGTGGCCCTCGCTGCGCTTCCAGGCGCCCTTCGGCGTGCCGTAGTGCGGATTGATGCCGATGCCGGAAAAGGCGAACTCGGTCATGTTGGTGCGGCCGATGACGATGAAGCCGGCCTGGCGCAGCCGCGCCACCACGGGTGCATCGGCCTCGGCGGGAGCGGAATCCTCCAGCGCGCGCGAGCCGGCGCGGGTCACCTGCCCCCTGATGTCGAACAGATCCTTGATCGAGATCGGAATGCCGGCAAAGCGCGACGGCGCGGCCTTGGCCCGGCGCAAGCCATCCATGGCGTCGGCCGCTGCGAGCGCGGCATCCTTGTCGACATGGATGAAGGTGCGCTGTCCTTCGCCATTGGGATCGGCGATCCTGGCAAGGCATTCCTCGACCAGCTTGCGCGCCGAGGTACGCCCGGCTTCGAGATCGTCAGAGAGCGAGGCAATGGTTGGAAGCTTTGTCATGAACACCTCGCTTTCGAATCATCAACGCCGGTCGGGCGGCGCCTCGATCTCGAGATCCAAGAGCGCTGAGGAGAGCGATTTGCCATGCGCATCCAGCGCCAGCGACCGCGTCACCCCGCCGCCCAACGTCTCCGTCATCACGAAATTGAGCGCACCTATCCTGGGCAGCTCATAGCGTACCACGCTGCCTTCGACAACGCCGGCAAAATGGGCCCTGACCCGCTCTGCCGTCACTTGCGCAAGGAGCAGCGGGTAGTCCTTGGCATTGTAGGCGATCACGGAGATGTTGGAGGTGTTCCCCTTGTCACCAGTGCGGGAATGGGCGATCTCGCGCAGCTTCATCGGCATCACCCCTCGACAAAACGGACTTGGGGCCTCGCCTGCTCGCGCGGCAGCAGCACGGAGGCCACCGCCACCACCTCGCGCGCCGATTTCCAGGCGCCGCCGCCGCCGGCGGGGCCGTTGGTGTAGAGCGTCTCGACCTCGTTGCCGATCCGGATGGCCTCACGCAGATTGTCGGTGCGGCCGGTGACGCGGATACGCACCTCATAGGGCTCGTTGGCATGGGCGGAGACCTCGGGCCCGTGCAACGAATCCACGCCGATCAGGTCGAAGCGGAGTTCGCTTGCGGCAACGCCGGTCAGCTTGAGCCGCTCACGGACGATGTCCAGGGCGAGCCGTCCCCGCGCCAGCGCACCGGGGCCGGCATAGGACATCTGCCCCTCGCCGATAAAGCTGTCGACATAGCCGACCGAGACTTTCAGCGTCTCCGTGCGCGCCGTGCCGCGCCCACCCGTGATGCGCACGCGATCCCGCGCAATCTCCTCGACCTCGACTTGCGAGAAATCCGCTGTGACGTCGGGCTGCAGATAGCGCGCGGGGTCGTGCACCTCATAGAGCAGCTGCTCCTTGCAAGTCTGCGCCGTCACCGCCCCGCCTGAACCTGCAACCTTGGTCACGACCAGCGAGCCGTCCTCGCCCACTTCGCCGATCGGAAAACCGAGCCGGGCCAGGTCTTCGACATCCTTGTAGGGCGGATCGGCAAAATAGCCGCCGGTGATCTGGCCGGCGCATTCCAGGAGATGACCGGCGACGGTGCCCTTCCCCAGGATGTTCCAGTCGTCCATGGCCCAGCCGAAGGCATGGATCATCGGCGCCAGGAACAGCGCGGGATCGGAGGCGCGGCCGGTGATCACGACATCGGCGCCGGCGGACAGCGCCCGCGCCATCGGCTCGGCGCCGAGATAAGCGTTGGCGGAGATGATGCGGTTGCCAAGCTTTTTGATGCTGCCTTCGAACTCCAGGATCGGCAGGTCGCCCTGCTTGCAGGCCTCGAGCACGTCGTCACCGACGATTGCTGCGATCTTCAACGTCAGTCCAAGCGCGCGCGCGATGTCGGCAGTCTTCTTCGCCGCGGCCTCCGGATTGGCCGCGCCCATATTGGTGACGATCTTGATGCTTTTGGCGGCACAGAGCGGCAGCACGGCGCGCATGCGCTCCTCCAGCAACGGATCAAAGCCGCTGTCCGGATCTTTCAGCCGCGCCTGCTGCGCCAGCGCCACCGTGCGCTCGCCGAGGCACTCGAACACGAGGTAATCGATATCACCCTTTTCGGCGAGCTCGATTGCGGGCTCGATACGGTCGCCGGAATAGCCGGCGCCGGACCCTATCCTGATGGTGCGCATCATTTCAGCCCAAAATAGGCGCGATGCAGGTCCTCATTGCCGCTCATCTCGGCAACCGTGCCGGAGAAGCGGATGTGGCCGCCTTCCAGCACGAACACCCGCGTCGCGACTTCCAGAAAACTGATATTTTGCTCGGCGATCAGCAGCGCAAGCCCCCGGCCCTGCAGGCTCGAGAGCACGCGGATCACCTCTTTCACGAACAGCGGCGACAGCCCGGCGGACGGCTCGTCCATCACCAGGAGCTTCGGGTCCGCCGACAAGGCTTTCGCGACGCCCAGCATCTTGCGCTGGCCGCCTGACAGGCTCGACGCGAGCTGACGGCGTTTTTCACGCAAGACCGGAAACAACCGGTAGAGCTCGTCCATGCGGCTGTCGGGATCGGCATGGCCGAGCGCCTGCGCGCCGATGCGGATGTTCTCCTCGATGGTGAGATCGGGGAACACGGCAAGCTCCGACATGTAGGTCATGCCGCGGCGCATGCGGTCGCTGGAGCGCATCCGTGTGATGTCCTCGCCAGCGAGATTGATGCTGCCGCTACGCGCCTGCACCAGGCCCACCAGCGATTTCAGGAAGGTGGTCTTGCCGGCGCCGTTGGCCCCTAACAGCAGCACGGTCTCGCCTGATCGCACGTCGAGATCGACGCCCCACAACACCTGCATGGTGCCGTAGCCGGCCTTGATGCCCCTGGCGTCCAACAGCGGTGCGGCGTCAGGCGGCATGCTCGCCTCCCAGGAACACCTCGATGACCTGCGGCTCTTTCACCGCAGCCGCCAGCTTGCCTTCGAAGATTTCCTTGCCGGCATTGAGCACGATGACGCGGTCGGTGATGTGCTCGATGAAGCCCATGAGATGCTCGACCACGACAATCGCAATCCCGCTTGCGGCAAGCGCCTTGATGCGGCCGGCGATCCAGTCGAGCTCGGCCGGGTTGAGTCCGGCCGCGAGTTCGTCGAGCAAAAGCAGCCGCGGACGGGTGGCGAGCGCGCGGGTGAGGTCCAGCATCTTCTGCTGGGCACTGTTGAGCTCGGAGGCTGGACGGTCCGCAACATCGGCGAGACGATATTCCGCGAGCAGCTCTGCCACGGTGGGCGGCGCGACCGCCGGACGGCCATAGGCGAGCGCGACCTTGATGTTCTCGCTGACCGTCAGCGACATGAACGGCTTCGGCACCTGGAAGGTGCGGTTGATGCCATTATGCACCAGGCGGTGCGAGGCGACGCCGCCAATGGACGCGCCATCGAACACCACTTCGCCGCCATCGGGCGCGTAGAGTCCGGAAATCACATTGATCGCCGTGGTCTTGCCGGAGCCGTTCGGACCGACAAGGCCGAGGATTTCCCCCGCAACGACATGGAAGCTCAAGCCATCGAGCGCCGAGAAGCCGCCGAAGCGCTTCACCAGGCCTGTCACATTGAGAATGGGCTTTGTCGTCTCAGGGAACATGCCATCCCCTCCGCGTCGCCAGCGACACCAGGCCGGCCGGCAGGAACAGCACCAGCCCCATGATCAGAAGGCCATAGATCAGCTGGAAATATTGCGGCGTGGTGAAGCCGATCACATTGTAGATGCCGTAGAGGATGATCACGCCGAGGATCGGCCCGGTGATGGTGGCGACGCCGCCGAACAGCGCGAACACGATGGCGAAGATCGAGAAGTCGCCGGAGAAGACGTTGTCGGGATAGAACACCGAGACATACCAGGCATAGATACCGCCGGCGAGGCCCGCGACCAGCGCCGAGACAAGCCAGGCGATGACGCGCATCTTCACCACGCTGACGCCCGACATGCCCGCACTGACGGCATCCTCGCGCACCGCCTGCAGCGCAAGGCCAAAGCTCGAGTTCTTCAGATAGACCACGCCGGCCAGCGTCAGTGCGAGCACGACCAGCGCGGCAATATAGGCCGAGTCTGGATTGAAGGTGCCGGTCAGCGACACGCCGTAAGGGCCCTTGGTGATGCCCTCCAGTGCCGGGTTGGCGACGAGGTGCAGCACGGCGAGCGATGCCGCGAGATTGGCGATGGCGAAATAGGCGCCCGACAGCCGCAGCAGCGGCGTCAGCAACAGTCCGAGTGCGACACCGACAAGGCCCGCCACCAGCACCGCAACCACGGCGGGCGCGTGCAGATGCATCACCATGATGGCAAAGCCGTAGGCGCCGGCGCCGAAAAAGCCGACATAGCCGAACGGCAGGTAGCCGGTAAAACCGTAGATGATGTTCACACCCTGCGCGAGGATCAGGAAGATCACAAAGTTGAACAGCAGGAGGTGGTTCTCATAGACGCGGGGCAGCACCGCCAGCACAATGAGCAGCGGCACGAGAATGAAGAGCGTATGGCGGAGAGCGCTAGGCAACGCGCACCTGCCTTCCGAGCAGCCCGCTCGGACGCAGCAACAGGATCAGGATCAATAGCACATAAGGCAAGAGATCGGCCCAGGACGAGAGATAGGTCTGCACCAGCATGTAGCAGACGCCATAGACAACGCCGCCGAGGGCGGTGCCAAGCGGATTGCCCAGCGACCCCAGCACGACGATGGCGAAGGACGTCACGGTCGCATCCGCGCCGAAGGCCGGCGTCACCGATCCAAACATGAACGGGGCGAAGACGCCGGCGGCCGCTGCCAGGCCGAGACCGACGCCGAACGCGGCCGCCGATACGCGGTCGACATCGATGCCGGTCGCCAGCGCCTCGTCGCGCCGCGACATCACCGCGCGGGTCAGGGTACCGAGCCGGGTGCGATAGAGATAGAGATAGACGAGGCCGATCGCGATCAGGCTGGTCACGGCCGCGATCACCCAGGGCGCCGGAAAGCTCTGGCCGAGGATGGAGACCGGCCCACCCCTGCCCGGCTTGCCGCCGAACCATTTGACCTGGATGGTCGTGAACACCGTGCCGAGCAGACGGCTCTGGATCGAGCGCTCGCTGGTGCCGGCAAAGATGGTGGTGACGGCCTCGATCACCTGCGACAGGCCGAAGAACAGGATGATCGAGAGCATCTCGGGATTCACCGAGCCCTGCAGCCGCGGCACCAGCACCCAATAGAGCAATAGCCCCGCGACCAGGAACACCACAAAGGCAAGCGGCACGGCAAATAACGGATCGATGCCGGCAAGCGTCACCACGCCGAGCGCGATGAAGGCGCCCAGCATCAACACGTCGCCATGCGCAAGATTGACGATGCGCATGACGCCGAACACGAGGTTGAGGCCGATGCCGACCAGGCTGAAATAAAGCCCGAACAGCACGCCGGCGACGAGCGCGTAGGTCAGCATCCGAGATCGGCCCCTCGTCCGAGCCGGGCAAATCCCGCTCCGTCATCCTGAGGCGCCGCAGCGCAGCGGAGGCCTCGAAGGATGCACGGCCCCGATACGAGAGCCGGGCCGTCGCCCTTCGAGGCTCGCTTTCGCGAGCACCTCAGGGTGACGGACACAGAGTTTCCAACTCCTCGAACTCCGATCATTGTGCCCCCGCTGTTGGCTCCTCGCCCAGCCGTCCTATGGCGCCGGATAGACCGGTTTGCCGGTCGCGGTTTCGTGCGGATAGATCGAGACGAATTTGATATGGCCCTGATCGTCGAGTGCGAGCTGGCCGAGCGGGGTCAACTCGCCGATCTGGCCGCCCATGTCATCGAGTGCGAAGGTGCCATCGAGCGTCTTGAGCTGGCCGGACAGGCTGAACACCGCCTTGCGCAGCTCCATCTGGTCGAGCGAGGTCGCAACCGACAGCGTCTTCTCGATCACCAGCGCGCTTGTGTAGCCGGCGACGGCGTTGAAGCCGAACTCGATCTTGCCGCCGGGATAGGTCTTCTCCCAGGCCGCCTTGTAGTCCTTCATGGTCATGCCGAAATTGACGGGATAGTCGAGCTCGGACGGCGGCACATAGGTCCAGATGTGCTCGAGCCCCTTGGCGCCGATGTTCTTCTCCAAAAGCTCGGTCTCGAGGCCGGCATAGATCGAGAACAGCATCTTGAAATTCACGCCGACGTCCTGGACGTTGCGCAGGAAGGCAATGTCGTTCGGCGCATAGCCGAAGGTGATCACTGCATCCGGATTTGTATTGTTGATGTTGTTGATGATGACCGTGTAGTTGGTGGTCTCGGTCGGCACGCCCTGGTCATAGACGATCTCGGTCGGCGCGCCGGAGTCCTTGACGAACTTGCGGAAGGCGTTGGCCTGCGTCCCCGTGAATTCGTTGGTCGAATACAGGATCGCGATCTTCTTGATGCCGAGCGCAGGACCGTCATGGCTGACGAAGTCGGCGACCGGCTTGGGCCATATGGTCGAGACCGGGTCCGCCATCAGCGCGATGTAGGGATTGTCCTTGGAGAAGAAGCTCGCGCCGGTGCCGGTCTGGTCGAACAGGAACATCTTGTGGTCGCGCGCGATCGCAACCGCCGGCGCGGTCAAGACCGAGCCGGAGTCGGCGACCAGGAGATCGACCTTGTCCTGGGTGATCAGCTGATTGTAGAGGGTCGAGGCGGTCGCCGTGTTGCTCTGGTCGTCATAGGAGATGAGCTTGACCGGCAGCTTCTTGTCGAAGGCCTTCACATAGACGCCGCCATCGGCGTTCTTCTGGTCGACCCAGAGCTTCAGCGCGCTGTAGACCGGCATCGAGATCGAGGCATAACGGCCGGAGGACGCATAGAGCGTGCCGATCTTGATTTCAGACGGGGCGTCCGCGGCAAAGGCCGGAGCGGCGAGCATCACCGCCGCCGCGAGCGCAGCCAAACTGTTCTTGATCATGAGCGTTTCCTCTCGCCTTTGTTGTCGCGGCTCTTTTGACGCGTCCGCGGGGACAAATCAACTATACGAGGATTGAAATAATTCAATCTCAGCCATACGATTTCTCTATGGACATCAGCCTGCGGCAAATGCGCTCCTTCGTCGCCGTCGCCAAGCTCGGAAGCTTCACGCGCGCTGCGGCATTCCTGCACGTCTCGCAGCCCACACTGACCGTGCAGATCAGGCGGCTGGAGGAGGCGCTACAATTGAAGCTTTTCGACCGCAATCCGCGGGCGGTCAACCTGACACGGGTCGGCCGCGATCTACTACCTTCGTTTGAGCGCACGCTGCAGGATCTCGATTCCGTGCTGCTTGACGTCAAGCAGGTCTCCACTGCGCAACTTGGCGTGGTGCGGATCGCGGCACTGCCGTCGTTTGCGGCAAGCATCCTGCCTGATGCGATCCTGCAATTCAGGAACAGGAATCCCGGCGCCTCCTTCGCCGTGAAGGATGTGATCGCGAGCGCGCTGCTCGGCCTTGTCCGCTCCGACGAGGTGGATCTGGGCCTGACGGGCGGCAATGTCGACTTTCCCGATGTCGAGGTGCTGTTTCGCGCCAGCGACGAGATCAGGGTGGTATTTCCGCAAGGACATCCGATCGAAAAAGTCTCCCGCATCACGGCCGAGCGCCTGGCGCAATATCCGATCGTGATGCTGGACAGCCGCACCAGCGTGCGCGCGGTGACGGACCACGCCTTCCGAACCGCAAAGCTGATGCCGACGCCGGTGACCGAGGCGACCTATATGATGACGGCGCTCGGCATGGTGCGCGCTGGCATCGGCATCACCTTGATACCGGCTTCGGCCCGCGAGATATCGGCCGAGCCGACCTTGCGCACGCGGCGCATCAGTGATCCGAATTTCTCCCGCCAGGTGTCGCTGATCAAGAAGAAGAACCGCACGCTGCCACCGCTCAGCAAGGCGTTCGCCGAACATCTGTCGCGGCAGCAGGTGAGCTTCCTGAAGCGGGAGGATGGAGCGTAAGCGCCACAATTTGTAGGGTGGACAAAGGCGCCCTTGCGCCGTGCCCACCAGACTTCTCAATCGTATCAGCATGGTGGGCACGCTTCGCTTTGCCCAACCTACGATCTCTTCCGACATTTTGCGCGCCATGGAATACGCTGGGCGCGCAGGCGCATGTGCGCATAGCCGTTGACGCCTGCCGGTCGCTGGCGCATCAAGATCGGAACAAGCCGATGGAGGACGTGCCGACATGGCCGAGGCAGCGCGCGCAAAACCAAAACCGACCCCCGAAACCCAGCATTTCTGGGATGGCACCAGAGCGGGCGAGCTGCGCCTGCAGCGCTGCGACGATTGCGCCAAGAGCTATTTCCCGCCGCGGCCGTTCTGCCCGTCCTGCGGCTCGCGCAAGGTCTCGGTTTACAAGGCGAGCGGCAAGGGCAAGCTCTACAGCTACGTCATCCATCATCGCCCCGCGCCCGGCTTCACCCCGCCCTACTCCATCGCGGTGGTCGAGCTCGACGAGGGCCCGCGCCTGATGAGCAACATCGTCGAGTGCCCGCAGACGCCAGAAGCGCTCGCACTCGACATGCCGCTCGAGGTGAAATTCGAAAAACTCGACGAGCAGATCACGCTTCCTTTGTTTCGGCCGGCAAAGGGGTAAGGAGCATGCGCAGAAACCAGGTTGCCATTGTGGGCGCGGCCGAGACCACCGAGCTCGGTGTGATCCCGAACATGTCGCAGATCCAGCTGCATGCCGATGCGGCGCTGAATGCGATCAAGGACGCCGGCCTGAAACTGTCCGATATCGACGGCTTTGCGACCGCGGTCGAGACGCCGCAGCAGATCTGCCATTATCTCGGCATCACGCCGACATGGGTCGACGGCACCTCGGTCGGCGGCTGCTCGTTCATGCTGCATGTTCGCCACGCGGCAGCGGCGATCGAGGCGGGCCTGTGCAAGACAGTGCTGATCACCCATGCCGAAAGCGGCAAATCCAACATCGGCCGCACGCCGCGCATGATCGGCGCCGACAGCCTGAACGGCCAGTTCGAGCTGCCCTACGGCGTCACCACGCCGGCCAGCATGTTTCCGATTCCGGTGCTGCGCTTCATGAAGACCTACGGCATCACCCACGAGCAGCTCGCGATGGTCGCGGTGGTGCAGCGGGAATGGGCTGGAAGGAATCCGCGCGCGACCATGAAGGAGCCGATCACGGTTGCCGACGTGCTGAACTCGCGGATGATCGCCTATCCGCTCCGCCTGTTCCAATGCTGTCTCGTCACCGACGGCGGCGGCGCGCTGATCCTCACCTCCGCCGATCGCGCCAAGGACTTTCCGCAGAAGCCGGTCTACATCCTCGGCACCGGCGAGAGCGTGGAGACGCCGATGGTCAGCCAGATGGAGACCTTCAACTCCTCGCGCGCGTTCAAGGTAGCCGGGCCGCTCGCGTTCCGCGAGGCCGGCATCACCCATAAGGACGTCGATCATCTCATGATCTACGATGCTTTTGCGCACCTGCCGCTCTATGGCCTCGGCGATCTCGGTTTCATGCCGTATGAGGAGACCGGCAAGTTCATCGCCGACGGCAACACCAGGCCCGGCGGCAAGCTGCCGCTCAACACCAATGGCGGCGGCCTGTCCTACATGCATTCGGGCATGTACGGCATGTACGCGCTGCAGGAGAGCGTGCGGCAAATGCGCGGCATCGCGCCGGCGCAGGTGAAAGATGCGAAGATCTCGGTGTGCCACGGCGTCGGCGGAATGTTTGCGGCGAGCGGCACGATCATTTTCACGAACGAGAAGTGAGCACGCAATAATCGCGCACCGCTCTCTCCTCGCCCTCTCCCCGTCCTTCACGGGGAGAGGGTTGGGGTGAGGGGCTCTATCCACGAGCTCGGTGCGCGCCCCTCACCCGGATCGCATCTTCGATGCGATCCGACCTCTCCCCGCAGGCGGGGCGAGGTAAGAAACAGGAGAAAGCATCATGACAAAACTACTGCAGGACAAGGTCGTCGTCGTCACCGGCGCGGGGCGCGGCATCGGGCGTGAGATTGCGCTGTTGTGTGCGGCGGAAGGCGCCAAGGTCGTTGTGAACGACCCCGGCGTCGCATCTGATGGATCGGGCTCGAGCGCGGCGCCAGCCGAGGAAGTGGTCGAAGAGATCAAGAAGCGCGGCGGCACGGCGGTTGCGAATTTCGAGAGCGTGGCGGAGGCAATCCCCGCGAGCCGCATCGTCAAGAGCGCGACCGACCATTTCGGCCGGCTCGACGGCGTGGTCAACAATGCCGGCATCCTGCGCGACATGATCTTCCACAAGATGAGCGTGGAAGCGTTCGAGGCTGTCATCAAGGTGCACCTGATGGGCTCGTTCTATGTCTCGCATGCCGCGGCGCGGCTGTTCCGCGAACAGGAAAGCGGCTCCTTCGTGCACTTCACCTCGACCTCCGGGCTGGTCGGCAATTTCGGCCAGGCCAATTACGCGGCTGCCAAGCTCGGCATTGTCGGCCTGTCGAAATCGATCGCGCTCGACATGAACCGCTTCAATGTGCGCTCGAACTGTGTCTCCCCATTCGCCTGGAGCCGCATGATCGGCACCATCCCGACCGAGACCGAGGCCGAGAAGGCGCGCGTGGCAAAGATCCAGCAGATGGGACCGGAGAAGATCGCGCCCGTCGTCGCCTATCTCCTGAGCGATGCCGCAAAGGACGTCACCGGGCAGATTTTTGCAGTGCGCATGAACGAGATTTTCCTGATGGGTCAGTCGCGTCCGCTGCGTTCGGTGCATCGCAGCGAAGGCTGGACGCCGACAACGGTCGCGGAACATGCGATGCCGGCACTGAAGCCGTCCTTCTACAAGCTCGACCGTTCCGCCGACGTGTTCAGCTGGGACCCGGTGTAGCTTGTTATTTTGACGCGTTTTCTTCACGCGAACCGGCGTCCACTTTGCTTGAAAACGCTATGAATGAGACTGTTGGCCAAACTATCTCCGGTTGTCTGCCGCAATCGCCCGCTTTATGCCGGAATGCGGGCACATGGTTTCCTTCCAACGATAAAATGGGAGGAAACCATGACAAGCCCACTGACCTTTCCCAACAATGACAAGCAGTCCGGCGGCGTTGCGCGCCGCACCCTCCTGAAGGGCGCCGCGGCATTGGCCGCAACAGCGGCGACAGCGGCCTCTGCTGGCGCGACCGAGCGGCCGCTCGGCGAAACGGCCGTTCGGCTCAGGGACACCCAGCCAATGCCGTTGGGGCCGCTGCCCGGCACGCGCTACCCCGATGCGCATATCGAGGCGCTCGACAAGAGCTTCAAAGGCAGCCCCGGGACTGGTGCGGTTGAGCGCCTCGCAACCGGCTTCCGCTGGGCCGAGGGACCGGTCTACTTTCCGGCCGGCCGCTACGTGTTGTTCAGCGACATCCCGAACAACCGCATCATGCGCTACAGCGAAGATGACGGCCACCTGAGCGTCTATCGACAGCCCTCGATGAACTCGAACGGCAACACCATCGACCGCGAGGGACGCCTTGTCACGTGCGAACATAGCGGCCGACGCATCACGCGGACCGAGCTTGACGGCTCGATCACCGTCATTGCCGACAAGTACCAGGGCAAGAAGCTCAACGCACCGAACGATGTTGTCGTCGCGTCCAACGGCGCGATCTGGTTCACGGACCCGGGCTACGGCATCAAGGGCGATTATGAGGGCCTTAAGGAGCCGTTCGAACAGGACAAGCACAACGTCTTCCGGGTCGATCCAAAATCCGGCGAGGTCAAGGTCGTGGCCGACGATTTCGTCATGCCCAACGGTATTGCGTTCTCGCCCGACGAGAAGAAGCTCTATGTCATCGACACCGGCCTCACCGAGGGCGAGGGAAATCCGGCCTGGATCCGCGTGTTCGACGTCGATCACGATGCGGGGAAACTATCGAACAGCAAGGTCTTCGCCAACGACTTCGCGCCGGGCTTTACCGACGGGATGCGCGTCGACACCGACGGGAATGTCTGGTGCTCGATGGGCTGGGGCGATCCCAAGGAGGATGGCGTTCGCTGCTACAATCCCGAAGGTCACCTGATCGGCAAGGTTCATCTGCCGGAGACCGTCGCCAACCTGTGCTTCGGCGGCCAGCAGCGCAACAGACTCTACATCTGCGGCTCGACATCGCTGTACGGGCTGTACACGAGCGCGAAGGGTGCTCTGAAGCCGTGACCGGCGGGTAGTGCGCGTGGTCGGCAAGACGTCCACCGGTCGTTCCGGGGCGGTGTGACAGCGCCGAACCCGGAACCTCGAGATTCCGGGTTCGGTCCTGCGGACCGCCCCGGAATGACGGCGCAAATTTTAGACGCCGCAAATTAACCCGTATTCCGCAAGCCCGCCGAGATGCCGTTGATGGTCAGCTGAATCCCGCGCAACACCTGCTCGTCCGGATTTTGCGCACGGTGCTCCTTGAGAAGCTCCACCTGCACATGGTTGAGCGGGTCGAGATAGGGGAAGCGGTTGCGCACCGAGCGCTCCAGCAGCGGGTTGCCCTGCAACAGCCGATCCTGCCCGGTGATATCGAGCAGCGTCTCGATCGCCAGATGCCATTCGCGCCGGATGCGGCCGAAGATTTTTTCGCGCAGCTCCGCGTCGGGGACCAGCTCGGCATAGCGCGAGGCGATCGCGATCGAGCTTTTGGCGAGCACCATGTCCATGTTCGAGAGCAGCGTGCGGAAGAACGGCCATTGCTGGTAGAGCTCGCGCAGGAACGGCATGCCCTGGTCCGGATGGTTGGCGATCCAGGCCTCAACTGCGCTGCCGAAGCCGAACCAGCCCGGCAGCATCAAGCGGCACTGCGCCCAGGAGAACACCCAGGGGATCGCGCGCAGATCCTCGATGGCGCGGGTCTTCTTGCGCGAGGCCGGGCGGCTGCCGATGTTGAGGGTCGCGATCTCGTTGATGACGGTCGATGACCAGAAATAATCGACAAAGCCGTCGGTCTCATAGACCAGGCCGCGATAGGCCTTGAAGGCGAGCGCCGAGATCTCCTCCATCGCGGTGAGATAGTCGCGCTTCGGCGCCGGCTGGCGCGGATGCAGCAGGCTTGCTTCCAATGTCGCCGCTGCCAGGATCTCCAGATTGTTACGGCCGACTTCGGCGTTGGAATATTTCGACGAGATGATCTCGCCCTGCTCGGTGATGCGGATCTGCCCGTTCACGGCGCCACCCGGCTGGGCGATGATCGCGTCATAGCTCGGGCCGCCGCCGCGGCCGACCGAGCCGCCGCGGCCGTGAAACAGGCGCAGCCGCACATGATGGCGCTCGAACACGGAGACCAGCTCGATCTCGGCCTTGTAGAGCTCCCAGCCCGAGGTGACGAAGCCGCCATCCTTGTTGCTGTCGGAATAGCCGAGCATCACCTCCTGCACGGCGCCGCGGCTGTCGACCAGGCGGCGATAATCGTGCAGCGACAGCATGCGGTCCATGATACCGGCTGCAGCCTGCAGATCCTCGATGGTCTCGAACAGCGGCACGATGTTGATGCCGCTGCGCCCTGACGGATTGATCAGGCCGACCTCTTTGAGCAGCAGCGCCACCTCGAGCATGTCGGACATGCCCTTGCACATGGAGATGATGCATTGGGGAATGACGTCATCGCCGAACTGTGCATGCGCTTCGGCGGCCGCCTGGAATACCGCCAGCTCGCCCAGCGTCTCCTCGCTGTATTTGACGAATTTCGACACCAGCGGCCGGGAGTTGCGCAGCTCGTTGGACAGCAGCCCGACCCGCGACTCCTCCGAGAGCGCGAGATAGGACATGCCGGGGATCGCCGCATCCAGGAGCTCCGCAACCGTGCGCTCATGCACGGCCGAATTCTGGCGGATATCAAGCCGGGCGAGATGGAAGCCGAAGCAATCCACGGCGCGGCGGAGCAGCCTCAAGCGTCCGCGCGCGATGACGCGGGCGTTGTTGGCGAGCAGCGAGCGATGCAGCACGTCGAGATCGGCCTGCAGCTCCTTCACGCTTTGATAGGGCGCGCCCTCCCCGACCGGCTTGCGGCTGATCTCGACCTTGAGCTTCGCGGCGGTCGCGGTCAGCCTTGCGTAGATGCCGGAGACTGCCAGACGATACGGCTCGCCGCTGCGATGCGGCGACCTGTCGGGCGAGCGCTCGGCGAGCACGCGCAGATCTTCGGACACTTCGGCCAGATGGGCCGCAATCGACAGCTCCGCACCGAGCGCGTGCAGCTCCTCCAGATAGAACTGCAGGATGCGGCTCGACTGCAGCCGCAGCGTGCCGCGCATCACGTCCGCCGTGACAAAGGGATTGCCGTCGCGGTCGCCGCCGATCCAGCTTCCCATCCTTAAGAATGACGCGATCTCGGCTGCCGCCTCATCGCCGTCGTTGAGCCGGTCTTCCAGCGCGCAGATCAGCCGCGGCACCTCGTGCAGGAAGGTGTAATCGTAGAATGAGAGCCCATTGGCGACCTCGTCCAGCACGGTCAGCTTGGTCCGGCGCAGCAGATTGGTCTGCCACAGCGTCTGCACCGCGCGGCGCAGCTGCTCGTCGCTCGCCTCTGCCTCCTCTGCCGTGAGCTTGACGCGCTCGCGCCGGTCGAGCAGCGAGGCGATCTCCATCTCGCGGTCCATGGTGCTCTTGCGCCGGACCTCGGTCGGATGGGCGGTCAGGACGGGGCTGACCAGCGCCTCCTTGAAGAATTTGCGCAAGTCCGCGGCTGACAAGCCCATGCCTTGCGCATGCGCCAGCGTCTCCGCCAGCACGCCAGCGCGCGGCGCGCCCTTGGCGCCGTTCTTGGCGCGCATCTGGCGGATGGTGTTCTGGTCCTCGGCGATATTGGCGAGGTGGGAGAAATAGCTGAAGGCGCGGACGATGCGCACGGTGTCGGAAATCGACATGCTGTCGAGAATAGTCTCGAGCTCCCGGCGGGCAAGGCGGTCCTCGTCCCGATGGAAGCGGATCGAGGTCTGGCGGATGCGCTCGACCAGGTCGAACACATCGGCCCCCTCCTGGTCGCGGACGGTGTCGCCCAGGATGCGGCCGAGCAGGCGGATATCGTTGCGAAGCCTGGTATCCTCCTCGATCGCCTGCGCCTCATCGGCGCGATTGGACCGCAGTTCCGCGTCGGAAGGCATGGTCTGGGGGGACATTGGCGACTGCTCCAGCAACTGCCCGGCAGTTTCGCAGTCTGCAAGTTTTTTGTCGCAGTGCAAGATCAAGAAAGAGGCGGTCTCGCCGTCCTGGCGAAAGCCAGGACGACAGCGTCTATTCGGCCACGCCTTCCGCCCCTCAAATCTTCCGCCCCGCCCGCTCCCAATAGGGATCGCGCAGGCGGCGCTTGAAGATCTTGCCGGAGTCCTCGCGCGGCAGGCCGGTCGCAATTTCGATGTGTTTGGGGATCTTGTAGTCCGCAAGGGATGATTTCAGCTGCCTGCGGATATCAGCGACGTCGAGCCTCGCCCCCGGCTGCGGCTCGACCACGGCCATCAGCGCCTCGCCGAACTCGGCGTCGGGGATACCGAACACGGCGCAATCATGGACGCCGGGCAGGCCATGCAGCACGGCCTCGATCTCGGCGGGATAGATATTGACCCCGCCCGAGATCACCATGTCGCGCTTGCGGTCGCAGAGGAAGACGTAGCCGTCCGGGTCGATATAGCCGACATCGCCTGACGTGATGAACCCTTCGCGCTCGATCTCGGCGCGCTTCTCCGGCTTGTTGTGGTAGGTGAAGTCCGGATGGGCTGATATGCGGGAGTAGATCTCGCCGATCTCCCCTTGCGGCAGCACCCGGCCGTCCTCGCCGACAAAGCACAGCTCGGCGCCGGGCGATATCTTGCCGACCGTGCCGGGCTTCTTCAGCGCATCGTCCGAGGTTGCGAAGGTCACAGCGCCGGATTCGGTCGAGCCATAGAATTCATAGATCACCGGCCCCCACCAATCGATCATGGCGCGCTTGACATCCGCTGGACAGGGCGCGGCGGCATGGATGACGTGGCGCAGCGAGGACATGTCGTATTTGTTGCGCACCTCCTTCGGCAGCTTCATCAGGCGGATGAACATGGTCGGCACCATGAAAATGGTGTCGATCCTCTCGGACTCGATCAAGCGCAGGAACTCTTCCGGCTCGAAGCGCGGCATCAACACCAGCACGCCGCCGAGCCGTCCGGAACGTATGCCGAAGGAATTCGGCGCGGAATGATAGAGCGGCCCCGGCAGCAGCGTCCGCGCGCCCGGCTTGAGGCCATAGATCATGGCCCGCATCCGCTCCATCGCCGCGTTCTGTTCTGGCGTCGGCGCGGCGCGGCGGACGCCCTTGGGATGGCCCGTGGTGCCCGAGGTGTAGATCATGTTCATCGGCTGTGGCACGGCCGGCCCGTCATAGCGCGGCTGTTCGGCGAGCCAGCTTTCGAACTCGCGCGCGAAATCGGGTTTGGCGAGATGATCCGGATCAATCTTGTAGCTGGCGACGATTTCCGGTGGGGTCGGCACGCTCAGCACGGTCACGCGTGGAGGAATCGCATCGCGCAGCTGATGCAAGAGATCGGCATGACCGATCAACACGGACGTACCGGAGTCCTCGAGGATGTAATTGATCTCCTCCGGCTTGAAATGCCAGTTGACCGGCACGCCATAGGCGCCGAGCTGCATGGCGCCATAGGCCGCCTCGATGAAGGCGATGTCATTGCGCATCAGCATGCAGACACTATCGCCCTGACGCACGCCAAGCCGGCTCAGCCCGCCGGCAATCCGCGATGCACGGTCGGCGACCTCGGCATGGCTGCGCCGACGCTCGCCGGAGATGATGCCGAGATAGGGTTGGGACGTTTCACTCATTGTTTTGCCGATCTTGGTCGGATTTGAATTTTTTCGCTCCGTCATTCCGGGGCGGTCCAAAGGACCGAACCCGGAATCTCGAGATTCTCAGGTGCGCAATTGCGCACCATAGTTCGGTGCTACGCACCGCCCCGGAATGACGGTGCAAATATCAACCTGGATCGACAAAGTTCGCCGCGCGCTTCTCGAGATTCGCGCGCACCGCCTCGGTCTGATTGGCGCTGCCGATCAGCTTCTGCTGCTCGACCGATTCCGCGAGCAGCGCTGGCCCCGGATCGAGCGACAGATTGTTCAGCATGCGCTTGGCAGCGCGGATCGCATCCGGGCTTTTCCCCGCAATCTCACGCGCAACCTCCAGCGCTGCGGCGCGCGGATCGTCGCAAATGCGCGTTGCGAGGCCGTAGCTAAGCGCCTCCTGGGCGGAAAAAATCCGTCCCGTGAAGGTGAGGTCGCGCAGGATATCGTCGCGCACCAGACTTGCCAGGATCGGCGTGCCCGCCATGTCGGGCACCAGTCCCCATTTGATCTCCATGATCGACATCCGCGCATCGGCTGCGAGAAAGCGCATGTCGGCACCGAGCGCGAGCTGGAACCCACCGCCAAAGGCCACGCCATGCACGGCAGCGATCACGGGAACCGGAAGCTGCCGCCAGCCCCACACCGCTTGTTGTGGAAAATTCGCCAGCCCATGCGTACGCACAGTGAGGTCGCGCTTTTCGCCACCCGGAATTCCATTGCCGCCTTTCTCCTTCATGGCGGCGAAGCGGCCCATGTCGAGGCCGGCGCAAAACGCACGTCCCTCCCCTGACAGCACCACCGCGCGTACGCCTTTTTCGCGCGCCAGCCTATCTGTGGCTGCGACCAGTGCCTCGAACATATCGGCATCCAGCGCATTCATCTTGTCCGCGCGTACCAGGCGGACATCGGCGACGCCCTCCGCAATCGCGATCGAGACGCGGCTCTCCATGAGATTCTCCTTGGGCCCTATCCGTTGTTGCAGCTTTACAGAACGGCGTTGGAGGGATTTAGTCAATCAACCAATTAACAACCAGTCTGTTTACGGAAGACCCCCATGTTCAAAGACAATCTTCTGGCAGGACGACGCATCCTGGTCACCGGCGGCGGCACGGGTTTGGGCAAGGCAATGGCTGGGCGGTTTCTCCAGCTCGGCGCCGAGCTCCACATCTGCGGCCGCCGCAAGATCGTCTGCGACGAGACCGCGACCGAGCTGATGGATCTCTATGGCGGCCGGGTCACCAGCCATGGCGTCGATATCCGCCATGCGCAGGCCGTCGACGAGATGGTGGAGACCATCTTTCGCGAGGGGCCGCTGACCGATCTCATCAACAACGCCGCCGGCAATTTCATCTCGCGCAGCGAGGAGCTCAGCCCGCGCGGCTTCGATGCGATCGCCAATATCGTCATGCACGGCACGTTCTATGTCACCCACGCCGTCGGCCGGCGCTGGATCGCAGCCAAGCTGCCGGGCAATGTGGTGTCGATCACCACGACCTGGGTGCGCAACGGCTCGCCTTACGTGGTGCCGTCGGCCATGAGCAAGTCCGCTGTTCATGCCATGACCATGTCGCTCGCAACCGAATGGGGTCGCTACGGCATTCGGCTGAACACCATCGCGCCCGGCGAGATTCCGACCGAGGGCATGAGCAAGCGGATCAAGCCCGGCGACGAGGCCGGCGCGCGCACCAAGGCGATGAACCCGATGGGTCGCGTCGGCACCATGGAGGAATTGCAGAACCTCGCGACCTTCCTGATCTCCGGCGGCTGCGACTGGATCAATGGCGAGACCATCGCCATGGACGGCGCCCAGGCCCTGGCCATGGGCGGCAATTTCTACCAGCTGCGCGACTGGAGTGACGACGACTGGGCCAAGGCGCGGGACTCCATCAAGGCGCAGAACGAGAAGGATCGGGCGCAAAGGGGGTGATACATCAACCTGGTCGTCCCGGCGAGGCCGGACGACCGTGTTGAAATAGCGCAGCCCCCTTCCCCGTATTGTCTTTGTCGCCGCCTGACGTCAGTATTGCGGACAACAACGAACCTTACGGGGGAAACATGTCCGCAATTGTGCAGCCAGCGACGCTGGCCGAATTGGTGCGCCTGCAGGCCAACAACCGCGGTAATGAGGTCGCGTTTGAGTTCGAAGGCCGCACCACCACCTTCGCCGCGTTCGACCGCAACACCAATCGCGTTGCCAATGCGCTGAAGGCGCTCGGCGTGCAGCCTGGCGAGCGCATCGCCTATCTCGGCAAGAACAGCGACATCTTTTTCGAGCTCATGCTCGGCGCGATCAAGGCGAGGATCGTGCTGGCGCCGATCAATTGGCGCCTGGCCGGACCCGAGGTCGCCTTCATTGTCGAGGACTGCAAGGCGCCCGTGCTGTTCGTCGGCCCCGAGTTCATCGCACTGGCCCGCGGCATCCTGCCGCAACTCGGGACCGTGCGCACCGTCATCACCACCGAAGGCGGCGCAACCGAATGGCAGGATTTTGCGGCCTGGCGCGACGCACAGAGCGATGCCGACCCCGGCATCGAGGTGACGCCGACGGATATCGCGATCCAGCTCTACACCTCCGGCACCACGGGAAAACCAAAAGGCGCGATGCTGTCACACGCCAACTTCTTCAACCTGGTCAACGCGGGCGATGACGCAGAGCAGCCGGAATGGAACAGGTGGACCGCCGACGACGTCTCGCTGGTCGCTATGCCCTTGTTTCACATCGGCGGCTCCGGCTGGGGCGTGATGGGCCTCTATCAGGGCGCGCGCGGCGTGATCGCGCGGGAGTTCGATCCGACCAAAGTGCTGGACTTCATCGAGAGGGACGGCATTACAAAACTGTTCATGGTGCCGGCGGCAATGCAGTTCGTCGTGCGCCAGCCGCGGGCGCGGCAGATGGATTTCTCGCGCCTGAAATACATGCTGTACGGCGCCTCGCCGATACCGGCGGCGCTGCTGAAGGAATGCATCGAGGTTTTCAAGTGCGGCTTCGTGCAGGTCTACGGCATGACCGAGACCACCGGCGCCATCGTGGCGCTGCCGCCGGAGGACCATGTCGAGGGATCCGAGCGGATGCGCTCGGCCGGCAAGGCGATGGCCGGCGTCGAGCTTGCGATCCTGGATGTAGACGGCAAGCCATTGCCGCCGCGCCAGGTCGGCGAGATCGCGACGCGCTCCGGCTCCAACATGGCAGGCTACTGGAATTTGCCCGAGGCAACGGCGCGCACGCTCGACAGCAATGGCTGGCTGCGCACCGGCGATGCCGGCTACCTGGACGAGGACGGCTATCTCTACATCCACGACCGCATCAAGGACATGATCATCTCCGGCGGCGAGAACATCTATCCGGCGGAGGTGGAGAGCGCGCTTTGCGATCACCCCGACATTGCGGAAGCCGCCGTGATCGGTATCCCCGACGACAAATGGGGCGAAGCTGTGAAGGCGGTCGTCGCGCTGAAGCCGGGCAAGACGGCAACCCCAACCGACATCATCAATTTCACCCGCGAGCGCATCGCGGGCTACAAGACGCCGAAATCGGTGGATTTTGTGCCGGCGCTGCCGCGCAACCCCTCAGGCAAGATCCTGCGCCGGCAATTGCGGGATCCCTATTGGGAAGGCAAGGACCGGCAGGTGAATTGAGACACGCTGTGGTCGCGGCCCACGGAGTGCTGAGACGGGAATTAGCCAATCGCACGCGTCATGGCCGGGCTTGTCCTGGCTTGTCCCAAGCCCCGGGCATGACGGAGGAGACAGGGTGCGCGACAACTACGCTCTCTTGGGGCTTTCGCTGGGACGACAGAGCGCGCGTCAATGCTTCCCCGCGCCCATGTAGCCGAACAAAAATCCCGCCACTTTCCGCTTCTGGATCTCCTCGCTGCCTTCGGTGATGCGATAGCGGCGATGGTGACGGTAGATGTGCTCGAACGGCTTGTGGCGCGAGTAGCCCATGCCGCCATGCACCTGCATGGCGGTGTCCGCGGCCTCGCAGCACAGCCGGTTGGCCCAGAAGTTACACATCGACACCTTGTCCGATAGCGTGTGCTCGACCTGCGCCTGGGTGAGCTGATCCATTTCCCACGCCGTCTTGCGGATGAGGAGCCGCAGCATCTCGGCCTGGGTCGCAAGCTCGACCAGCGGCCACTGGATGGCCTGGTTCTCCGCGAGCGCCTTGCCGAAGGGTTTGCGCTCACGCGCGTATTTCACGCTCTCATTGATGCAATAGACCGCGGCCCCGAGCGAGCTTGCGGCCTGGCGGATGCGGTTCTCATGGACAAAGCATTGCGCCAGCGACAGCCCACGCCCGACTTCGCCGAACAGCGCATCCTCCGGCACGAACACGTCGGTGAAGCTGACGCGCGGGTGATCAGTCGGCATGTTGAAGGTCCACATGTACTCTTCGACCTTCACGCCTGCCGATTTCGCCGGCACCAGGAAACAGGTGATGCCGCGGGCGTCGCCGTCATTGCCCGAGGTGCGCGCAAACAGCGCGCAATGCGTGGCGACATGCATGCCGGTCGTCCACATCTTCTCGCCGGTGATGACCCAGCCCTTGACGTTGTCGCGGGTGGCCGGCTGCGCGCGCGTTTCCATATGCGTGGCATCCGAGCCGTGATGCGGTTCGGTCAGGCCAAAGGTGATGCGGTACTTGCCCGTGAGCGAGCCCTCGATCATCGCCTTCTGTTCATCGCTGCCGTAGCGGTCGAGCATGGTGACGAGCGGGAAATTGCCGACGATCGAATGCTCGTTCTGCAGATCGTTATGGAGGCCGAGCCCCTTGGCGGCAAAATGCTCGCGGATCACGGCCATCCACAGGTTGGAGCCGTCCTTGCCGCCATAGCGCTTTGGAATGGCAAAGCGCAGATGGCCCGCCGCGTCGGCGCGGTCCTTCGCCTTGCGCAGCAGCGCCTCCCAGTCATGGCGTGGCAGGCCGCCATGCTCGAAATCGGTGCGCGCCCATTCGCGGCGATGGTCGAAGAAGCGGATGTTGTCATCGGCCTCCTCCAGCGGCTTGATCTCGCGCGCGATGAAGCGGTCGAGTTCGTCGAGATAGGCGACGAGGTCGGCGGGCAATGCGAAATCCAAGGCGCTTCTCCCAGTCTAGTTTATCGTTGTTCGCCCAGGGCCGGACCAGCTGGCGTAGCGTGATTGAATGACATAATTGCATGACTTGGGCTTGCGGAAACAAGCTAGCATGGCTTTGGCCGCATTCCGCGTCGCAGAAAAACCGAGGGAGCGAACATGGAGCTGAAATTCTCGAAGGTCGAGCGCAAGGGGCCGATCACCATCGTCACGCTGTCGCGGCCCGAGGTCTACAACGCGCTGCATATCGAGGCGCATTTCGAGCTCAACAAGGTGTTCGACGATTTTTCGGCCGATTCCGAACAATGGGTCGCGATCGTCACCGGCGCCGGCGACAAGGCCTTCTGCGCCGGCAATGACCTGAAATGGCAGGCGGCGGGCGGAAAGCGCGGCTGGGACAAAGGCGGCTTCGCCGGGCTGACCTCGCGCTTCGATTGCGACAAGCCGATCATCGCCGCCGTCAATGGCGTTGCCATGGGCGGCGGGTTCGAAATCGCGCTTGCCTGCGACCTCATCATCGCCTCGGAGAACGCGACCTTTGCCCTGCCCGAGCCGCGCGTCGGCCTTGCGGCGCTTGCCGGCGGGCTGCACCGGCTGCCGCGGCAAATCGGATTGAAGCGCGCCATGGGCATGATCCTGACCGCGCGCCACGTGCCGGCGCGCGAAGGGCTCGAACTCGGCTTTGTCAACGAGGTCGTGCCGCAGGGCGAAGCGCTCTCGGCGGCCCTGCGCTGGGCGGAGACCATTTGCAAGAACTCGCCAATGTCGATCCGCGCCTCGAAGCAGACCATCCAGAAGGGCCTCGGCGTCTCGCTGGAACAGGCGATGACCGAGCAGCGCGACTATCCGGCGGTGAATGCGATGGTGGAGTCGCAGGATTATATCGAGGGACCGAAGGCGTTTGCCGAGAAGCGGCCGCCGAAATGGCTGGGGCGGTGACGCCTGCTCCGTCATTGCGAGCGAAGCGAAGCAATCCGGGGCCGAGCGCTGGACTCTGGATTGCTTCGTCGCTTCGCTCCTCGCAATGACGGAGTATGCGGCTATGGCTAACCCTTACGTCCCAACTCCCGCTTGTATGCCGCGTATCCCGGCTGATCGACCGCCAGCTTGTCCATCGTGGTCTGCCACAGATGCTCGGCCAGCCCCGGCGTCTGCAGGTCCATCTCGCCGCTCGCGATCTTGTCGGCGAGCGTGCGGTTCAATTCGAGCAGCGTGCCCTCCATGCCGAGCAGCTGCCGCAGCCGCGTGGCTTCCGCGGCATCGCTCCCCTCCTCTAGCGTCAATTGCCGCGTCACCAGATCGAGCATGTTGATCGCGACGCGGAGCTTGAACGCGTTGTGGCCCGAGAGCGTCGGCGCGATGTCGTTGCGGAGGAAATCCGCAACGGCTTTGGTCAGTTCCGTTGGAGTCGGTTCGTCCTGCATCGCCTAACTCCCCCTCGGCGCCAACAGCCGCAGCAGATCGATCTCGGTCTCCGATGCGCGACGGCCGATCATCGCGCGTTCCATGGAGTGGTCAGGGCCGAGCCGAAACCGCTGCATCATGCCGCCGCACATCACGCCCCAGCGCAACGTGCCCATCACCTCATAAAATTTGACCCTGTCAGCATCGACCTTTCGACCGGACGCCTCGTAGCCCGCGAACAGCTCCTCACGAGAGCCGAACCCGCCGACCGGCTTGTCGATCTCGCCAAAGCGCCAGGAGTTGACGCAGATCCAGCCAAGGTCCTCCATGGGGTCGCCGATATGGGCGAGCTCCCAGTCCAGCACGGCGCGAACGCCGTCGGGACCGATGATGAGATTGCCATGTCGGAAATCACCATGCACCAGCGTTTCCTGCTCCGGCGGGCCGGGATCGTGTTCGCTCAGCCAGCGCAGCGCGAGCTCGAACACCGGCTTCGGCCAGTTGAGGCTGCGATATTCGCGCGCGAGCTCGGCGATTTCCGTGGTCGCCGTCAGCCGCCGCAGCTCCGGAAGCTTTTCACGCGGCAGCCCATGGATGGTCGCTGCGATCCGGCCGAGTTGCCGCGCGAGCTTCGGGCGTGCGTCGGCGAACTCCGCATCGCGCAGGATCTTGCGTGCGATGGTCTCGCCTTCCACGCGGGCCATCACGAAGCCGGTGCCGAGATCATCATCCGGCGTCAGCACATGGAGCACGCGCGGCGACGGCACACCGGCGTCGTAGGCGAGCTGCATCAGCCGCGCTTCGGCGCCGAGCCCCGCCGCGCGGGTCGGCGATGCGCCATAGCCTTTCGGAGCGCGGCGCAGGATGGCGCCGAGACTGCCGGACGCCTGCACAATCTCGAACGACCAGGTCTCCTGGCTGGCGCCGCCGGACAATTTTGTCGCTGCAGCGACGCCGGTTGCGCCCGCATGCCAGCGCCGCACCGAGCGGCTCAGCGCCTCCTCGATCATTTGCCCGCGAATTTCGCCGGGCGCTTTTCCAGGAAGGCCGCGACGCCCTCCCGGAAATCCTCGGTCGCGCCCGCGACGCGTTGCGACTGATATTCCAGGTTCAGCTGCTCCTCGAAGGAATTCTCCTCGCTGTCCCAATAGAGCTTGCGGATCAAGGAGAGCGCGACCGTCGGCCCGCTCGCCAGCTCGCGCGCGAGCTTCATCGCCTCTTCCATCAGCACCGCATCGTCATGGACGCGGTTGATGAGCCCCCATTCCAGCGCCTTCTCCGCGGGCAGCCGCTCGCCCATCAGCGACAGTTCGATGGCGCGCGCCTTGCCGACCAGGCGCGGCAGCAGCCAGGTCGAGCCGCAATCCGGCACCAGCCCGATGCGGCGGAAGGCCTGCAGGAAATAGGCAGAGCGCGCGACCAGGATCATGTCGCCGAGCAGCGCAAAGCTCATGCCCGCGCCGGCCGCAGGTCCGTTGACGGCTGTGACCAGCGGGCAATGCAGGTTGCGGATGCGCCGCAGGAATGGATGGAACGCGGTCTCCAGTGCTGCACCGGCATTGCTGCGGCCCGGCTTCTGCGGCTGATTGTTGCGGCCCTGCAGATTGGCGCCGGTGCAGAAGGCACGGCCCGCGCCGGTCAGCACCACGCAGCGCACATTGGCCTTGTTGGCCTCGATCTCGTCCAGCGCCTCGGCAAGGCCGCCGAGCATGTCCATCGAGACCGCGTTCATGACCTCCTGGTGATCGAGCCTGAGGACCGCGACCGTTCCGTCCATATCGAGCGTGCAGTGCTTGAATTGCATGGTTTCCTCTTGATCCCTTGTGATCATTGCGCGCGGTGGTCCGTTGCACCCGAATTCCGCAGTGCGGACCATCACAGATTTCATACCGCATATTTGATTTTTGCCGCGCCCTTGTCCATGCTTGCCGGCGAACAACGACCTCCTCTAGATGCACGGCTGACGTGCGTCATGCAAACAAAAAGCCCCGCAGAAAAAGCTCAACAAGGACACGCTCATGAACATCTTCGATCTTACCGGTCGCGTCGCGGTCGTCACCGGCGGCAATGGCGGTATTGGCCTTGGCATCGCCCAGGCACTTGCGTCGAGTGGCTGCAATGTCTCGATCTGGGGCCGCAATGCGGAGAAGAACCAGGCGGCCGTGGCGACCATGGCCGGCGGCCCCGGCAAGGTCGACTCTCGCGTCTGCGACGTCACGAGCGCGGCATCTGTCAATGACGCCATGAAGGCGACGCTGGACGCGTTTGGCCGTGTCGATGGCTGCTTTGCCAATGCCGGGATCGGCGGCGGCGGGCGGCGCGCCTTCATCGAGCGCACCGAGGAGGAGTGGCGCGCGATGTTTGCGACCAATCTGGACGGCGTGTTCCATGCGTTCCAGCCGGCCGCGCGCCACATGACCGAACGCGCCAACGCTGGCGACAAATTCGGCCGGCTGGTTGCCACCTCAAGCCTCGCGTCGCTGTTTGGCACCGCGCGCAACGAACACTACGCCGCGACCAAGGCCGCCCTCAACGCGCTCTGCCGCGCGCTCGGCGTCGAGCTCGCCCGCTACGGCGTCACCGCAAACGCCATCCTGCCCGGCTGGATCAAGAGCGACATGACTGCGAAGATCATGGCGGACGACAAATTCGTCGGCGCTGTGATGCCCCGCATCCCGATGCGCCGCTTCGGCGAGCCGTCCGATTTCGGCGGCATTGCGGTCTATCTGATGAGCAAGGCGTCGTCCTATCACACGGCGGATTGCTTTGTGATCGACGGCGGCTATACGGCGTTCTAACGATCCGCATCGTCCCGAGGGCCGGGACCACGTAGCGGAGACATCAGAAGAAAGCAGCGCCGTGCCGGGGGAGGACGAACATCAATCTTCGCGCGCGCCACCCGCGCAGGACGGCGACACGAGCCCGCGACCGGTCTCCGACCGCAGGCTCGCGCTGTTCTTTGTCGCACTCGCGGCTGCGCTCGGGCTGGGTTACCTGCTGCTCAGCAAGCTCGCCGACATGTCACAGGAGGAGGATTGCGCGCTGGCGCATCGCAAGACATGCGGGGCGAGCGAATTGTCGTCTCTCACCCGCCTCGCATCCATTGCTACGATCGATATTGTCGCCGCTAGCCGCCGGGCGGCGAATAGGCCGCGCGCAGCTTGGTGGCCTTCTGACGGACCTGCACGATCTCGTCCTGCGTGAACAGGCGTGTCAGCTTGACGTTCTGCAGCGTCCCGGCGCTCACGACGAGGCCGGAGATGACCGGTGCTACGCCGGGATCGGGCACGTCAAAGATGGTCAGCACGCCCGGACCATCGGCAGCCGTCGAATACATCGAGATCAGCTTGCCGCCGGCGGCTTCGACCAGCTTCTTGGCCGCCTCGTAGCGGCTCTGATTGGGATTTTCCAGAATATTGTTGAGAGCGCGTGGGGTGTATTGTCCGGTGAGGCAGAAGTGCATGGTGATAACTCCCGCATGATATGGCTTGAAAAATGAAGTCCCTCCCCGCAACACGTGAGGGTCGGGCTGTCCTGAAGGCTTGAAAAAATCGAAGAGATTGCAAGGGCCGCCGTGGCCACTGACGCCGCCATGATTGCCGGGGCTTCGGCACGTCCCGGGAGCGGCTCTAGCAAGAGGTTACATCAACCCGTCATCACGCGGAAGAGCTTCCGGCGAGAGACGTCAAAAGGCCGCAATCCGTTACGTGTCGACAAGGCCAGGAGGCGAAGCGCAAAAACTAGGTGCGCGGCCCATCCCAGAACTTGTAGCTGAGACCGAAGTTCAGCGTGTGGGTGCGCATATGCAGCGAGTAAGTGTCGTTGTAAATGAACGGGCCAAAGCCTCCGAAACCTGCATTGAAGACGGTATTGACGTAGCTGACATTGCCGTAGTCCGCATAGCGGTATTCGGCACGACCGAACCAGTT
This sequence comes from Bradyrhizobium sp., assembly GCA_035652015.1. Taxonomy (GTDB): domain Bacteria; phylum Pseudomonadota; class Alphaproteobacteria; order Rhizobiales; family Xanthobacteraceae; genus Bradyrhizobium. Next base: position 59,394 of record DASREP010000050.1, on the reverse strand, counting down.
GCTCCACAGCCTGGTCTCGCCGCCGCCGCCGAGGGTCCAGCCGAGCTTGGTCGTGGCATTGGTGATCGACAGTGGCGACATGGTGGTGAAGCAGTCGCCGACCGGACTGAGGCCACATGACGACGTCGATTCAAAATGCAGCCACGCCGCGCCGCCGGTTGCGTAGATCAAGAGTGACGGCGTCGCCAGCACGCCGACACGGCCGCGCAGGCTTGCGTCCCATGTGGACTTCACGCTGAAGGAATCGCCCTGCAGCCCCGAGAAGCTGCCGATCGGAAACAGGAAGCCGTTGATGTTGCCGGGTAGCGCGCTGCCATGGAAGGTGACGGTTCGATCGGCCCACCCTGCATCGCCCTCGATACCGACCAGCCATTGCGGCGAGATTTGCCAGTCATAACCAAGATGGCCGCCGAGCCGGAAGGCCGATCCATTCATCGGCTCAGAGGAGACGCAGGACCGGGGCGGAACGAACCCGGCGAACACGCAGGGCGCCGCCGCGCCGTTGATGGTCACACCATTCTCGGTCGCGTTCGTCATGCTGGAGCGCAGGCCGAGATCAAGGCCGGCATAGGCACCCGACCAGTTGACGGGAGCAATCGCCGGCGCCTTGGTGGGGAACGCCGGTGCGACAGGCCCGGCGGGCGTCCAGCCAGGTCCGAATTTGTAGGCGAGCCCGAACAGCGCGGTATGGGTTCTCACCTTGTCTTCGTAGGTGGCGGTCACTCCGAGCGGACTGACGTCGCTATAGGTGACGCTGCCAAAATCGGCATAGCGATACTCCGCCCGCGCCAGCCAGTTGCCCCACAGCCTGGTCTCGACGCCCCCGCCGACGGTCCAGCCAACAGGCGTCGAGGAATTGGAAAAGCTCACCACCGGCGTGCCACAGATCAGGACGCTGCAGGTCGCGCTGGTTTCGAGATGCAGCCAGGCTGCGCCGCCTGTGACATAGACCATCGTCGCCGGCGTGACGAGGTAGCCGAGCCGTCCGCGGATACCGGCATCCCAGGTCGAGCGCGCCGTAAGCGATGCACTGGGATCGCCAGGCATGAGGAACGCATTGCCCGGGAGAAACACGCCGTTGAGCGTCGCCGACGGACGCGCCCAGCCGACATCGGCCTCAACGCCCGCCACCCAGGTCGGCGCGAATTGCCAGTTATAGCCGCCATAGATACCGCCGCGGACTCCCGTCCCGTCCATCGGCTGCGAGGTTGCGGTACCCGTGCTGAAGGTGGGGAATCCGCCAAAGGCCAGGCTGTCGGTGGTCACATCGGTGCGATCGCTGCGAAATCCGATATCGCCGCCGATATAGAACCCGCTCCAGTCGGAGACCGCAGGCGGAGGCGCCTTGGTCACAGGGCGCATAGCGAGATCAGCGGCGGAGCCGGGCTGCGCCGCGCAGCCGAGCGCCAGCAAAGCAATCACCCCCGACCATCGCGTCATGGCCTGTCCCCCGTTTGATCGCAACCGACTCAAAGGATAGCCGACCTCTGCTACCCCGGGCTGTACCCAGGTGGACACACTGATCGAAAACCGAAAATGGAACCGACCGGATCAGCGCAGGGATCGATGCCAGGACCCCGGCGCGCTCCGTCGCCCTCGCCCTTTATCGGAACCAACCGGCCGGTTAGTATTTTCGGCAACGCAAACCGGATCACCAAAAATGCAATACGACGCCGCCGACTTGTCGCCCCGCGAGCGCTACAAGGTGCTCACCTCCTTCGTGCTGCCGCGACCGATCGCCTGGGTGACCTCGCTTGGTCCGAGCGGCGTGGTCAACGCCGCGCCGTTCAGCTTCTTCAACGTGTTCTGCGAAGATCCGCCGCTCTGCATGATCGCCGTCAACGCGCGGCCCGACGGACGCATCAAGGACACGCTCGCCAATATCGGGCGCACCGGCGAGTTCGTGGTGCACATTGCCGACGAGCCGCTGGCACGCGCGATGCACGAGTCGAGCGGCGACTTTCCGCCCGAGATCGGTGAGCCAAATTATCTCGGGCTCAAGCTCGCGCCGTCGTCCCGAGTGAGCCCGCCCCGGCTTGCTGACGCGCCGTGGGCGATGGAATGCAAGGTCTGGAAGACGATCGACGTCAATGGCGACCGCCAGCTCATCATGGGCGAAGGTGTCCATTTCTATATTCGCGACGAGCTCTGGGATAGCGAGGCCATGCGCGTGCACATGGATCGCTACCATCCGATCGGACGAATGTTTGCCGATCGCTACTGCCGTACCGACGATCGCGTGGTGTTTCCGGCGGCGCAGGGCGCGACCCGCGGATAAGCTCAACTCAAGAGACAGATTTGCAGAAAAATCCCGTAATCTTACGGGATTTTTCACTCATCCTGGATCAGCTCTGGAACAAAGATTTAAGAACGGAGCGCTACTGTTTCCCGTTGTTCAATTAGGACATTTTTGAACCAGAGCCTTCCTCGTCGCAGCCCGACGGCCCAGCGATCCACGGCGGAGCGTCACCATGTTGTTCTCGCCTTTATTGCGCCTGCCGGCTGCCGCGCGCGCCCTCCCTCACCATTTGCCATGACATGGCGCCGTCATGGCGATCCGCAGCTTGACCCTCAAAGTCGCGAAGACGATATGGCGGAGCCATCCGCTGCAGATGGCGCTGTTATTCTTGCCCATTTTGTGGATCGGCTATTTCGCGCTTACCGCTTCGGAAAGGGCTGATGCGCTGCAGCAGGCGCGTTCGCATGGCGACAGCATTGCAAGCCTGTTCCAGGAGAATACCGAGCGGATATTCGAGCGGGTCGATCAATCGCTGCTGGTGGTGCGCGCGCTGTATGCGCGCGACCCCAAGACATTCAGCCTAAAATTCTGGGCCGACAAGGCCCGCATCGCCAGCGGCGACGTCGTCCAGTTCTCCATGATCGGGCTCGACGGCTACATGTTCGACAACACGTCGGGCTATTCCGGTCCGCCGCTCTACCTCGGAGACCGCGAGCACTTCAAGGGTACGCTCGTCCAGCCTGACGATCAGCTTTATGTGGCAAAGCCGGTCCTCGGGCGTGCCTCCAAGAAATGGACCATTCAGCTTGCGCGAAAGCTCGTGAGCTCCGATCGGGCTCCCGCCGGGGTCATCGTCGGCTCGATCGATGTCGACATGGTCGGCCGGTTCTACGACACAGCGGGGCTCGGCGACGGCGGCAGCCTCGTGCTCAGGAACGCAGATTACGTCGTCCTGGCGGCGCGCGGCATCGATCAGAACACGCTGCTCGGACAGCGCGCGCCCGGCCAGATTCCAGTAGCCCTGGGGGACAGCAGCTCAGGCCAGTATTGGAGCGTCAGCCGCGAGGGCCGCAGCGACCGGCTGATTACGGCGCGCAGATCACAGCTGTATCCCCTGCTCTTCACCGTCGGGATTTCCAAGAACGAGATCTATTCGCGCTATGAGCACCGGCAGAGATTCTATCTGCTCGGGGCGCTGCTTCTGACCGCCGTCATCATCGTCGCGACCGCGTTGCACTGGCGGCGGCAACAGGCGCTCGACCGCGCCCAGCGCGAATTGCGCGAGACGGCAGGCAAGTTCGAGGACGCGCTGCGCAACCTGCCGCAGGGCCTGAGCATGTTCGACGGCAGCGGGCGCCTGATAGCGTTCAACAGGCAATATCTCGATCTCTATCATCTGCGGCCGGAGCGCATCCGCATCGGCATGCGATTCCACGAGGTGTTCACCGACCAGACTGCCGTGCCCGACCTTGACCTCTATCTGTCCGATCTCAAGCAGCGGCTCGCCGCATCGGAGCAGGTCTCGAACACGGTGACGTTCCGCGATGGCCGTGTCGTCCACATCTCCTACGGCCGTCGCCTCGACGGCGGCTGGGTTGCGACCCATGAGGACATCACCCAGCGCAAGGCCTCGGAGGATCGGATCGAGAAGCTCGCGCATTATGACAGCCTCACGTCGCTGGCCAACCGCAACCTCTTCAAGGATCGCGTCGAGGAAGCGCTGGCGCGGTACCGTCGCTTCGACGCGCGCTTTGCCGTGCTGCTGCTCGACCTCGACAAGTTCAAGGCGGTCAACGACGTGCTCGGCCATCAATCCGGCGACACGCTCCTGAAGGAAGTCGCCGGCCGGATCAGGACGGAGATCCGGGAAGTCGATACCGCGGCGCGAATCGGCGGCGACGAATTCGCGCTGATCGTGATGCCCGGCGATGGCGACCTGCGGGACGGCGCGGCGACGCTGGCCAGCCGCCTGGTGAACGCGCTTGCTGCGCCGTTCGAGATCGACGGCCACCCGGTCGTGATCGGATGCAGTATCGGCATCGCGCTCGTACCCGAGCACGGCACGCGGATCGACCAGATCCTGCGCAACGCCGATCTGGCGCTGTACAAATCGAAGAGCTCCGGCCGCAACTGCTTCAGTGTCTATTCGGACAAGCTCAAGGCGGAGGCAGACCAGCGCAACATTCTCGAAATCGAGCTGCGCGAAGCGATCTGGCGCGAGGAGATCGAGGTGTTCTACCAGCCCATTGTCGATCTCGAGACCGGGCAGACCAGATCCGTCGAGGCGCTGGCGCGCTGGCAGCATCCGAGCCGCGGCTTCATCCCGCCCGCCGAGTTCATTCCGGTTGCGGAGGACGGCGGACTGATCATCGAGCTCGGCAATCTGGTGCTTGCCAAGGCCTGTTCCGACGCCACCAAGATGCCCGACGAGATCAAGGTGGCGGTCAACCTGTCTGCGACCCAGTTCGCCACCAGCGACGTGGTCGACTCCGTGATCTTCGCCCTGGTCGACTCCCGCCTGCCCGAACCGCGGCTGGAGCTCGAGATCACCGAAAGCGTGTTCCTGGCCGACAGCAACGAGAACCTCAAGACGCTGCAGCGGTTGCGCAAGCTGGGCGTGGCAATCGCGCTTGACGATTTCGGCGTCGGCTACTCGTCGCTGTCCTATCTGACCGCCTTTCCGTTCAACAAGGTCAAGATCGACAAGTCCTTCATCGACCGGATCGGCCGCCCCGAGACCGTTGCCGTGCTCGCCTCGATCGTGCAGCTTGCCAAGACGCTGAACCTTGCCATCGTCGCCGAAGGCATCGAGACACGCGAGCAGGTCGAGAAGGTCCGCGCGCTCGGCATCTCGCTGGGCCAGGGCTACTTTTTCGCCAAGCCGGCGCCGCTCACCGAGCTGAACTTCGAGCCGCATCGGGCGATTGCGCGGCAGGCGGTGGCTTAGCTCCGGTCGCTGCCAGAGTGTCGGGCGCCCCGGCGCCACACGCATATTTTGCTGGGCGGAATGCGTGAACCAAATCGCGCTTGGCCTGAACCTCCGCAATGCGCTAGCGTTTGCTGATCCTTCAAAGCAACACGAGCAGCCGAAGCTGCCCTGACGGAGTGCGCGCCAATGAAATCGCCGATCTGCGAGATGCTGGGCATCGAGTTTCCGCTGCTCGCCTTCAGCCATTGCCGCGACGTGGTGGCGGCCGTAAGCCGAGCCGGCGGCTTTGGCGTGCTGGGCGCGACCGTGCATTCGCCTGAGAGCATCGAGCAGGAGCTGAAATGGATCGACGACCATGTCGACGGCAAGCCCTATGGCGTCGACGTGCTGATCCCGGAGAACATCTCCACCGCCGGCGAGACGCACGTCACCTGGCACAGCCTGGAGGCGCGCATCCCGGAGCAGCATCGCGACTTCACCCGCAAGCTCCTGAAGAAATATGACATCGAGCTGGCAACCACCACGACCGCCGACGACCAGCCGCAGCCGTTCGACGGCGAAACCGCGCTCAAGCTTCTGGAGGTCTCGTTCCGTCATCCGATCCGGCTGATTGCGAACGCGCTTGGCGTGCCGCCCAGGGCCATGATCGAGATGGGCAAGACGCACGGCGTTCCGGTCGCAGCGCTCGTCGGTGCCAAGGAGCACGCGCTGCGCCAGGTCGCGGCCGGGGTCGACATCCTCGTGGTGCAGGGCACCGAAGCCGGCGGCCATTGCGGCGAGGTCTCGACCATGGTGCTGGTCCCGGAGGTGATCAAGGCGATCAAGCCCATCCGCGACGTGCCGGTGCTCGCCGCCGGCGGCATCATGACCGGGCGACAGATGGCAGCCTGCATGGCCATGGGTGCAGCGGGCGCCTGGACCGGCTCGGTCTGGCTCTCCACCGTCGAATCCGAGACCACTGAGATCTTCCGCGAGAAGATGATCGCGGCCTCCTCGCGCGACGCGGTGCGTTCCAGGGGACGCACCGGCAAGCCGGCGCGCCAATTGCGCTCGGTGTGGACCGATGCCTGGGACCGCGGCGAGGACAGCCCGGGCGCGCTGCCGATGCCGCTGCAGAGCATCATCAGCCGTGACGCCTTCCATTCCATCGACCGCGCAGCTGCCAGCGGCAACGCCAAGGCGCGCGACCTCGTGAGCTACTTCGTCGGCCAGGGCGTCGGCCTGATCGACAGCGTGAAATCGGCCGGCGCCGTGGTGCAGGAATTCAAGGAGGATTTTCTGGACGCCATCGAGCATATGAATGCACTGATCGCGGAATGATCGTCTATCCACCGTCATTGCGAGGAGCGAAGCGACGCGGCAATCCAGAGTCGCGGGCGTGGCCCTGGATTGCTTCGCTTCGCTCGCAATGACGGTGGTGGCGGGCGCATCGTCAACAACAAGCGCTGCTTTGTTCGGAGCAAGATGACCAACAATCTCCCCTCCCCAGACCGCATTCCCGTCATTGTCGGCGTCGGCGAGATCGTCGACCGCCCGAAGGAAATTTCTGACGGCCTCGAGCCGCTCGCGCTGCTCGAACACGCCGTGAAGCGCGCCGAGCAGGACGCCGGTGCGAAACTGCTGCACGAGCTCGGCTCGCTCGCCGTCGTCAACTTCCTGAGCTGGCGCTATCGCGATCCGGAGAAGCTGCTGGCCGATCGGCTCGGCGTTGCGCCGGCGCATTGCTATTACGGCCCGGTCGGCGGCGAGAGCCCGATCCGTTACATCCACGAGGCGGCGCAGCGCATTGCGCGCGGCGAATGCAGCGTTGCCGCCATCTGCGGCGCCGAAGCGCAGTCGACCGCGACCAAGGCCGAGCGCGCCGGCGTGACGCTGCCCTGGACGCCATTCGCCCATGACGTGCCGGAGCCGAAGCGCGGCGCGGCGTTCCAGAAGCCGCTTGCAGTGAAGCTCGGCGTATTCCGGCCGGTGACCGTCTATCCCTTCTATGAGGTCGCAAGCTCGGCGCATTGGGGCCAGACGCCACGCGAGGCGCTCGCCGAGTCAGGCGAGTTGTGGTCGCGCTATTCGGATGCGGCCGCCGACAATCCGAACGCCTGGCTGAAGCGGCATTTTGCGCCGGCGGAGATCACGACGCCGACACCGGACAACCGCCCGATCGCCTGGCCCTATACCAAATTGATGGTCGCCAACCCCATGGTGAACATGGGCGGCGCGGTGCTGCTGACCAGCCTTGCCAAAGCGCGCGCGGCCGGCATTGCCGAGGACCGGCTGATCTACCCGCTCGGCGGCGCCTCGGCCGAAGAGCCGCGCGACTATTTGCTCCGCGACCAGTTCCGCGAAAGCCATCCGCAAAATGCGGTGCTCAATGCCGTGATGGAGATGGTCGGCGGCGACGGCCGCTCCTTCGACGCGATCGAGCTGTATAGCTGCTTTCCCTGCGTGCCCAAGATGGCGCGCCGGACGCTCAAGCTTGGGCCTGACGTCAATCCGACCGTGACCGGCGGCCTCACCTTCTTCGGCGCGCCGCTCAACACCTACATGACGCATGCCGCTTGCGCCATGGTGCGTAAGATGCGCGGCGGCGCCAAGCTGGGGCTGCTCTATGGCCAGGGTGGGTTCGTGACAAAGCACCATGCACTGGTGTTGTCGCGGCAGGTGCCGCGTGAGACGCTTGCGCAGGAGACATCGGTGCAGGCGATTGCCGATCGCAACAAGGGCGCGGTGCCGGAGTTCGTTGATCAGGCCTCGGGCAAGGGCAAGGTCGAGAGCTTCACGGTGCTCTATGGCCGCAATGGCGAGGTCGAGCACGGCGTGGTGATGTTGCGGACGGAGGCGGATGCGCGCACCTTGGCGCGCGTGCCGGCGGTGGATGTGGCGACGCTGGCGTTTCTAACGAACATGGAACGTACGCCGGTGGGCTCGTCCGGAGAGATCGCGATCGCGGCGGACGGCGTGCTGGAGTGGAAGGCCGTATAGCCCCGCGCGTTGTAGGGTGGGCAAAGCGAAGCGTGCCCACCGTCAACACGACGATCGCGATCGGATGGTGGGCACGGCGCTTTGCGCCTTTGCCCACCCTACAGTCTGCGGAGCGAGGAGCGTGCCCGGTCCTACCCCTTCACGTCCTGCCGCTCTGACAACTTCGGTGCTGGCTTGGTCACCGCTCCCGCCACGCGAACCTGATCACCGTCGGCAATCCCATCCGGCGGGGCGACGATGACGCGGTCCGCGATTGCAAGCCCCGAGCCGATTTCGATCTCGCGACCGAGATCGCGCGCAATCGTTACCGTCTTGAAGCGGACCTTGTCATCCGCTCCGACCGTCGCCACGCGCAATCCGTTCTGGTTGAAGATCAGAGCGCTGGCGGGAATGTGCAGCGGCACGGCCTCACGCTGCAGGCTGAGCTTCACGCTGGCATAGCCGCCCGGCATCAATTCGCCCTTCGTGTTGTCGATCCCGAGCTGCATGCGCGTGGTGCCGGAATTGACGTCGACCGCCTGCGCCGAGGCTTCCACCGTGGCAGGGAAGGTGCGGTTGGGATATTCCGGCACGGTGACGACGGCCTTGGCGCCGATCTTGATCTCCGGCACGTAGTTCTGCGGCACGTTGACATAGAGGCGGAGCTTGGACGTATCGGAGATCACAAACATCGGCGTGCCGCCACCACCGGCATTGATCAGCGCGCCGACATCGGTGTCGCGCGCCGTGACGATGCCGTCGAACGGCACGGTGATCTTCTTGTAGCCGGCGAGCGCCTCCAGCCGCTCGACATTGGCCTGGGCCGCGTTCACCGCCGCCTTCTTGTTGGAGAGGTCGGCGGTGCGCTCGTCGATCTCCTGCATGGAGACGAAATTCGACGCGATCAGCGTCTTGCGGCGGTTCAACGTCGCTTCCGATAGCCTTGCGCTCGCCTCCTGGCTGGCGAGATCGGCGCGCGCCTGCAACAGCTGCTGGTCGAGGTCCGGCGCCTCGATCTCGGCAATGACATCGCCGGCCTTCACCTTGGCGCCGATATCGACGTTCCAGCTTTTCAGGTAGCCGCTGACGCGGGCGAAGATCGGCGCACGGGAATAAGCCTCCAGCCGGCCCGGCAGGTCGATGGTGGCGGAGAGCGCCTTGGCGTCCGGCTGCACCACGGCAACCGTCGGAATCGCCTGGTCATCGGTCCATTGCCGCAATTCGGCATTGGCCTGCTCGCGGGCCCGGATGCCGTTGACCACGATCAGCACCGCGACTGTGAGACCGACCACGCCGGCAATGCCCAACTTCCGGCGGGAAACCGGCGGCGTCTGTTCAGTGGGCATGCTGCGTCTCCAATGCGGCGGCGTCTTTGGCGCCTTGCTTCTTGTGTACCATACTGAATACCACCGGCACAAACATCAGGGTCGCCATGGTGGCGAAGATCAGCCCGCCAACGACGGCGCGGCCCAGCGGCGCATTCTGCTCGCCGCCCTCGCCGAGCGAAAGCGCCATCGGGGTCATGCCGATGATCATGGCAAGCGCGGTCATCAGCACGGGGCGGAAACGGACGAAGCCGGCCTCGATCGCAGCCTGGATCGGATCACCCAGCTCCTCATAGCGCTCGCGGGCGAAGGAGATCACCAGCACGCTGTTGGCGGTGGCAACGCCCATGCACATGATGGCGCCGGTCAGCGCCGGCACCGACAGCGTGGTGTTGGACGTGAACAGCATCCACACGATGCCGGCGAGCGCCGACGGCAGCGCGGTGATGATCACGAAGGGATCGGACCAGGACTGGAAGTTCACGACGATCAACAGGTAAATCAGCACGACTGCCGCGAGCAGGCCGAACAAAAGGCCCGCGAAGGCGCTGTTCATGGTCTGCACCTGGCCGAGCAGGACGACCGAGGAGCCCTTCGGCACCTCCTTGGCGGTATCGGCGATCGCGCTCTTCACGTCGGCCGCGATGGCGCCGAGGTCGCGGTTCTGCGAGGTCGCGAAAATCTGCACCATGGACTGGATGTCGTATTGCGAGACCACGGCGCTGGAGGTCGTGCGCTTGATATCCGCGATGCCGCCGAGAATCGGCGGGCTCGAGGTCGAGGCCGCGGTGATCGGCAGCGTCTGCAGCGCGCTCAGGGAATCGATCTGGAACTGCGGCGTCTGCATCACGATCGAGTAGGACACGCCGTTATCCGGATTGAGATAATAGGTCGGCGCGACCTGGGAGGAGCCGGCGAGGTTGACGACAAGAGAGTTGGTGACGTCGCGCTCGGTCAGGCCGACATATTGGGCGCGGGTGCGGTCGACATCGATGTTGAAGGTGGGACTGCTCGGCGACTGCTGGATGCGCGCATCGGCAATGCCCGGGATCCGCTTGATGCGGTTGAGCAGCTTGTTGGCGTAGGCAAAATTGGCCTCGACATTGGCGCCGCGGATCTGCAGGTCGATCGGCGCCGGCGCGCCGAAATTGAGGATCTGGCTGACGATATCGGCCGGCAGGAACGCAAACGTCATGCCGGGAAACAGCCGTGGCAATTGCTCGCGCAAGGCCTGGACATATTCCTCGGTCGGACGATGGCCCTCCTTCAGCTTGATCTGGATGTCGCCGTCCTGCGGGCCGATCACGCCGGTGTTGTTATAGGTCATGTTGATACCGGAGATCGGCATGCCGATATTGTCGGCCAAGGTCTCGATCTCGCCGGGCGGGATGATCTTGCGGATCGCCTTCTGCACGTCCGCGAACTGGTTGGCGCTTTCCTCGATGCGGGTGCCGATCTGGGTGCGCGCATGCATCAGGATCGAGCCGGAATCCACCGCCGGGAAGAAGTTGCGGCCGAGATAGGGCGTGAGCAGGAACGACACCGCGACAAAGCCGAGGAAGCCGATCACGAAGATGGCGCGGTGGTGCATGGCGAGCGTCAGCAGGTCGCGATAACTGGTGCGGACACGCTCGAACCGCGCCTCGAAGCCGCGCTGGAACCAGACCAGGGGGTTGCGCGACGGCGGCGGTGTACCCTCGTGATGCTCATGCTTGTGCAGCAGATATTTAGCCATGGTCGGCACCAGCGTGCGCGACAGGATGAACGACCACATCATGGCGAACATCACCGCTTCCGCCATCGGCACGAACAGGAAGCGCGCCACGCCGGTCAGGAAGAACATCGGCACGAACACGATGCAGATGCAGAGCAGCGAGACAAAGGCGGGCGTCACGATCTGGCGCGCGCCGTCCATGATCGCGGGCTCGACATCCTTGCCCTGCTCCAGGTGCCAGTTGATGTTCTCGATGGTCACGGTGGCGTCGTCGACCAGGATGCCGACGGCAAGCGCAAGGCCGCCCAGCGTCATGATGTTGAGCGTCTCGCCGATCGCCGACAGCATCACGATGGCGCCCAGCACCGACAGCGGGATCGACACCGCAATGATGACCGTGGAGCGCCAGCTGCCCAGGAACAAGAGGATCATCACGCTGGTGAGCAACGCGGCAATCACACCCTCGAAGGCGACGCCGGTCACCGCGCTGCGCACGAACACCGACTGGTCGCCGATGAAGCCGATCTTGAGCGCGTCCGGCATCTGGTCGCGGACGTCGATCACCTTCTGCTTGATGCCGGCGATGATATCCAGCGTCGAGATATAGCCTGCCTTCAGCACCATCATCAGCACCGAGCGGTTGCCGTTGACGTGGACGATGTTAGTCTGCGGCGGATTGCCGTCGCGGACGCTGGCGACATCACGGATGTAGACCATGGCGCCGTTGACCGTCCTGATCGGAAGGTCGCCGAGTTCCTCGATCTTCAGCGGCGAGTTGTTGAGCTGGATGTTGTATTCGAACCCGCCGATCTTCTCGGTGCCGACTGGCGTGATCAGGTTTTGCGCGGCGAGCGCATTGGCGACGTCCTGGCCGGAGAGGCCGCGCGCCTGCAACGCCTCCGGGTTGAGATCGATCTGGATCTGGCGCTGCTTGCCGCCGAAGGGATAGGGAATGGCGGCGCCGGGCACGGTGACCAGCGGCGTGCGCAGCTGGTTGATGCCGATGTCGGCGAGGTTCTGCTCGGTCAAGCCCTCGCCCGACAGCGCGACCTGGATGATCGGCACGGTGGAGGCGCTGTAGTTGAGAATGAGCGGCGGCGTCGCACCCGGCGGCAGCTGCTTGATCATGGTCTGCGAGATCGCGGTGACCTGGGCATTGGCCGTGCGAATATCGACATTCGGCTGGAAGAAGATCTTGATGATGCCGACGCCGTTATAGGAATTGGCGACGATGTGCTCGATGTCGTTGACGGTGGTGGTCAGCGCCCGCTGGAACGGCGTGGTGATGCGCCCGGACATCTGGTCCGGCGGCAGGCCGGTGTACTGCCAGACCACGCCGATCACGGGAATGCGAATGTCGGGAAAGATGTCGGTCGGGGTGCGCAGCGCCGCCAGGGGCCCGATGATCAGCAGAAGAAGCGCGAGCACGACGAAAGTATACGGACGGCTCAGGGCGATACGGACCAGGGCGATCATGGGTGAGGCGTTTCCTTCCGCCAGCGGGGGACGCGTGGAACTCGCCTCCCCCGAAGCGCAAGCCTCGATTTACCTGAACCGCCGCCGTTTAGCTAACCCGCAGGCGTAATGGCCTTATTCGCTGCCGCGATATCTGGCGCGCAATCCCGTCGCGAAGGGCCGCAAATCAGGCCGCCCGCACCGACTGCAGGAACCTGCCCACCTCGAGCTTGAGGCGATTGCTCTCCGACGACAGTGATTTCGCCGCCGACAGCACCTGTTCGGAGGCCGAGCCGGTGTCGGTCGCGCCGTGCTGCACGTCGGTGATATTGGCGGAGACCTCCCGCGTGCCGGCAGCGGCCTGCTGCACGCTGCGCGAGATTTCCTGGGTCGCGGCCCCCTGCTGTTCCACCGCGGCGGCAATGGTCGAGGAGATCTCGGACAGCCGTTCGATGGTCACGCTGATCGCCTGGATCGCACCGACGGATTCATGGGTGGCCGACTGGATGCTCGCGATCTGCTGGCCGATCTCGCCGGTGGCTTTCGCGGTCTGCTCGGCAAGCGCCTTCACCTCGGAGGCGACCACGGCAAAGCCGCGCCCGGCTTCGCCGGCACGCGCGGCCTCGATGGTCGCGTTGAGCGCCAGGAGGTTGGTCTGGCCGGCGATGGTGTTGATCAGCTCGACGACGTCGCCGATCCGTGTCGCCGCCTTGGACAATTCGCTGACCCGGTCGTTGGTGGTGCGGGCCTGCTGTACGGCCTCGCCGGCTATCTTCGCGGAATCCTGCACCTGCCGGCTGATCTCGCGGATCGAGGACGCCATCTCTTCGCTGGCGGACGCGACCGACTGCACATTGGTCGAGGCCTCCTCAGACGCCGAGGCGACGGCGGTCGCAAGCTCCTGGCCGCGGTCGGCGGTGGAGGACAGGCTGGTGGCGGACGCCTCGAGCTCGGTGGAGGCGGAGGAGACGGTTTCGACGATCTCGCCGACCGCACCCTCGAAGCCGTCAGCGAGCTTGACCATCTCGCTGCGGCGCTGGATGGCGGCGCGGCGTTCGCTCGCCTTCAGCTCTTCCTTGGAGAAGCGGACGATGGTCTGGACCGTCTGCAGGTTGCGCAGCGCCTCGCCGATCTCGTCGTCGCGCTCGATCTTGATGCGGCCGTCGAGCTTGCCCTGGACGATGTTCTCCATGGTCTCGTTGAGATGGTGCAGCGGCCCGTTCATGGCCGCCATCAGCTGCATGCAGAGCCCGCCGCCGAAGACGGCACACAGCAAGGCGAGCGAGGCGACAACCGTCCCGGACGTGCCGAACAGCACGGCGAGCGCAACCGCCAGCATCAGCACGGTTTGCACGCCGAGCTGGGTGATCAGGCGCGCTTTCAAGGAGCCGGTAAACAGCTTGAAGCGATCGGACAGCGAACGGCGTCGGATGATGCCGGCCTCGATCTTGTAGCCATGCGGCCGCTTTTCGCGGATCGCAGCATAGACCTCCTCGGCCTCCTTGCGCTGGTCGGCGGGCAACCTGGTGCGAACCGAGGTGTAGCCGGTGATATGGCCGTTCTGCCGGATCGGCGAGGCGGTGGCGAGCACCCAGTAGAAATCACCGTTCTTGCGGCGGTTCTTCACGGCGCCGACCCAGGGCTTGCCGGCCTTCAGCGTATCCCAGAGATTTTCGAAGGCCTCCGGCGGCATGTCCGGATGGCGGATGATGTTGTGCGGCTGGCCCATCAGCTCGTCGGCCGTGAAGCCGGCGGCGGCGATGAAATCGTCGTTGAAGAAGGTGAGCTTGCCCTTGGTGTCGGTCTGCGAGACAATCAGCGTTTCGTCAGTGACGGGATATTCAGTGGTCGTAACAGGCAGGTTCTTGCGCATTGCCGTTCCCCGGGAAAATAAATTCGCTCTGCAAACCTCACCGGCGCGCGTCAATTGGACGTGGTCGTTGCCTAGACTTCTCACGTGGCAATTAACCCATAGTGAAACAGTCGGCCCGTACGAACACGGACCAACTCTCGATCTTATACCGAGGCTAAGATTTTAACTGCGCCGCTGAGATCGCGTCACGCGCGATCTCAGTCAGCTCAAGCGGCGCGCACCGAGGCCAGGAATTTCGAGACCTCGCTCCGCAGCCGGCCGGAATCGCCCGACAGCATCTGTGCCGCGGTGAGCACCTGTGAGGACGCCGTGCCGGTTTCGGTTGCGCCGCGCTGCACGTCGGTGATGTTGGACGAGACCTGCTGGGTGCCTTGCGCCGCCTGCTGCACGTTGCGCGATATTTCCTGGGTCGCCGCACCCTGCTCCTCCACCGCAGCCGCAATGGTCGAAGAGATTTTCGAGAGCTTCTCGATTGTATCGGAGATTTCCTTGATGGCAGTGACCGACTCCTTGCGTTGCCGCCTGGATGTTGCGTTCAGTGCATGAGCGCAAGCGCGTCTGAGAAGAACTGCGGTCCGCCGAAATTGCCTGACTTCAAGGCAAGCGACATCTCGCCTTGTCGTGCACCGACTGCACGCAAAACGGGCACGCCGGCAGAAATTTCCTCGCCCACGAGAAAGCCCGGAATCTGCAAACGGTCGACGACTGCGCCTGATGTCTCGCCGCCGGCGACGATTAGCCGCCGCACGCCGGCTGCGACCAGCGCCTCGGCGATATCGGCCATCGTCTCCTCTATTGCATGGCCTGCCGTATCACGGCCATGGCGCGCCTGGAGCGCAGCGACGCGCTCGGGCGCAGCGCTGGAGGCAATTAGTAACGGGCCGCTTTGCAGCCGTTCGCGCGCCCACGCCAGCGCGCGGAGGCCTTCGTCCTTGCCCTGAATGATCTGCTCGGAGTCAAGGTGCAGCACCGGCATGATCTTCTCCGCCGCGGCGATCTGCCCGAGCGTCGCCTGCGAGCAGCTGCCGGCGAGGATCGCAGCCAGCCCTCCGACCGGCGCCATCGCGGCTGCGCTGGACGAGGCAGGCTTGCCGTCAGCGGCGACCAGCGCGCGGGCAAGCCCAAGCCCGATGCCGGAGGCGCCGACCGAGAGGCGATGATCCAGCGCAACGCGGCCGATGGTCTCGAGATCGATATCGAACACCGCGTCGATTATCGCGGCGCCAAAGCCTTGCGCGGCGAGCTCAGCCAGGCGCGCGCGGACCGCGGCCGCGCCCTTGGTGACTGTCGAAAGACCAACCAGCCCGATCCCGGTTCGGCTCTGGCGCGCCAGCACCCGCACGAGATTGGCGTCATGCATCGGGTTGAGCGGGTGGTCCTTGAGCGGGCTTTCATTGAGCGGAACGGTGCCGACAAAAAGATTGCCCTGGTAGACGGTCCGCCCCGTCTCGGGGAAGGCCGGGGTCACCAGCACGATCGCCTCGCCGCAATCCTCGCGCAGCGCGTCCATAACCGGGCCGATATTGCCTTTGTCGGTGGAATCGAAGGTCGAGCAGATCTTGAACAGGATATGACTGGCGCTGCGCCCGCGCAGCCATGTCTCCGCCGCCCGCGACCGGCTCACCGCCTGAGCCGCCTCGATGGAGCGGCTCTTGAGCGACACCACGACCGCATCGACCTCGGGCAGCGCTAAATCGTCTGCGGGCACGCCGATGGTCTGCACGGTGCGCAGCCCTGCGCGGGTCAGCGTGTTAGCGAGATCGGAAGCGCCGGTGTAGTCGTCGGCGATGCAACCCAGCTTCAAGGTCACGGTCTTGCTCCGGCATAGGGCTTGAACCAGGCGAGACCATCAGTGGTCTTGCCGCGCGGGTTATATTCGCAGCCGACGAAGCCGCCATAACCGAGCCGATCGAGCTCGTCGAACAGGAAGGGATAGTTTAGCTCCTCGCCATCCGGTTCATGGCGGGAGGGAATGCTGGCGATCTGGATATGGCCGATGATCGGCATCATCTCGCGCAGCCGCATGGTGACGTCGCCATGGATGATCTGGCAGTGATAGATGTCGAACTGGAGTTTGAGATTCGGAATCTTCAATTCCTCGATGAGATCGCGCGCGAAGTTGAAGTCGTTGAGGAAATAGCCGGGCACGTTGCGCGGGTTGATCGGCTCGATCACGACGTCGAGGCCATGGGGTGCAAAGAACTCCGCGGCCCAGGCGACCGATTTGTAGAAGGCTTCGATGGCTTTCGCGTCCTTCCGCTCGGCGATGCCCGCCATCAGATGCAGCCGCTTGACCCCAGTCGCCCTGGCGTAGGGCAGCGCGGTGACGAGGCTCTGCTTCAGGTCCTCGAAACGATCCGGCAAAGCCGCGAAGCCCTTTTCGCCGACGGCCCAGTCGCCCGGCGGCAGGTTGAACAACGCCTGCGTCAGGCCAAAGCGCTGCAGCCTTGCGCCGACCTCCTCCGCAGGGTGGTCATAGGGGAACAGGAACTCGACCGCGGTGAAGCCGGCCTTGGCCGCGGCCTCGAAGCGATCGAGGAACGGCACCTCGTTGAACATCATGGTGAGATTGGCGGCGAAACGGGGCATCTTGCGGTCTCTCCGAATGTAACGCGGTGCTCGCCTATTTCTGATCGCCCGGCAGCTTGGCGCCGCCGATCTTGGCATACATCCGCGCCACCGAGGCATCGTCGTCGCGGCCCATGCCGGAGGCTGAGGTCATCAGGAACATCTGCAGCGCGGCGGCAGCAACCGGCACCGGGAACCGCGCCGAGCGCGCCATGTCCTGGATGATGCCGAGGTCTTTGACGAAAATTTCCACCGCGCTGCGCGGGGCATAGTCGCCATCAAGCACATGGGTCATGCGGTTTTCGAACATCCAGGAATTGCCGGCGGAGGCCGTGATCACCTCATAGACCTTGCGGATGTCGAGCCCCTGACGCGCGGCGAAGGCGATCGCCTCCGAGGCGACAGCGATATGCACGCCCGCGAGCAGCTGGTTGATCATCTTAAATGCGGCGCCCTGGCCGGCGGCGTCGCCGAGCTCGTACAATTTCGCCGCCATGGCGTCGAGCGCGGGCCGCGCTTTTGCGAAAGCGGCCGGGCTGCCAGAGGCGAGGATCGTCAGCTCGCCTTGCGCGGCGCGCTGCGCGCCACCCGAGATCGGCGCATCGAGATAATGCCGCCCCGTCGCCTCGAGCTGCGCGCCGAGTTTGCGCGCGACCTCCGGATCCATGGTTGCAGAGGAAACGAACACCGCATCCTTGGCCAGTGTCTCCGCCACGCCATTTTGGCCGAACAGGACGGCTTCAGTCTGCGCGGCATTGAGGACGACGCTCACAACAATGTCGGCCGACTTCGCTGCCTCGGCCGGCGTCTTGGCGCCCTTGCCGCCCTCAGCGACAAAGCGGGCGACGCTGTCGGCCGCCACATCGCAGCCGGTCACCTCAAAGCCCGCGCGCTTCAGGGATGTCGCCATCCCAAAGCCCATCGAGCCGAGCCCGATCACGGCGATTTTAGGTTTGTCGGCTTGGGACATGCGGCGTTTCCCTCTATGGCGGCTTTATCTCCTGCCTATCACGGCTTGGCCGCGCTGCCAAAGCGTGAGACAAGGCGGAAAAAGGATGGCCGCCATGAAGGAAGCAGCGAACGGCGAAACCAGGATCCGGGAGGATGTCTGCCGGTTTGGACGCTCGCTGTTCGAGCGCGGACTGACGCCGGGCTCGTCAGGCAATATCAGCGTGCGGCTGGACGACGGCAGCTACCTGGTGACCCCGACCAACGCCTCGCTCGGCTTCCTCGATCCCGCCAGATTGTCGCGGCTCGATGCGGTCGGGCGCCTGGTCTCCGGCGATGCGCCGACCAAGGAGGTGCCGCTGCACAGCGCGCTGTACCAGACCCGCGGCGGCGCACGCGCCGTGGTGCATCTGCATTCCACCCATTCGGTCGCCGTCTCGATGCTGCCGGACATCGATCCGCGCGCGGCGCTGCCGCCAATGACGGCCTATTACCTGATGCGCTGCGGCGCGACCGCGCTGGTACCTTACTATCGGCCCGGCGATCCTGCCGTCGCTGACGCCATCAAGGGGCTGGCGGGGAGATATTCCTCGGTGCTGCTCGCCAATCACGGCCCGGTGGTCGCGGGCGAAACGCTGGAGGCGGCGGTGTTCGCGACCGAGGAGCTGGAGGAAACGGCTAGGCTGTATCTATTGTTGCGTGGGCTGAACCCGCGGTTTCTGTCGCCGGAGCAGATTGCGGATCTGGTGAAGAGCTTTGGGCTGACGCTGCCGGAGCACGGGCACTAGCCTGTCCGCAGGCTGTAGGGTGGGCAAAGGCGCGCACGCGCCGTGCCCACCAGAACGAGCGTGAATCGGATTGGTGGGCACGCTTCGCTTTGCCCACCCTACGCGGCTTCCGTAGGCTACAGCCCCAGATACGCTTTCCTTACGTCCGGGTTGCCCTTGATCTCGGCCGACGGTCCAGCCATCAACACACGGCCGGTTTGCAGGATGTAGGCACGGTCGGCGATCTCCAGGCACTCGGCCATGCGCTGCTCGACGATCAGCACGGTCATGCCGGCGTCGCGGATGCGTTTCACGGCCGCGAAAATCTCGTCGACGAGTTTCGGCATGATGCCTTGCGACGGCTCATCCAGCATCAGAAGCCGCGGGCGCGTCATCAGGGCGCGGCCGATGGCGAGCATCTGCTGCTCGCCGCCGGAGAGCGTCTCGGCGCGCTGCTCGAGACGTTCCTGCAGGCGCGGGAACAGCTTGAACACCAGATCCAGCGGTCCTTCCCGGTCGCTCTGCCCGCGATAGAGGTAGCTGCCGAGCCGCAAATTGTCGCGCACCGAAAGCCGCGGAAACAGCCTGCGGTTCTCCGGCACATAGGCGATGCCGCGCGCGGTGACGAGGTGCTGGGCGAGGCCATCGATGCGACTGCCGTCGAAGCTCACCGTGCCCGAGCGCGGACGCTCGGCACCGGCGATCGATTTCAACAGCGTCGACTTGCCAGCGCCGTTGGCGCCGGCGACGCAGACGATCTCGCCTTTCTCCACCTCGATCGAGACGGAGGAGATGGCGACCAGCCCCTGATAGGCGGTGGTGACTTCACGCACCGACAGCATGACGGTCCCCGAGATAGGCGGTGATGACTTTGGGATCGCGAACGACGTCGGAAGGCTTGCCCTCGACCAGCACCTTGCCGAGGTCGAGCACGATGGCGCGGTCGACCAGCGGCATCACGATTTCCATGACATGCTCGACCATCAGCACGGTGACGCCGGTGTCGCGCACGCGGCGCACCAGTTCCACGCCGGTCTGCGCTTCCGTCGGCGTGAGCCCGGTCAGCACCTCGTCGAGCAAGAGCAGTTTCGGTTCGGTTGCCAGCGCCCGCGCCACTTCCAGCCGGCGCTTTTCCGCGGGCACCAGGTCGCTTGCCAGCACACCGGCACGCGCGCCGAGGCCGGTGAATTCCAAGACCTCATGCGCCTTGCGGCGGGCGTCCCGCATGACGGTGTTGCGCACCAGCGCCCCGACAATGACATTGTCGATCACGCTCATGGTCTCGAAGCTCTTGACCACTTGGAAGGTGCGGCCGATGCCGCGCTGGCAGCGCGCGGCGGGTGGCAATACGGTGACGTCCTCGCCGTCGAACCAGATCGAGCCTTCGCTGGGCCGGTAGACGCCGGCAATCAGGTTGAACAGCGTCGACTTGCCGGCGCCGTTGGGGCCGATCAGGCCGACGATCTCGCCGCGCCCGACCGAGATCGACACATCGCTGTTGGCGACCAGCCCGCTGAAGCGCTGGGTGATGCCGCGGGTCTCCAGCAGCGCCGTCATCGCGACACCGCCTTCGCCTGCCGCGAGAACAGCCCGACCAGACCCTGCGGCCGCGCCAGCGAGATCAGGACGATCAGCGCGCCATAGACGATGAGGTCGACGCCACGTCCGGAGCCGCCGATATAGGAGCGCGTGAGCTCCGTGAGCGGGATCAGGATCACTGCGCCCAGCACCGGTCCCCAGAGCGTGCCGATGCCGCCAAGCACCGCCGGCAGCGCCATCAGCAGCGAGAACTGGAAGCCCATCACGCTTTCGGGGTCGATATAGGAGACGAACTGCGCATAGAAGCTGCCGCCGATCGCGGTGAGGAATGCGGAAACAGCTGCGGCACCCATCTTCGAGTTGAAGACATCGACACCGAGGCTCTCAGCGGCCGACGGATTGTCCTTCACCGCGCGCCACCAATAGCCCCATTTGGAATCCTCCAGCCACCAGGTCACGATCCAGGCGATGCAGGCGAGCACCAGGGCGAAATAGAAGTAGGGCAATTTCGATCGGGTGAACTGGAAGGTGACCCAGCTGTCATGGCGGATTGGGATATCGATGCCGAGCGCAGCCCCCGCCCAGTCCCAGTTCTGGAACAGGACCAACGCGATCTCGGCAATGACGATGGTGGCGATGGAGAAATAATGCCCGCCGAGCCGGAAGCAGGGATAGCCGAGTGCCATCGCAATGACCGCCGAGATCACCCCGCCCGCGAGCATCCCGAACCACGGCAGCACGCCGAACTTGGTGAACAGCAGCGCGGTGGTGTAGGCGCCAAGCCCGAAATAAAGTGCGTGTCCCAGCGAGATCTGCCCGCAATAGCCGGACAGAATGTTCCAGGCCTGCGACAGCGCCGCATACATCAGGGTCAGCACCATGATGTTCTGGACATAAACGTCCTTGACGAACAGCGGCACGACGGCCGCAAGCGCAGCAAAAAAGGCGGCCGTGATCAGCTCGCGGCGGCGACGATTGGCAAAATCCTTGTCCATCACATCGACCCGAACAGGCCGCGCGGCCGGATGAAGACGACGAGCAGATACACCGCGTAAACGCCGACCGATTTCAGGGACGGCGGCAGGATCATCGCGGTGGTCGCCTCGACCAGGCCGACGATGATGCCGCCGGCGAAGGCGCCAAATACGCTGCCGAAGCCGCCGAGCGCGACCGTCACATAGGCGATCAGCGCAAAGGACGCTCCGACATCGGGATAGATGTAGAAGAACACCGCCATGATGGCGCCGGCCAGTCCCACCAGTCCGGCGCCCAGGCCCCAGCCCAGCGCGAAGACGCGGTTCTTGTCGATGCCGACCAGCGCGACGGCACCGGCATCCTCACGGGTTGCCTCCAGCGCGCGGCCGAAATCGGTGCGGTGAATGAAGAAATAAAGCCCGATGAAAGCCGCGATCGCAACCAGGGCGCCGACCAGCTGCGGCTCGGGGAGAAAGATGCCGGCAACCGAAATGGTCTTGCCCCCCAGCCAGGAATGCGCAATTGAGCGGTAGTCCGGCGTGAAGAAGAATTGCGCCAGGCCGCGCATCACAATCGCCAGGCCGAAGGTGGAGAAGATCTGCACCATGCCGGTATTGGCCTTGGCGCGAACCGCGAAGCGCACGACGAACAGATAGACCGCCGCGCCGAACACGAACAGCGCGGCAGCGACCAGTGGCGCCGCCAGCAGAGGGTCGAGTGAGAAATACGCGAACAGGAAGAACGTCGCGTACATCGCAATCATCAAGAATTCGCCATGGGCGAAGTTCACGACGTCCATGAGGCCGAAGATGAGGGCGAGCCCCACGGCGATGAGGCCGTAGAGCAGGCCCATCAGAAGCCCGCTTGCCAAACTCTGGATGATCGTTTCGGCTGTCACGCCTTCCCCCGCCCCCGCCGCTCGTTTACTTCGAAGGCATCGGCCAGACGGCCTCGGACACTGCGACTTCCTGCGGCGCGATGGTCACGAACTTGCCGCCGAGGTACTGCAGCAGCACCGGATCGGCGTAGTTGTTCTGGCCCATCTCGTCGTACTTCACCCGCTTCCACGGCATGATGGTGACGTCGCCCGGCATGTCGGTCGCGGCGAGTGCCTCGCGGATCTTCTCGCCGTCGGTCGATTTGGCGCGGTTGATCGCCTCGGCCATCAGGATCAGGCCCATGAACTGGCGCGAGGTATAGTCGTTGAAGTCCTTGCCGGACTTTGCCTTGTACATTTCGTTGATGAGGCCGACCATCGGGCGCTTCTCGGCGAGGTCGAGCGAGAAGCTGCCGCGGGAGATGACGCCTTCGAGCTTGTCGCCGACGGCATCATACGTCGCCTTCTCGGAGAAGCCGGCATCCTGGGCCATGATGGCCTTCGGCTTGTAGCCGAGCTCGGCCATGGTCTTGACCAGGAGGATCGCGTCGGTGGTGTAGCTCGAGGGCATCAGCACGTCGGCATCCGCGGCCTTCAGCTGCTGCACCTCTGCGGTGAGCGAGGGCGAATTGGCGCGATACTTGATGTCGGAGACGATCTTGTAGCCGCGTTCATTCGCGAGCTTGGTCTGCGCATTGGCCGAATCGGTGCCGAAGATCGTGTCCTCGTGGAACAGCGACAGCGTCTCGATCTTCTGGCCCTTCTTGCGCAACGCATCGAAGAAATCGAACATCGCCTTGGAGAACATCTCGTCATGGGGCGAGGCGCGGAAATAGTATTTCAGGCCGCGGCGATGCAGGCTGGGCGAGGAGTTGTCGGCGGACAGGAATGGGATCTGGTAGCGCTCGCAAGTCTGGCTGACGGTGACCGCGACCGCGCTCTGATAGGTGCCGACCACGGCGCAGACTTTCTCCTGGGTGATCAGGCGCTCGGTCTCGGCGCGGCCCTTTTGCGGATCGGCCTGGTGATCGGCGAACACCAGCTTTACCTTGGCGCCGCCGAGTCCCGGCAGGCCCTCGCCCTTGGCGAGCGGCAGCTTGAAATCATAATCCTTGTTGATGATCTCGGCTGCGGTCTCGAACGCCTTCTGCGCATCGACGCCGATCTGCGCGCTGGAGCCCGAGAGCGGATAGATCACGCCAATCGCAACTTCGGGCGTGTCCGCGCGGCTCGCGATCGGCCCGAGTGCTGCGGCTGCGGTGGCTCCAAGCAAAACATTGCGACGGCTGATCTTCATCACTCAAGTCCCCTGTTTGGCGCGAGCTAGAACGGCTAGCGTTCGCGGTAAAGCCTCAAGAAACGGCGGCTGCTGCCCTTTAGGGCATCGCCCCTTGGAAGCACGATGACATTCGCACGAAATGTCGTTGCACTTTGGGATCCTTCTCTAGAGCACAGCCAGATGCTTGTTCTGCAAATCCGTCACCAGCATCAGGCCCGGTGCATGCGTCATGGCAAATGGCAGCTTTGCCGCCGCGATGACCGCTTGCGGCGTGACGCCGCAGGCCCAGAACACCGGGATTTCGTCGTCCTCGACCGGCACCGCATCACCGTAGTCGGGCTTGGTGATGTTATTGATGCCGATCAGATGCGGATGGCCGAGATGCACCGGTGCGCCATGCACGGATGGAAAGCGCGTCGTGATCTGCACGGCGCGGATCGCGTCCGCCGGCTTGAACGGCCGCATCGATACCACCATCGGACCGGCGAAGGGACCAGCGGAGCCGCAGGCAATGTTGGTGCGATACATCGGCACACGCAGATTGCGTTCGATGTGCTTGATCGGCAGGCCTTCGTTGAGCAGCGCCTCCTCGAATGAATAGGAGCAGCCGAGCACGAAACTGACGAGGTCGTCGCGCCAGTACTTCTTGATGTCGGTCGGCTCGTCGACCACTTCGCCGTCGCGCCAGACGCGATAGCGCGGCAGGTCGGTGCGGATGTCGAGGTCCTCGCCCAGCGCCGGGATGCGGGGATCGCCGACGTCGGACATGCCGATGATCGGGCACGGCTTCGGATTGAGCTGGCAGAAGCGGTGGAAGGCAGCCGCGAGCTTCTCGGGAAGGATCGCGAGATTGCCCTGGACGAATCCGTTGGCTACTCCGGCGGTGGTGGACGTCATGCCGTTCCGGCAGGCGAGCCGGGCCTCAAGGCTCGGAAGCATATCCTGCTCACTTTGCTGTGCTGCAGAAACAGTCATGGGAGCCACCTGCCTAATATCTCGACATGGCCACTCAATCTCAATCGTGCTATAAAGTCTAATCGTCGTTTTTGATCGAGATCGATAATTCCAATTTATCAATCCGTCACAAGCGCTTTTCACGCAGGGGCTCCGATGCTGGATTTCAGGTCGATCGAGACGTTTCTCTGGGTGGTGAAGCTCGGCAGTTTTCGCGGGGCCGCTCAACGGCTTAACACCACCCAACCAGCGATTTCCCAGCGCATCGCCCAGCTTGAGCGCGAGATGGGCGTCAAGCTCCTGAACCGGGACCATCGGGTGGCCTCGCCGACCCCAAGCGGCCGGCGGATGATGGTCTACGCCGAAAAGCTGATCGGCCTGCGCTCGGAAATGATGGCCGAGGTCGGCGAGCGCACCGCCATGCGCGGCGCGCTGCGACTGGGCGTCGCCGAGACCATCGTGCACACTTGGCTGCCGCGGCTGATCAAGAGCGTCAACAGCACCTATCCGAACCTGTCACTGGAGATCGAGGTCGACATCACGACCAATCTGAGCGCGCGCCTGCTGGCGCAGGAGATCGAGCTTGCCTTCGTGCTGGGTCCGCTGTCCGGCCCAAGCGTGCGCAACCGCGTGCTATGCGATTATCCGGTGAGCTGCATGACCAGCCCCACGCTCGGCCTCGGGAACGGTCCGTTCTCGATCCGGGAGCTGGCGAAATTCCCGATCATCACCTTTGCGCGCAAGACCCAGCCCTATGAGACGGTGCGCGCGCTGTTCAACCGCCCCGACCTGCCGCCGATCCGCCTGCACGCCAGCGCCTCGCTCGCGACCGTGATCCACATGGCCATCGAGGGCTTGGGCATCGCCGTCATTCCCGCAGCGATCGTGGAGAACGAACTCGCCGACGGCCGGCTGCAGGAGCTCAAGACCGACTTCCAGATCCAGCCGCTGACCTTCTGCGCCGCCTGGCTCGCCTCTCCGGAGGAAATCGCCGTCGAACGCGTCGCCAATCTCGCCGGGCAGATCGCGCATACGAGCATGTCGGTTGACGCGAACGCCCCTGCGGGTCATGGAACAGCCTTGCTTGAGAAAGCATGAGGCGCTTGCGCCTCGTGCACCGAACAATGGCGTTCAAGGAAGAGCAGCATGAGCCGAGCCGCGAGCAACCTGCAGATCGATTCCGGCCGCCTGTGGGACACGATCCATGAGACCGCAAAGTTCGGCGCCACGCCGAAGGGCGGCGTCCGGCGCCTGACCTTGTCGGCCGAGGACAAGCAGGTGCGGGACTGGTTCCGTAGGGCATGCGAAGCGGCTGGCCTGGAGGTGAAGGTCGACGCGCTCGGCTCGATGTTTGGCTTGCGCAAGGGCCGCGACATGACGAGGCCACCGGTCGGCCTCGGATCGCATCTCGACACCCAGCCGACGGGCGGCAAGTTCGACGGCATCCTCGGCACACTCGCCGCGCTCGAGGTGGTTCGCACGCTCAATGATGCCGGCATCGAAACCGAAGCGCCGCTCTGCATCGTCAACTGGACCAACGAGGAAGGCTCGCGCTTCGCGCCGGCGATGATGGCCTCCGCGGCCTATGTTGGCGACTTCACGACCGACGATATTTTGTCGCGCAAGGATGCCGAGGGCGTCACGGTCGGCCAGGCGCTGGATGCCATCGGCTATCGCGGCGACACGCCGGTGGGCACGCAGAAACTCGGCTCCTTCGTCGAGCTGCATATCGAGCAGGGCCCGATCCTGGAAGCCGAGCACAAGACCATCGGCGTGGTCGATTCCGGCCAGGGCGTGCTGTGGTATGACGGCAAGATCACCGGCTTCGAGAGCCATGCAGGCTCGACGCCGATGCCGCTGCGCCGCGATGCGCTGGCGACCTTGGCCGAGATCGTGCTCGCGGTGGAAACGATCGCCAGGAAGCATGGTCCCAATGCTGTCGGCACCGTCGGCGAGGCCGTGATCGCCAACCCCTCGCGCAACGTAATTCCGGGCGAGATCGCCTTCACCGCCGATCTGCGCTCGTCGGAGGACGGGATCATGAACGCGCTCGACCGCGATCTTCGCGCAGCCGTCGCCGAGATCGCAGCAAAGCGCAAGGTCGAGGTGAGCCTGGAGCTGATCTGGCGCAAGCCGCCGACCCATTTCGATCCCAAGCTGGTCGATGCCGTGCAGAACGCGGCCGAGATGCTCGGCTATTCCCATCGCCGCATCACCTCTGGCGCCGGTCACGACGCTTGCAACCTCAACACCACGATTCCGACCGCGATGGTATTCGTGCCCTGCAAGGATGGCGTCAGCCACAATGAGCTCGAAGACGCCACGCAGCCCGACTGCGCCGCGGGGGCCAATGTGCTCTTGCACACCGTGCTGGCGCTGAGCGGCGTCGGATCCTGAGTAGATCAGCGGAGGAAGACCGTGCGCGGAGTTTTTGTCGACGCCAGCGAATCCATGGCCGAGCTGTTCAAGCGGCTCGGCAAGCCAGGGGATCCCGCGGTCGGGATCAACATCAACCCCGACTTCAAGCCGGAGGAATGGCCGGCCGTGCTCAATGGTGCCGAGATCGGCATTGTCGATCACACCGCGCTGCCGACCGAGATCGCCAGGCAGTGCACCGGGTTGAAGCATGTGGTGTTCCTGGGCACCGGCGCGCGCAGCTACATGAACCCGGAGGAGCTTGCCGCGCTCGGCATCACCGTGCACCTGATCAAGGGCTATGGCGACACTGCGGTTGCCGAATGCGCGATCGCGCTGATGTGGGCCGCCGCACGTGTCATTCCGCTGATGGACCGCGAGATGCGTGCCGGCAACTGGCTGCGCGAGGACGGCATGCAGCTCACCGGCAAGACGCTCGGCCTGATCGGCTTTGGCGGCATCGCCGCCGAGGTCGCGCGCATTGCCTCTGGCAGCGGAATGAAGGTGATTGCCTGGAACCGAACGCCGAAGACTGCGCCAGGTGTCGCGTTCGTGCCATTGGACAAGCTGCTCGCCGAGAGTCACGTCGTTTCGCTGCATCTGCTCCTCGACGACGAGACCCGCGGCTTCCTCTCGCGCGAACGGATTGCGGCCATGAGGCCGGGCGCCATCCTGGTCAACACCGCGCGCGGCGCGATCGTCGACGAAGCCGCGATGATTGACGCTTTGAAGTCAGGGCACCTCCGCCATGCAGGCCTTGATGTCTTCAACATCGAACCGCTGCCGAAGGATCATCCGCTGACCAAGCTGCCGAATGTCACGCTATCGGCCCATTCGGCCTTCCGCACGCCGGAGGCGAGCGAGAATTTGCTTGGCGCTGCGTGGGAGCATTGTCGGCGGGTGACGAAAGGGTAGGTCGTAGGGTGGGCAAAGGCGTCTTAGCGCCGTGCCCACCACTGATCCACGATGAAGCAAGTCGGTGGGCACGCTACGCTTTGCCCACCCTACAAAAAAACGCGAGCTAACCGCCTACTCCACCATGTCCGCGACCGCCTTGCCGCAGGCTGTCGTGTCGGCGTTGCCGCCGAGGTCGCGGGTGCGGAGCGTGCGTTCGCCGAGCGTGCGCTCGATGGCGGTGACGATGGCCTCGCCCGCCTGCTTCTCGCCGAGATGCTCCAGCATCATCGCGCCCGACCAGATCATGCCGATCGGATTGGCGATGCCCTGCCCCGCAATGTCGGGCGCCGAGCCATGCACCGGCTCGAAGACCGACGGGAAGTCGCCTTCGGGATTGATGTTGCCGGACGGCGCAATGCCGATGGTGCCGGTGCAGGCCGGGCCAAGGTCGGACAGGATGTCCCCGAACAGGTTGGAGCCGACCACGACGTCGAACCAATCCGGATGCAGCACGAAATTGGCGGTGAGAATATCGATGTGGTACTTGTCCCACTTCACGCCGGGATACTTCTTGGCCATCGCCTCCACCCGCTCGTCCCAATACGGCATGGTGATGGAGATGCCGTTGGATTTCGTGGCCGAGGTCAGGTGCTTCTTCGGCCGCGACTGCGCGAGGTCGAAGGCGAACTTCAGGATACGATCGACACCGATCCGCGTCATGACGGTCTGCTGCGTCACGAACTCGCGGTCCGTATCCGGGAACATCCGCCCGCCGACGGAGGAATATTCTCCTTCCGTGTTCTCGCGCACCACCCAGAAATCGATGTCGCCAGGCTTGCGGTTGGCCAGCGGCGACGGCACGCCGGGCATCAGCCGGACCGGGCGCAAATTGACATACTGGTCGAACTCGCGCCGGAACTTGATCAGCGAGCCCCACAAGGAGACGTGATCGGGAATCTTGGCGGGCCAGCCGACCGCACCGAAATAGATCGCGTCGTGCTTGCCGATCTTCTCCTTCCAGTCGTCCGGCATCATCTGGCCGTGTTTTTCGTAATAGTCGTAGGAGGCGAAATCGAAATGATCGAACTGCACGGCGACGCCGTGCTTTTTCGCCGCCGCCTCCAACACCCGCAGGCCCTCCGGCATCACCTCCTTGCCGATGCCGTCACCGGGGATGACCGCGATCCGATATTGTTTTTTTCCGCTGCTCATCGAGAAAATCCTTGCGCGTGAAGCTCGCCGGCGATGCCGTTCCTTTGATCGGAATTGCAATGGACCAAACTCGGCCCGCATGCAACGCTGCAGTGCAATGTTGACCGTCTTCGGTCCTCTCGCCTAACAGTTTTGCTGGTCACTCCCCTCTGATCCCGCGAGCCATACCATGGACCTGCATCTCTCCGGCAAACGCGTCCTCATCACCGGCGCCTCCAAGGGCATTGGCGCTGCGGCCGCCGAAGCCTTTGCCGAGGAAGGTTGCCATGTTCGGCTCGCCGCGCGCAGCGGCGACCAGCTCAAGGCGCTCGCCGAGCGGTTGCGCTCCGCGCACCAGATCGACGCGACCGCGCATGTGGTCGACCTGCGCAAGAACGAGGATGTCGCGAGGCTCGCCAAGGAGGCCGCCGACATCGACATCCTCGTCAACAATGCCGGCGACATTCCCGGCGGCTCCATCGACAAGATCGATGAGGCGATCTGGCGGCATGCCTGGGATCTCAAGGTGTTCGGCTATATCAACCTCACCCGCCTGATCTACGCGCAGATGAAGGCGCGAGGCGGCGGCGTCATCGTCAACGACATCGGCGCTGCCGGCGAAAAATTCGATGCGAACTACATCTGCGGCAGCGCTGGCAACGCCGCACTGATGGCCTTCACCCGCGCGCTCGGCAGCAAGAGCCTCGCCGACAACATCCGCGTGGTCGGCATCAATCCGGGCCCTGTTGGCACCGACCGGCATGTCACGCTGCTGAAGACGCGCGCCAGGAATCAGTTCGGCGACGAGAACCGCTACAAGGAATTCCAGAAAGGTCTGCCGCTCGGCCGGCCCGCGCATGCGCGCGAGATCGGCGACCTCATGGCGTTCCTGGCGTCCGATCGCTCGGGCTATACGTCGGGGGTGATCTTTACGGTCGATGGCGGGATCAGCGCGGGTTGGTAGTTGAGTTGACGGTCATTCCGGGGCGGTCCGAAGGACCGAACCCGGAATCTCGAGGTTCCGGGTTCGATGCTTCGCATCGCCCCGGAATGACGGAAAACTAACCTGTCCACGCCAACAAGTCGCGGATCAGCCTCGTGATCCGTCCGTCGGGCGCGATCAGTTCGTTCATGATCGTGAAGTGATTGGTGCCGGGTCTCTCCTCATAGGTTACCGGCAGGCCATGCTTCACGCGATAGCAGGCGAAATCCGCGGTTTGCCGTCGCAGCAGCGGCAGTTCGGCCGAGCCGACCACGAGTGACAGCGGCTTGTCCGGCCCCGTCGGTTGCTTCACCGGCGAATTGCGCCGCGAGGCCGCCTCGTCGAGCCCGAGCTTGTCGTTGAGATAGGAGTGACGGATTGGGTCGAGCTCATAGATGCCGCTGATGCCAAGCCCCGCCCGGACAAAAGGATGCGACAGCGCCATGGCCGTGAGATGGCCGCCGGCCGACCAGCCCGAGACCACGATCCCCTTGCCGTCGGCGCCGAGCGAGGGCAATTCGCGTGCAAGAAAATCGATGCCGGCATGAATTTCGGCGACGATCTCGTCGAGCGTCGCGTCGGGCGCCAGCGTATAGCCCGTCAGCGCGACGTTGATGCCGTGGGCCAGCGGTCCTTCGGCAACAAGTGTAAAGAACTCCTTCGCCCGCATCTGCCAGTAGCCGCCGTGGATGAACAGAAGCGTCGGGGCCCGGTCGGCGGCTTTTAGAAAGTCGATCCGGTTGCGCTCGCGCGGGCCGTAGCGCAGGTCGAGATGCGCTGGAAAACGCTGGCGCAAGGCGGCCGAGCGCTGCTCCCAGCCGGCCATCATGTCGCCGCTTCGGGGCACCGCAAGGCTGTTGTTCAGCCCGCGGTCGAGCTCCTCTTTGCTCATCCCGCGCCAATCGGGTGCATCCGACGGCATCGCCATTTCAGCAGGTCTCCATGTTCTTGCACGCGTTGCCACTGTGACCGAAAATGGTCTACAGGGCTAGGGCAGCTGCCGGAGACAGCACCGCACAAAATGGAGATTCGAAGTGAGCCATCAGGACCTGATCCGGGACAGCGCATGCCATGTCGTCGGCAAGCTGGGGAAGGGTGAGGTCACCCCGCTCGACCTGCTCGACGTGCTGGAGCAGCGGATCGCCGAGGTCGATGGCAAGGTCAACGCGCTGCCGATTCTGTGCTTCGACCGCGCCCGTGATCATGCGAAGACGCTCATGAAGAAGCCGGCAGGCGAGCGCGGCTTGCTGGCCGGTCTTCCCGTTCCGATCAAGGATCTCACCAACGTCTCGGGCGTGCGCAGCACGCAAGGCTCGCCGATCTTCAAGGACCATGTCCCCGAGCGTTCCGACATCATGGTTGAGCGCCTCGAGGACAACGGCGCCGTGATATACGCCAAATCGAACACGCCCGAGTTCGGCGCTGGCGCCAATACATTCAATGAAGTGTTCGGCCCGACGTTGAACCCCTGGGACACTTCGCGCTCGGCGGCCGGCTCGTCCGGCGGCGCGGCAGTCGCGCTTGCCACCGGCACGGCCTGGCTTGCGCATGGCTCCGACATGGGCGGCTCGTTGCGCAATCCCGCAAGCTTCTGCGGCGTGGTGGGCCTGCGTCCCAGCATCGGCCGGGTCGCCCATACGCCGAAATTCAAGATCGACCGGACACTCGGCGTGCAGGGGCCGATGGCGCGCAATGTCGAGGATCTCGCGCTGCTGCTCGACGCCATGAGCGGGGAGCATCCGGCCGATCCGCTGTCGCTGCCCGCGCTGCCAACGAGCTTCCTGTCGGCCGCGCGCTCCGGCGCCAGGCCGAGGCGCATCGCCTATTCTCCCGATCTCGGCATTACCCCTGTCGATCCGGAGGTCGCCGCGATCACGCGCAAGGCGGCCGAGCGCTTTGCCGAGCTAGGCGCGATTGTCGAGGAGGCGCACCCGGATTTGCGCGAAGCCCATGAATGCTTCCATGTGCTGCGCGCCTTCGACTTCGCCGTCAGCAAGGCCGAATTGCTGCGCAAGCATCGCGACCTGCTCAAGCCCGAGGTGATCTGGAATATTGAGGAAGGGCTGAAACTCACGGTCGAGCAGGTCGCGCGCGCCGAGGCGCAGCGCATCGCGCTTGCCGCTCGTGCGGAGCAATTTTTCAAGACCTATGATCTGCTGCTGGCGCCCGCGACCATCGTGCCGCCGTTCCCGGTGCAGAACCGCTACGTCGCCGAATGCGCCGGCAAGAGGTTCGACAACTACATTGAATGGCTCGGCATCGTCTACGCCATCACGCTCGCCTGCTGCCCTGCGCTGTCGCTGCCCTGCGGCTTCACGGCCTCGGGGCTACCGGTCGGATTGCAGATGGTCGGACCGTCGCGCGGCGAGGCAAAACTGCTCGCCGGCGCGAAGCTGCTGGAGGATATTCTGGGCCTGCGCGGCACGACGCCGATTGATCCGAGGGCGGCGAAGTAGGTCACCTCGCTAGCGGCTTGCGCTGGTTTCGATCCGTCATCCTGAGGCGCTCGCGGAACGCGAGCCTCGAAGCCCCGCTCCGGCCGCCGGGCCGTCGCCCTTCGAGGCCGCCGCGGAGCCTGTCATCGGGCCGCGCGTTTGCGCGGACCCGTTGGCGACGGCACCTCAGGGTGACGGCGATAGATGGGGCTCAACGGAGACCGAACTTACCCTACGCCGCCCCCTCCCGCTGCGCTGCCTCGATCGCAACCCCCAGCGCGAGCTTGGCTTCGTTCACGATATCCTCAACCAGTTCCTCGCGCGTGGTGCCGGCAACCTGCCCGGTGAGCAGCCCCTGCTCCGCCAGCATCACAACGCCGTGCAGCGAGGCCCATATCTTCAGCGCCTGCCGCTCGCGCAACAGACCGACCGCGGGGGCTTCCAGCGCTTCGACAAGCAGCGCAAAGCTTTCGCTCGCCGCCGTATGCAGCTCGCTGTCATCGTCGGCACAGGCTATCACGCGCGACGCGAACATCAGACGGAAGATGCCATTGCGGCGGAGACCGAAATCGAGCACCGCCCGCGCGAAGCGTGACAGTTTCGAGCGCTTGGATGGCTTATCGATCGCGTCGCGCAACTCCGCATTGAACTGCCGGAACGCCTCTGCCGCGACCGCCGCCAGCAGCGCCTCGCGGTCGGCAAAATGCCGGTAAGGCGCAGGCTGCGACACCCCGAGCCTCTTTGTCAGCGCCTTGATGCTGATCGCTTCGGGTCCATCCCGCTCGGCTTCCTGCAACGCCGCCCGGATCAAGGCGTCCCGAAGATCGCCGTGATGATAGGCATTGAGCGGTTTGCGGACGAACGGCTGCGGCATTGCGTTGCAATCTTCAACTTTTGTCTTGACAGCGCAAGGCTGAGACGAATGTAATATGCTATAACTTGAAGGCGCAGCCAAGCGGAACATCGCACGGCCTTCGTCGAAACGAACATGCACTCTGCGCACGTCGTGCGTTGCTGCACTTTAGGGGAAACGCCGCCATGTCTGGAAAGCTGAAGGTCCGCGTCGATCAGGACAAATGCCAGGGTCATGCCCGCTGCAAGGCGCTGGCGCCCGAGCTGTTCGATCTCGACGAATACGGCAACGCCCACGAGCATGGCGATGGCACCGTCCCCGCAGGTCTCGAGGACAAGGCCTGGCTTGCCAAATCCAACTGCCCCGAAATTGCGATCGAAGTCATTGAGGAGTGACCGGTTTGGGTCTCCCGACATTTGTTCATTTGGCCTGAGCGAAACCAAGCAAAAGGAATTGCCGCAATGTCCGACTCTGCCCACGCGACAGAAGACGAGCGCGTCCTGCCGGCGCACCCGCCGGTCGAGGATTGGGTGCATGATTTCGACCACACTGATCCGCGCTGGACGGAAGATCCCTTTCCGATCTGGGATGAGCTGCGCGCGACGAGCCCTGTGGTGCATACCGACCGCTTCCTGGGCTGCTATCTTCCGACCAGCTATGAAGCGGTGAAGCAGATCGCCCATGACACCGAGCATTTCTCGTCGCGGCGCGTCGTCGTTCGCGACGAGCGCCCCGAGATCCAGCGCAACGCGGCCCCGCCGATCACCTCCGACCCGCCGGAGCACAAGCCCGCCAAGCAGCTCCTGCTGCCGCCGTTCACGCCGGACGCGATGAAGAAGCTGGAGCCGCGGGTGCGCGCGATCTGCAACGAGCTGATCGACGAATTCATCGCCGAGGGCGGCTGCGATGCGGCCGCGCGCTACACAAAGCACATTCCGACGCGTACGATCTGCCACATGCTCGGCATCCCCGAGTCGGACGGCGAGCTGTTCGTCCGGTGGATCCACATGATCCTCGAGCTCGGCATCAAGAACGAGAAAATGCTGCAGCAGGCCGTGCAGGAGATGACGGCCTATTTCGCGGGCCATATTGAGGCGCGCAAGCAGCGCCCGACCGACGATCTGATCTCGACCATGATGAACGCCAGGGACAAGAATGGCCAGCCGCTCGAGGACAGCCATGTCCTGGGCTCGCTGCGGCTGCTCCTGATCGCCGGCATCGACACCACCTGGAGCGCGATCGGCGCATCGCTTTGGCACCTCGCCAGGACGCCCGCCGACCGCGAGCGGCTGGTGCGAGAGCCCGAGCTGATGCCGATGGCGGTCGAAGAACTGCTGCGCGCCTATTCGCCCGTCACCATGGCGCGTGAAGTGATCAAGGAGACGACCATTGCCGGGTGCCCGATGAAGCCGGGCAACATGGTGCTGCTGTCGTTCCCCGCCGCCAATCGCGATCCGGCGGTCTTTGCCGATGCCGACAAGGTGGTGATCGACCGCAAGAGCAATCCCCACGCCGCCTTCGGGCTCGGCATCCATCGCTGCGTCGGCTCCAATCTGGCGCGGATGGAGATGACGGTCGCGCTTGAGGAATGGCTGAAGCGGATCCCGGACTTCCGCCTCGATCCGGCCGGCCGGGTCGCCTGGTCCGAGGGCACCGTGCGCGGACCCAGGCAGTTGCCCATCCTGTTCGGAAAGGCTACCTGAGGGCCAGTTCCCAACCAAAAAGCCACCGGAGGCCCGCCCATGACAGACCAGGTGCTTCAGCGGGCCCCGGATAAACTGGATGTCGCTGATGTCGAGCGGCGGGTGAAGGCGATCTTCATCGGCTCGATGGGCAACCTGGTCGAGTGGTACGACTTCTACGCCTATACGGCCTTTGCGCTCTATTTCGCGCCCGCCTTTTTCCCGACCAGCGATCCGGTGGTGCAGCAGCTCAACGCCGCCGTGCTGTTTGCGGCGACCTTCCTGATGCGCCCGCTCGGCGGCTGGTTGTTCGGCTATCTCGCCGACCATTTCGGGCGGCGGCTGTCGCTGACGCTGTCGGTCGTCTGCATGTGCTTCGGCTCACTGATGATCGCGGTGACGCCGACCTATACCAGTATCGGTTTGGCGGCTCCCGCGATCCTGGCGCTCGCACGGGTGATCGAGGGCCTGAGCCTTGGTGGCGAGTACGGCGCCAGCGCCACCTATCTCAGCGAGGTCGCCGACCCCAACCATCGCGGCTTCTATTCGAGCTTTCAATATGTGACGCTGATCGGCGGGCAGCTCACCGCGATCATTGTGCTGCTCTTGTTGCAGAAGGTGTTCTTGACCGCGGACGAGCTGAAGGCCTGGGGCTGGCGCATTCCCTTCGTGATCGGCGCGCTGCTTGCGATCTTCGCTGCGGTGATGCGGCGCAGCCTGCAGGAGACGGACGCCTTCATCGAAGCCAAAAAGGCTGTGAAGCCGCGTGGCGCGATCCGCGACCTCTTCCGTTATCCGCGCGAGCTGCTGCTGGTCGTCGGCCTCACTGCCGGCGGCACCGCGGCGTTCTACACCTTCACCACCTATATGCAGACCTTCGTCAAGCTGTCGGTCGGCCTGACCGAGGACCAGACCACGCTGGTGATCTTCGGGTCGCTGCTGTTCGCGACGATCCTGCAGCCGACCTATGGCGCCATCTCCGACAAGATCGGCCGCAAGCCGCTGCTGATCTTCTTCGGCGTGGTCGGCACGCTTGCGACCGTGCCCATCCTGATGACCCTGAAGGAGACCAAGTCGCCGTTCGTTGCCTTCCTCCTGATCTGTGCGGCCTGGATCTTCGTTGCCGGCTACACGTCGATCAACGCGATCGTGAAGGCGGAATTGTTCCCCACCAATGTCCGCGCGCTCGGAGTTGGTTTACCTTATGCTATCACCGTGTCGCTGTTCGGCGGCACGGCGCCGGCGATCGCGCTCTATTTCAAGACAATGGGGCATGAGAGCTGGTTCTATTATTATCTGAGCGGGATGATCTTCCTGTCGCTGTTGATCTACTCGACCATGCGCGACACCAGGCATGAATCGGCGATGCATCGGCACGAATAGGCACGCGCCAAGTAACAAGGTCCGTTGAATGGCCGAAGACCACGAGCCGCCCGAGAGCAAGCTGACCCGCACCAAGCAGCGCTGGGCGGAGGAAGGCCGCTTCCTCACCGGCAAGGTGTCGCGCCCCGAGGAGCAACGGCTGCCGCCTGGCCAGCATCTGACGAAGGACTGGCCGGTGCTTGATCTCGGGCTCACGCCCGAAATCCCGCGCGAGCGCTGGCGGCTCGACGTCTATGGCGCCGTCGAACATCCCGTGTTCTGGGATTTTGCGCAGTTCATGGCCGAGAGGCAGACTCAATTTGTCTCGGACATTCATTGCGTCACCACCTGGTCGCGCTACGACAACCAGTGGGAGGGCCTCGCCACCCGCGATTTGCTGGCGGCCTGCCAGCCGCGCGAGGATGCAGCCTTCGTGGTGCTGCACAGCTATGATGGCTACACCACCAATCTCGCCCTGGACGATTTCGCTGCCGCAGATGCCCTGCTCGCCCATAGCTGGTCGGGAAAGCCGCTCGAGGTCGAGCACGGCGGCCCGGTGCGGCTCGTGGTGCCGCATCTCTATTTCTGGAAGAGTGCGAAATGGCTGCAGGCCATCGAGTTCCTCACCCATGACGCGCCGGGCTATTGGGAAGTCCGCGGCTACCATAACCGCGGCGATCCCTGGGCCGAGCAGCGTTACTCCGACGACTAGCTTCTTCACCTCGCCCCAGCGGGGAGAGGTCGAATTTCGAACGCAGTGAGAAATTCGGGTGAGGCCCGCGCGTGCCACGTCAGAGCGTAACCCCTCACCCGGCGCTCCGCGCCGACCTCTCCCGATGGGAGAGGTGAATACCGCGAATGGGGAGACATCCAATGCCGACCGAACGCTTCCAATTCGAAGGTGAAGGCGGCCACCAGCTCGCCGCTGCGCTTGACCTGCCCGACCGCGAGCCGATTGCGTATGCGCTGTTCGCCCATTGCTTCACCTGCGGCAAGGACGTGCTGGCTGCGCGACGCATTGCGCTGGCGCTGGCGGACAAAGGCATTGCGGTGCTCCGCTTCGACTTCACCGGGTTAGGCTCCAGTGAAGGCGATTTTGCGAACGCAACCTTCACCTCCAACATCGCCGATCTCGTGCGCGCCGCGAACCATCTGCGCGCGACGCGGAGCGCACCGACCCTGCTGATCGGCCACAGTCTGGGCGGCGCCGCGATTCTCGCTGCGGCCGAAAAAATCCCGGAAGCCCGCGCCGTCGTGACAATCGCAGCTCCCTCCGATCCGAACCATGTCACCGGGCTGTTCGCCGATCGCATTGCGGAAATCAGGCAGAACGGCCGCGCCGAAGTATCGCTCGCGGGACGGCCCTTCCCGATCACCCGCGCATTCCTCGACGACATTGCCGAGCATGAGCTGATGCGTCATGTGACGCATTTGCACAAGGCGCTGCTCGTCATGCATGCGCCGACCGACGACACCGTCGGCATCGAGAATGCAACGCGGATTTTCGTTGCGGCAAGACATCCCAAAAGCTTCGTGTCGCTCGCGGATGCCGACCATCTCCTGAGCAACAAGCACGACACCACCTATGCCGCCGAGGTCATCGCCGCCTGGGCCAGCCGCTATATCGGATCGGACGCGACGGCGCAGGCGACCGTTTCAGGCGAAGCGGCGCGACAAGTCGTTGTGCGCGAGACGCGCAACGGTAAATTCCAGCAGGTCGTGACGGTTGGTCCGCATCGCATCGTCGCGGACGAGCCGATCGCCGCTGGTGGCGAGGACACCGGGCTTGCGCCCTACGACTTCCTGCTGACCGCGCTCGGCGCCTGCACCTCCATGACCATGCGGCTCTATGCCGAGCGCAAGGCGCTGCCGCTCGATCGAGTCACCGTGACGCTCAGCCACAGCAAGATCCATGCGAATGATTGCGCGGAGTGTGAAACCCGTGAAGGCATGCTCGACCAGATCGATCGCATCATCGGTATGGAGGGCGCGCTGGATGCCGATCAGCGCAAGCGGCTGATGGAGATTGCGGACAAATGCCCGGTGCATCGCACGCTGACATCTGAAATCCGCATCCTGACCAAGGCCGCCGATTAAGCGGCCTTCGCTGCGCCTGCTTCCATCTGCGCCAGCGGGCGCACCCGCAAGGCGCCGCGCAAGCCGAGGCCGGTACCGGCGAAGATGCCGGCCACGGCGACGAAAGAGGTCAGCGCCAACGTCGACAGACCCGTCAGGCCCTGCCCGATCGAGCAGCCGAACGCCATTGCGCCGCCCGCCCCCATCAGCGCGGCACCGCCGGCCGAGCGCAAGAGATGCCGCGGCGAAGAGAAGCCTTCGAGCTCGAAGCGGCCGGTGAGCAACGCCACGATCAGGCTTCCGGCAAAGACCCCCGCGACGGTCGCGATCCCGAAATTGAGCGAAAGCCCGGTGGACAGCATGGCATATTGCAGGCTGTCGGCGATCGGCGCGATGAAGGTCAGTGACGTCACCGGCACCGGATTGAAGTCGTCGGCACCGAGGTAGCCGGTCGTGAACCAGCCGGCTGCAACCAGCAGGCCGATCACAAGGCCCGCGGCGATCTGGCCAGGCGCGCGCCGGAACGGCTGATGCGCGAAGGCGAAAATCACAAGCACGCCGCCGATTGCAGCCGCCGCGACCAGCCGCGCCGCCGTCCCATGCAGGCCGATGGTCGACAGCCAGGCGGGCAGCGAGGTGATGGTCGCGGTCATCTGCGAGGCCTGCAGCACGGCGATCCGCGCAGGCGCGATCAACCCCTTCAGCGTCATCTCGGCTGCGATACCAAGCACAATGACGACAATAAAGGAGCGCAGATTGCCTTTGCCAAGCAGCACCAGCGCCCGCGAACCGCAGCCGTTCGCCATCACCATGCCGTAACCGAACAGAACGCCACCGACAAACATCAGCGGCACCGAAAAGGTCGACTGCAGATAGATCGACTTGCCGAGATCGACGAAACCGTATGCCGCAAGACTCTGCGTCACCATGATGCCTGTGCCCATCGCTAGCGCAAAGGTGCGCATCAGCCGGCTGTCGCCCTTGGCCCACCAGCCGCGCAGGCTGCTCATCAGGCAAAAGCCGCTCGCCAGCGCGACCGCACCATAGACGAGGCCGATGGCGAGGCCGGCGAGGACGACGATGCTCGTTGGATCGGTCATGGCCGCAGGATCACGCGGTCGCGAGAGGAGCCGGCGACGGCAAAATAAGCACGCTTGGCGTCCTCCAGTGGATAGATGGCTGACGGATTGATTCGGAATGGCTTGAGGTGGCCGCTGGCAAAGCCCGGCGCGAGCTCGCGCAGCACGTCGCCGGTCGCGGCCGACGACAGCGCCAAGGTGTCGATGCCGAAATAGGCGTGCTGGCCGCGATAGAATTCCAGGATGTTGAACTGCACCACGGGATTGATCGCCGCGATCAGGATCTGCCGGCCGCGCAGCGCCAGCGACTTGTGCGCCGCCTGGAAATAGGGATCGCCGACCGTGTTGAACACGATGCTGGCGCCCTTGCCGCCGGTCAGCTCGCGCACGCGCGCAGCGATATCAGTGCTCGACGCATCGATCATCTCGACCGTCGTATTGGCGTGTCCTTCATAGGGCTCGCTCTTGCGCACCACGCCGATGACGCGTGCGCCATGCCAGGTCGCGATCTGGGTCGCGGCCTGACCGACCTTCCCGTTAACGCCCATGATGAGCACGGTCTCGCCGGGCTGGGGAACACCTGCACGACGAAATCCTTCCATCGCGGTAACGAAGGGAACCCCGATACCCGCCGCCTCCTCCCAGGATAGACTTGGCGGCTTCTCAACTACGGCTTTGCATTCGACCACGAGATGGCTCGCATGGGTACCGTCGCGGCGAATGCCGAGATCGCCGGAGGAACCGAACACTTCGCGCCCGACGGTGCCGGCCGGCCCGTCGATCACCACCCCCGCGTAATCGCGCCCCGGCGTTCGCGGGAATACGGCGTAGGCCATCAGCCCGGTCGCGGCCTTCACATCGGACGGGTTCACGGCCGCGGCCTTGATCTCGATGAGCACCTCGTTGTCGCGGCGCGCGAGCAGATGCCGCTCGATTGCGGGCGCGACCGAGCCTACGTCGGCGGCCTTGGCGTTCAACCGCGCGCAACGCGCCTCGACGGCATCAGCCAAAGTTGGACTTTCCATTCGCTACTCTTAACCCTCATCCTGAGGAGCCGCGAAGCGGCGTCTCGAAGGATTGAGGCCACGGTCGGGCCTCATGGTTCGAGACGGCGCTCTCGCGCCTCCTCACCATGAGGGTCGAATGGTTACCCCTTCGGCCGCTTGTCGTAAACCCGCTTGGCCTTGCCAAGCGAGCGTTCCAGGGTGTCGGGTGCGACCGCCTTGACCTTGGCGGTGACGCCGATGGTGTTCTTGATGTGGACGCTGATCCGCTCGGCATGATCGACAAGCCCGCGGCCGTCCCAGCTCTCAGGACGGGCTTCGGCCGTGATGGTCAATTCATCCATTCGCCCGTCGCGGGTGAG
Organism: Bradyrhizobium sp.; assembly: GCA_035652015.1. GTDB lineage: Bacteria > Pseudomonadota > Alphaproteobacteria > Rhizobiales > Xanthobacteraceae > Bradyrhizobium. The sequence continues at coordinate 18,656 of DASREP010000050.1, read as the reverse complement.
CTCCATGATAAAATGGCCGCCGCACCAGTCGGTCGCGAGCAGCACCTCCTCGATCTGGGTCGGGAACAGGTTGACCCCGCGCAGGATAATCATGTCGTCGGAGCGGCCGGTCACCTTCTCCATCCGCCGCATGCCGGGCCGCGCAGTGCCTGGCAGCAGCCGCGTCAGGTCGCGGGTGCGATAGCGGATCACCGGGAACGCTTCCTTGGTGAGCGAGGTGAACACGAGTTCGCCCTTCTCGCCGTCAGGCAGCACGTTGCCCGTTTCGGGATCGATCACCTCGGGATAAAAATGATCCTCCCAGATATGCAGGCCGTCCTTGCTCTCGATGCATTCCTGGGCGACGCCGGGGCCGATCACTTCCGACAGGCCGTAAATGTCGGTGGCGTCCATGTCGAAGGCATCCTCGATCTCGGCGCGCATGGCGTTGGTCCACGGCTCGGCGCCGAAAATGCCGATCTTGAGCGACGATTTGCGTGGATCGAGCCCTTGGCGCTTGAACTCGTCCAGGATCGCGAGCATGTAGCTCGGCGTCACCGTGATGATGTCGGGCCGGAAATCGTTGATCAGCTGCACCTGCCGTTCGGTCATCCCGCCGGAGATCGGCACCACGGTGCAGCCGAGCTCTTCCGCGCCGTAATGCACGCCAAGTCCGCCGGTGAAGAGGCCGTAGCCATAGGCGTTGTGGATGATCATGCCGCTGCGGCCGCCGGCGGCGCGGATCGATCGCGCCATCACGCCTGACCACGTCGCAATGTCGGCCCGGGTATAGCCGACAACGATCGGCTTTCCCGTCGTGCCCGAGGAGGCATGCACGCGCACCAGCTTTTCGCGCGGGACGGCGAACATGTTGAAGGGATAGTTGTCGCGCAGATCCGTCTTCACCGTGAAGGGGAATTTCGCGAGATCGGACAATTCCTCGAAATCCGACGGATGCACGCCGGCCTTGTCGAAGGCTTTCCGGTAGTGCGCGACATTGTCATAGGCGTGTGTGAGCGACCATTTCAGGCGCCGCGTCTGCAGCGCCATGATCTCATCGCGCGAGGCGCGCTCAGCTTCGTCCAGCTCCGGACTGTAACCGTGTGCTTTAGCTTTCAGGCCTGTCGAAGCCATGGCGTTTCCCCGGTAATGTTCATTGTTGTTTTGGGTTATGCTCCGGCAACCAGGTGCCGGAAATGATGCGGGAGTGACCGCGAAATTCCGCGATAACCTCATCATCAGCAGTGACGCGGACGTCGTAAATTCCGGAGCGTCCGTTGCGCGATATCTCACGCGCCACAGCGACCAGGCGATCGCCAAGCTTGCCCGGGCGGATGAATGTGATCTGGCAATGCGCGGCCACCGCACGATGGTTGCGGCTGTTGCAGGCGAAGGCGAAAGCGGAATCGGCGAGCGTGAAGATGAAGCCGCCATGCGCGATGCGCTGGCCGTTAACCATGTCGGGCCGGACAGTCATGGCCAGCGTCGCCTCGCCCGGCTTGATATCGAGGATTTCCATGCCGAGCCCTGAGCTCGCATCGTCGTCCTTCCACATCGCGTCCGCACAGGCGCGCGCAAGATCGTCAGGTGAAAGCGTGGCCTTGACGTTCACGTCCAAACTCCCCGGATTGACAGGGCTTGTTCGCCAAGCCTCTTGTATAAAGCCTCTGGTCGATTTGCATGCTGCGGCGGCGTGACACGCCTGTCAACGCGACCGCACGATCTCAAACATGATCGTAGTCGACCACTACGCGCTCGGAGACTGGCTTGGCCTGGCAGGTCAGCACGAACCCGGCCTCGAGTTCCCACGGCTCCAGCGAATAGTTGATGTCCATTTCGGCCTTGCCCTCGACCAGCTTGGCGCGGCAGGTCGAGCACATGCCGCCCTTGCAGGCGAAGGGCAGGTCGATACCGGCGCGAAGTGCGGCATCGAGGATGGCTTCGCCTTCGGCGACCGGCACATCGCGGCGCTTGCCGTCGATGATCAGGGACGCCAACGCCTTGGGCGGGGCGGATGGCTCAATCGCCGTCTTCGGGCGTGGCTTGCCGCCAAACTCCGAGACGAAGCGCTCGACATGGATACGCTCGGGGGCGATGCCGAGGCCGCGACAGGTGGCCTCGATATCCTCGCTCATGCCGGTCGGGCCGCAGATGAAGATGTGATCGATGCTTTCCGCAGGCACCATGGCACGCAGCAGCACGCGCACCTTTTCGCCGTCCAGCCGGCCGTGCAGGATCGGGATGTCCTGCTCCTCGCCCGAGATGACATGAAACAGCGAGAAGCGCTGAATGAAGCGGTCCTTCAGCTCCTCCAGCGCCTCGCGGAACAGCATGTGCGCGGTGCCACGGTTGCCGTAGAACAGGAAGAAGCGGCTGTTCGGCTCGCGCGCCAGCACGCCTTTGATGATCGACAGGATCGGCGTGATGCCGGAGCCCGCGGCAAAGCCGACATAGGTCCGCGCCTCCTCGGCCGCCGCGACCACACCAAAGCGGCCGGTCGGCGTCATCACCTCGAGTTCGTCGCCGCGTTTCAACTCCTCGGTCGCCCAGCTCGAGAACGCGCCGCCATCGACCTTCTTCACGGCAATGCGCAGCTCGCCATCGTCCGGGCCGGAGCAGATGGAATAGGAGCGGCGGACTTCCTCGCCGTCCATGGTGGTGCGGAGAGTGAGATATTGGCCGGGCGTGAAGCTGTAATCGCCAGCCAGCGGCTCGGGGATCGCAAAGGTCATGGAGACCGCGTCCGGCGTTTCGCGCCGGAGATCGCTGATGGCCAGGCGATGAAAGCGGGGATGGCTGGAGGACATGGTCAATGACACTTGAAATAATCGAAGGGTTCGCGGCAGCTCTTGCAGCGCCAGAGCGCCTTGCAGGAAGTTGAGCCGAATTCGGAGAGCAGCTCGGTGTTGGCTGAGCCGCATTGCGGGCACTTGATCTCTTGCACACCAAACAGCGCGCGGCGCGAACTCTTCGGCTCCGGCGGTGCGATGCCGTAATCCTTAAGCTTGCGCCGGCCTTCCTCGCTCATCCAGTCGGTGGTCCAGGGCGGCGACAGCACGGTGCGTACCTTGGCGTTCGGAAATCCCTCCCGCGCGAGCGCCAGCTCGATTTCCAGCGCGATCATGTTCATCGCCGGACAACCGGAATAGGTCGGCGTGATCGCGACCTCGACACGATCACCGGCGACCGCGACATAGCGCAGCACGCCGAGATCGGCGATGGTCAGAACCGGGATTTCCGGATCGACCACGCTTGCGGCTGCATCCCAGGCGCGCTGCTGCAGCTCCGGTCTGTCGGCTACTGCTACCATGTGAGGCCCGGGAAGGTGCGCTGCATATATTGCAGCTCGCTGAGGAGATGGCCGAGATGCTCACTGTGCCGGCCGGAACGGCCGCCCTGCTGCATCCAGTCATTCGTCGGCAGTGTCAGCGTCGCCTCGGCGAGAACGCCCGAGATCGTCTTCAGCCAGAGCGGACGTAAGCCGGCCGGATCGATCGCGATGCCCTTGTCGATCAGGCTTCGCTCGGCCTCGTCGACGGCGAACATCTCGCCGGTGAAGGCCCAGAGATGATCGATGGCTCCTTGCGCCCGCGCGTGGCTCTCTGCCGTGCCGTCACCGAGGCGAATGATCCATTCCGAGGAATGGCGCAGGTGATAGGCGCTCTCCTTCTCGGATTTGGCGGCGATCGCCGCAAGCGTCGCATCGCCCGATTTCATCATGGCGCGCCAGTAGAGATCGGCGAACGCGGAGTAGAAGAACTGCCGCATCATGGTGCGGGCAAAATCGCCGTTAGGCTGTTCCACGAGCAGAAGATTGCGGTATTGCCTGACATCGCGAAGATAAGCGAGCTTGTCCTCGTCGTTGTCCTTGCCTTCGACCTTGCCCGCGTAGGAATAAAGTTCGCGGGCTTGGCCCAAGAGATCGAGCGCCATATTGGCTAGCGCCATGTCCTCTTCCAGGATCGGCGCATGCCCACACCATTCCGACAGGCGATGGCCGAGCACCAGCGCATCATCGGCGCGACGCAGGGTGTAGAGCACCAGCGGCGTTTCGGAGACCTGGATGTTGGAGATGGTCATCACATATGCCCGACTTCCTCGGGCACCTCGTAGAAGGTCGGATGCCGGTAGATCTTGGATTCGGCGGGCTCGAACATCATGCCCTTCTCGGCCGGGTCGGAGGCCGTGATCGCGCTCGACGGCACGACCCAGATCGAGAGGCCCTCGCCGCGACGGGTGTAGATGTCGCGCGCGGCCTGCAGCGCCATGGTGGCGTCGCTCGCATGCAGCGAGCCGACATGCTTGTGGGCAAGACCATTGCGGCTGCGGATGAAGACTTCCCACAGCGGCGTGTTCGGCGTGGCCATGACTATCTCCCGTTACGAGAATTGGCTTATTCGGCCGCCTGCGCGGCCTGGGGAAACTTGCGCTTATCGGCATAAGCGGCGGCGGCTTCACGCACCCAGGCGCCGTCATCATGCGCCTTGCGCCGCGCGGCCATCCGGTCGCGGTTGCAGGGACCGTTGCCGGCGAGCACCTGCTTGAACTCGGCCCAGTCGATCTCGCTGTAACGCCAGTGGCCGTCGGCATCCTGGGTCATGCCGGGATCGGGAACGGTGAGGCCTAAGAACTGCGCCTGCGGCACGGTGGCGTCGACGAATTTCTGGCGCAGCTCGTCATTGGAGAAGCGCTTGATCTTCCACTTGGTCGAGGTGTCGCTGTGCTGGCTCACCTGGTCGGGCGGGCCGAACATCATCAGCACCGGCCACCACCAGCGGTTCAGCGCATCCTGCGCCATCGCCTTCTGCTCATCCGAGCCGCGGCAAAGCGTCAGCATGATCTCGTAGCCCTGGCGCTGGTGGAAGGACTCCTCCTTGCAGACGCGGATCATCGCACGCGCGTAAGGGCCGTAGGAGCAGCGGCAGAGCGGGATCTGGTTCATGATCGCGGCGCCGTCGACCAGCCAGCCGATCACGCCGATATCCGCCCAGGTCAGCGTCGGATAGTTGAAGATGGAGGAATATTTGGCCTTGCCTGCGAGCATGGCGTCGACCAGCTCTTCGCGCGAGGCACCGAGCGTCTCGGCGGCGGCATAAAGATAAAGCCCATGGCCGCATTCGTCCTGGACCTTCGCAAGCAGCGCGGCCTTGCGGCGCAGCGTCGGCGCGCGGGTGATCCAGTTACCTTCGGGCAGCATGCCGACGATCTCAGAATGCGCGTGCTGGGAAATCTGCCGGGTGAGAGTCTTGCGGTAGGCGGCCGGCATCCAGTCATTGGGCTCGATGCGCTCTTCGGCATCGATGCGCACCTGGAAGTGTGCTGCCTGTGCGGCATCCTCGAGGCTGCGCTCGTCGGCGTCCGATGTATTGAGCGCCTGGGTGTACATGGCCGCCCTCCCTGATGTGTTGGGAGGAATTATATATCATAATTTTCCAGATGCAAGCGATTCTTGTAACACGTTTATATCAACCCTCGAACCGGTGCGCCAGCGCTTTGCGGGCCTGTGGCAACGCGCCGGCCTGGTTCGTTCCATGCCGGTCAAGCCATTGTTCAGACGGCGAAAGCAGCGCGCGATAGATCTCGCCGCAGAGTTCGCGCGCCGCCCGTCCCGGCCAATCCTGCGGCAAGAGTTCCGCAGGCAGCAGCGGATCGCGCAGCACCACGCGGCGGTAATAGTGGATCAAAAGGATCCGCGCGATGAAGGCATCGAGATCGGCGAGCTGTTCGCGGCGGCCGATCCAGTCGCGCAAAGGCGAGAACATCTTCATGAATTTCAGATAGGCATCCGCGGTGCGCTCGAGCGGCCAACTCTCGCGCAGAAGCCGCCGGCCGCTTTCGTCCTCGGCCGAGACCTCGAGGCGGATCGCGCGCGACGCTTCCTGTGGAGCGGGCACGCCTGAGGGCGCGACCCAGACGCCCGGTAGCGGACTGCCGAAGCCTGCATTCTTCAGCGCCTCGCGCGAGGCATCGCGGTCCTCGCCATTGCTGATCAGGAGCAGTTCGAACCGTCCACTCCAATCCGAGGGTGGCGGATCATAGATGTGCCTTGTCGCCGCCTCGAAGGTTTCCCGCCCCTTCTCCGCCAGCCGATAGAAGCTGTTGCGGCCGACCTTTTCGCGCGTCAGCCAACCGTCGGCGGCGAGCCGCGACATCGCGGTGCGCACCACGCCCGAATCGATGTCGAGGGCCTCGAAAAATGCGAGGAGCGTACCGAGCCAGACCGAGCCGCCGCGGGGCACGATGGCGTCACCAAACAAGGTGATGACGATGGAGCCGGTGCGCGACGGTTCGCGCTTGAGCTGGTTGATGATGCGAGTAAGAGCAGTGGGTTGCGGCATGCGTTCACGCATACCGCGATTTTCGGCCTTCCGACAATGACGCGGGGCGGGTTACCGGTTCGGATCGGGATAGACCAGCGCGCGCCAGCCGTTCCGGTCGAACGGTTGCCACTTCCCTTCCGGCTGCGCCAGGCGGTCCGCGACCGCGTAGACCACGGCGGGATGGTGGCCCATGCCGCAATGGCTGCTCTCGACCTCGATGCTCTCGGTCTGAGCAGACGCCTTCTCCTTGCAGCCCTGCCAGGCGCAGATCCCATCGGTACGGCTGAAGATCGCGGTGGTCGGCACCGGCGGCGGCTCGGCGAGCGACCCGCCGAATGCCGGATCGACGTCGTCGGCGCGACGACCGCTGGCGAGCTCATAGACGCGCCAGGCATTGGTCGCCTTTGGCGGGCTGGCGAACGGGCTGCCGAGCGTGATCACGCTGCGAACGCGATCCGGCAGCATCTTGGCAAGCTGCCGCGCATACAGGCCACCGAGACTCCAGCCGACCAGGCTGACCTTGCGTCCGTGGACATCGTTGAGCTCATCTACCAGATCGACCATGGCTTCGCGCACGCCGTGCCGCAGGCCGAAATTTCGGCCCTGCCGCCAACCATGCGCCGCATAGCCGCGGTTGTTCAGGAACGCCCGCAACGGCCGCGTCGACATATCCGAAGCAACAAGGCCAGGCAGCACCAGCACGGGATGACCATCTCCGCGCGGCGCCAGGCTCAATAACGGCAGGGCGCCGAGAAACGCACCGAACTCCTGGATGGCGCGGCCCTCCAGAAACATCAGGGTCTTTGACGGCGGACGCAGCGTTTGTGCGGTGGCGGACATCCCGGAATCCTTCTCTCAATCTCTCGTCGCAGGCTGGCAGTTAGGAGGACGCGGACGCCACGAAATCGTTCCGCAGCGCAACAACAAGAATCAAGCTAAGCCGTGTTCCCCGGCATTCAAGCGCCTTGCCCGCCCCGCGACAACAAGTTTTGCAGGAGAAAGCGCCCGCGTGATGCAAAAGTCACAGCAGCCGAAGCAGAAATTCCCCGCTGTAGAGGCCAAGTCCGGCCAGGCCGCCGATCAGCGAACCGTTGAAGCGGATGTACTGCAAGTCACGCCCGATGTTGATCTCGATCAGCGAGATCAGCTGCGCCATGTCCCAACTCTTCACCTGGTCGGAGATGAAGGTCTTCACCCCGCTCTTCTGGTCCGCAATGAACGTGCGCAGCACGACCACAAGGCCCTGGTTGATCTCGCCGCGCAGCTCGGCGTCGGACGCGAGCGCATCGCCCGCAGCGAAGAACATCTTGCCGAGATGGTGCTGCAGCACCTGCGATTCGCCGCTGGCGCTGCGCTCGATGAAGGCGCGCGAATTCGACCAGACAGTGCGCGCCAGCTCGCTCAATTCGGGGCGCGCCAGCAGATCGCGTTTCAACGCATCGATGCGCGCGACATAGGCCTTGTCGGTGCCGATGCGGTCGACAAAGGACAGCACCATGCGATCGAACTCGCCGCGGAACGGATGCTTGGGATCGTTGCGCACCTCCTCCAGGAACGCGGTTGCTGAGGAGACGACCTTGTTCAGGATGAACTTGTCGGCACGATAGAGTCGCAACAGAGTCGGCAATTCAGCGCGGATCTTCTCGCGGATCATGGCCATGGTCTCGGCCTGCGTCATGGTGTCGTGGATGATGCGCAGGAAATCGTCAAACAACGCCTGATGCCGGCCCTCCTCGACAAAGCCGCGCAAGGTGCCGGCCGCGAGCGGCGCGAGATCGACGGAGGACAGCTGCGTCATCATGCGGCGGGTGATGAACGTCATCAGCCCCGAGGCTTCGGTCGCCGAAAACGCCTCGGGTAGCAGCCGCAACAGGAAGCGCGCGAGATCGTCGCTCTTCTTGCGGTCGCGCAGCCAGTCGGCGATGAAGGAGCCGAAATCGACCTCGCGCAGCTTGGCTTCGACCGGGCCCGCCTCCAGGAAGTGCAGCTCGATGAACTCGCCGAGCTTGTCGGCGATGCGCGCCTGGTTGCTCTGGATGATCGCGGTATGCGGGATCGGCAGGCCCAGGGGCCGCTTGAACAGCGCCACCACCGCGTACCAGTCGGCAAGGCCGCCGATGGTGGCGGCTTCTGCAAAGGCGGCGACAAAGCCGAACAGCGGATGAATGTTGAGCAGCAGTTTTGCGACGACGAACAGCGCCAGCGTCGAGGCCAGCACCAGCGTCGCCAGCGCCTTGACACGCTTGAGGTCGGCGGCGCGCGCGGCGTCGCCGGGGACATCGAAGGAGAAGGTGCTCGTTGTCGTCATGGCGTGGTCGACAAGTTTCGTGTCGGCTACACAGTAGCCGTCATTGCGAGCGAAGCGAAGCAATCCAGTGTTGCGTGCGTGGCTCTGGATTTGCTTCGTCGCTTACGCTCCTCGCAATGACGGAACCCACCAAAAAGAAGGCCCGCTTAAAGCGGGCCTTGCGATTGATCCGCCGAATTTGAGTTCAGGCGATCAGGCGGTCTTGTTGTAGACCTTCGTAAAGTTGTCCTGCGCGGTCTTCGCACCGTTGGCGACGAGCTTGCCGAGATATTCGGCCGTCGACTTCGCCCGCGACACCACCACCTCGCCGTGGGCACGCGCCAGATCCGACTGGATCTGCACGGCTTCGTTCAGCGACTTGGCGGAAACCAGCTTGTCGATGCCGGCGAAGAACGCCTCGGTGTCCTGGTAGATCGCCTGCTGGATGTTGCGGCTGATCTTGGCGACCTCGCTGACGGAATCGGCAGCGGCGCTCTCGATCGCGGCAGTCACCTTCTCCGAGCCGGCGAAGGCTTCAGCGGCCTTTTCCTTGGCCGTCGAGGCCTGGCGCTTGACGAACTCACGGGCAGCCTCAGGCACTTCCAGGCCCTGGAAGTTCTTCAAGGCATCGGTGACGGGTGCGAAGGCGCCTTTCACGGTGTCGAACAGGGTATTGGTCTCAGTGGTCATTGGGGTCTCTCCATCCTCTAAACTATCGAGCTATGGGCTCACCCCGTCCGGATTGGCCCGGGGCACGGTCCTTATGGCACAGTTAATGGTGCGATGCAACAATCATACTGCATAGCAGCATCACGAGATAGTGATAGTTCCCAAAAGGGTAAATCTCGGGCGATCTGCTGCGAGCTTGGCCGGTATTCAGGTCTGCACGGCTCCTGGAAGGCCATAGGCCTCCATCTGGGCCAGGAACTGCGCCACGTTGTGCCCAAGCACGACAATATCGTGCTTCTTGCCGCCGGCATCGCGGACGTGGTCACGCAACAGCGCCTCAGCCTTGAAGCCGAGGCTTTCGAACAGCGCGATCGCCGCTTTCTGGTCGACCGTCATTTGCGCCGTGAGCTTTTCGAGTCCCGCGCCCAGCGCCAGCGCGAAGGTCTCCTGCGACAGCACCCGGCCGACGCCGGTGCCGCGAACCTCAGGCAGCACCACCATCCGGATTTCGCCGACATGCGGCGACCATGAATGCGGATCGCGCACCACGGTGCCGCAGCCGACCACGCTTTCCCCCCAGGTCGCGAGCAGGCTGATGATCGCCCCGCGCTCGATCTCGCTGATCCAGGCGGAGAGCACTTTTGGTTCGCTGATATTGCGCGGCAGGAACAACAGATCATGCGTCGGCAGCTTGCGCGCAAAGGCAAGCACTGCCTCTTCATCGGCGCGCGTCATCAGGCGAAGCTCGATCTCGCCGACGTCTGTCTCCATCATCCGCGGATAGGTGCGTGTCTCGTTCATGTCGACCGTCCACAAAGCCAGCTGTCCAGTTTCGGCCACAGCCGCTTCACGGCATTGGCGCCTGCGATCAGGCTGACGTGACCGCCCTTGAGGATCACCTCCTCCTTGTCACCCGATCCCACCATCGGGATCAGGTGCCTCGCGGCCTCATAGGGCACGATGTGGTCGTGCTCGGCGACCGCATGAAGGAGGGGCACTTTGATCTTCGACAGGTCCGCAGGCCGTCCGCCGACCGACATGGTGCCGTTGAACAGCTTGTTGTCCCACATCAGGTCCTTGGTGATGGTGCGGAAATATTCGCCGGCCAGCGGCAGCGTGTCGGTCGCCCAGCGATCGAACATCCGGTAGGACTTCACGTACTCATCGTTCCAGATGTTGTCCCAGAGCTGAATCTGGCTGATCGCGCGCGAGGCCGGGCGCAGCATCTCGAACGAGGACAGGATCATCTCCGGCGGCACATTGCCGATCGCATCGACCAAGCCATCGACATCGAAATAGCGGCGGTCCGAAAAATTCTGGAACAGCGCCATTTCGCGGAAGTCGATCGGCGTGGTGAAGCAGATCAGGTTCTTCACCGGCCCGTCGGCGTGGATGGACGAATAGAGCAGCGAGAGCACGCCGCCGAAGCAATAGCCGATGACGGTGACGTCCTCCTCACCGGAATCCTCCTGCACCAGCCGAAGGCAATGCGGAATGAAGTCGAGGACGTAGTCCTCCATGCCCAAGGACCGCTCTTCCGGCTTCGGCGCGGTCCAGTCCAGCATGTAGACGTCATAGCCGCGCTTCAAAAGGAATTCGATGAAGCTCTGGCCGGGCACCATGTCCATGATGTAACCGCGGTTGGTCGTCGCCATCACGATCAGGATCGGCACGCGGTAGATTTCATCGGCCAGCGGCCGATAATGATAAAGCCGCATGGTGCCACGAATGGAGAGAATGTCCTTTGGCGTCGAGCCGAGCGCAGGGCCGGATGACGCAAAATATTCGGCGCCCTTGACGCTGCGCAAAATCGCGCGCTGCACCTCGGACTGGATCCGATCCTGGATGGATGAAAAGTCGAGGACCGGCGCCGTGCTCACGTCTTGTCTCCGGACGGCGGCGAGGTGGTTGGCGGCTTGCGGGTGCGCGGCGGCCTGGGGGTCGCCGGGGCCGACCCTGCGGCGCCCGCTTGCTTCTGCATCTGCTGCAACAGGAGCTTGATGTCGCTCAGCTGGCCTTCGATGGTCTGCAGCCGCTCGGCAATGCCGACCATCTGGGAGCGGCTCGGCATGTTCATGCTGATGAAGTATTTCTCCATCAATTCGGCTAGCTGCTTATGCGCGCCCGCCGTAACCCCGCCGGCCTGGTTCATGGCCTTGGAGAATTGCGGCGATGCCAACGCCTCATTGGCGAGGGAGTTGAATCCCTTCTCCATCTCCCCGAGCATCTTCTGCCACAACGCCACGGGGTCGTTGACCTTCTCGGACATGCCTTCTCCCTCACCGTCCGCAAGGGTTGAGCCCCTTCTTTTTTGCCATACCACACCGTCGCAGCGTCGCGGTCAACATGCGTCCGCGTTTGCGCCATAGCTCCTCGAAACCCTTCTGCGCTGCGGGAAAGCATGCCATAGAGTGCGGCAATGTATGACCCTGCCGAAGCATTGCGCAGGATGCGGCAAACGGAGCAGCCAGAGGTGAATGCGATCGTCCAGCAAGAAGAGCGGTTCGTCCGTGCCAACGGTATCGACATCTGCTACGACAGTTTCGGTGATGCCAATGCCGAGCCGATGATCCTGATCATGGGACTCGGCGCGCAGATGGTGCTGTGGGATGATCTGTTTTGCGCCGGGCTCGCCGCGCGCGGATTCCGCGTGATCCGCTTCGACAACCGCGACATCGGCCGATCCACGAAATTTTCCGGCGGCAAGCGCATCACGCCGCTCGAGCTCATCAAGCTGCGTTTTTTTAACATTCCGGTTGCGGCGCCCTACCGGCTGCACGACATGGCCAAGGACACGATCGCGCTGATGGACGCGCTATCGATCCCGTCGGCCCATGTGGTCGGCGCCTCCATGGGCGGCATGATTGCCCAGGAGGTTGCCATCTCCTTTCCACAGCGGCTGCGCTCGCTGACCTCGATCATGTCGACGACAGGCAATCCGAAGACGCCGCCGCCGACCCGCGAAGCGGCCATGCTGTTGATGCGGCCGACGCCGACAACCAAGGAGGAATTCTTCGTCCGCTTCACCCAGACCTGGAAATTCCTCCGGGTCGGGCCGTTCCCGCTGGACGAGGCGCGCGATCTCATCCGCGCCGAGCGGATCTATGAGCGGGGGCTGCATTACGACGGCTCGGCGCGGCAATTGCGCGCGATCCTCGCCTCCGGCAGCCGCAAGCACCGCCTGCAGGCAGTGACCGCGCCGACGCTGGTCATTCACGGCACCGTCGATCCGCTGGTTCATCCTTTCGGCGGCAAGGACACCGCCGCCTCAATTCCCGGCGCCAGGCTGATGATGGTGGAAGGCATGGGCCACGCACTGCCGCTCGAACTGTGGCCCGAAGTCATCGACGCCATCGCCGAGCATGCACATGGCGCGGCGAGGAAGGCGGCGTGAAGCCAAACACTCCGCCGTCAATCCCAGCGCACGCGGGGTATCCAGTATTCCAGAGGCCTCTCGATTCAATCTCCGCTATCTCTGGAATACTGGATCGCCCGCTTTCGCGGGCGATGATCACCTTCAAGGCGGCGCAACGAAGCTATCCCCCCGCCCACACATCCAGCACATAGCGGTTCTGCGCGCCGAGCTCCTCGATCCAGCACTGGCCCGCCGCAGTGTCGACGCCAGCGCGTTCGCTATAGATCGCAGCCAGTGTCCGCTTCACATCCGGCTCCATGCGGCTGCCGTCGCCGCAGACATAGACGATCGCGCCCTGTTCGAGCAGGCGCCACACTTTTTCTTTCTCCGCGGCAATCAGGTGCTGCACATACGTCTTCTCTCCGCCCGCGCGCGAGAATGCGGTGTACAGCTCGGCAATGCCGTCAGCTGCAAACGCCTTCAATTCGTCGGCATAGAGAAAGTCCTGATCGGGGTGACGGCAGCCGAAGAACAGCATGGCCAGCCCCAGTGCCGCGCCCTTGGCTTTGCGCGCCGCGCGCTCCTGCAGGAAGCCGCGGAACGGCGCAAGCCCGGTGCCGGGGCCGATCATGATGATCGGCACCGTATTGTCCTCCGGCAGCCGGAAGCCGGCCTTGGTCTCGCGCACCGTCGCATGGATGCTCTCGCCCTCGCGCCGGCCGGCGAGATAGGTCGAGCAGACGCCCTTGTAGATGCCCTGCCCTGAGACCGCCGGCCCTTCGACGACGCCGACCGTGATGGAGCAACGCGTGGCATCGCCCGATGGCGAGGACGAGATCGAGTAATAGCGCGGCGCGAGCAGCGACAGCATCTCGAGATAGATGTGGAACGGCAGCTCGCAGGCCGGATATTCCTGCAGCAGATCGAACACCGATTTACGTTTTGCCAGGATTTCGGTCCGATAGCGCCCAGAGGACGGATCATCCTCGCCGACAAGCGCGAGTAGCTTCGGCTTGGTCACCGGGCAGCGCGTGTGCTCGGACATGATCTGGATCTGCTTGCGGGTGGCAACCTGCTGCAGCTCGACGAAGTCCGTCAGCAACTGCCCGACCGACACCGCCTCGCCCACCGGCAATTGCGCGCGCCGTCCCGCGGCGACCTGCAGCCTGACCTGGTCGGCGGGCAAAAAGCCGAAGCGGCGCGCCACCGCATCGACCAGCGCGGGATCGTTGCGCGGCACCACGCTCAAATGATCGCCGACACGATAGCTCATGCCTGCGGGCAGCTCGATTTCGACGTGCCTGGTCGAGCGTTCGGATGCGTTGTCGCCCGACTTGTTTTGTAGCTCCCGATTGACCAGCACCTTCATCGGCGATGCACCGCCGAGCGCTGCCACCGCATTGACTGAGCTCGGCGCAACGGGCTCTATCCTGTAAAGCGGCTCATCATCGGCGCTGCGGCTGAACGAAGCATCCAGCCCGAACGCTTTCACGGCAGCGGGTGCGAGCTGTGCAAACCACCGTTCGAACTGACCGTCGAGATCGCTCTTCGCGTCGCCCTCGCCGCGGGTGTAGACGCTGTTCGCGCCATGGGACGCCAGGGCTTCATCGATCAGCCGCGGCACGGATTGATAGGTCGCTGTCCAGTCGCTGTTGCCGCAGCCGAACACCGCGTAATTCACACCCGCCAGCGCATCCTTTGCCAGATCGGAGCGCAGCCATTTGACGAATTGCGTGGCATTGTCGGGCGGCGCGCCGTTGTAGGAGGCGCAGAAGATCAGGACGCCGCCCTCCTTCGGCAGCTTGTCGACAACATCATCGAGCGGCGCGAGCCGGGTGGCAAAGCCGTTGACCTCGGCGAGATCGGCGACCCGCGTCGCCAGCTCCTCGGCGCTGCCGAGATTGGAGCCATAGAGCACCAAGAGCGGCGTGTTGTGGCTCGGCCGTGTGCGTGCGGGCGGAGCGGCCGCGCCGGTGGATGCCACAGCAGGCGCAGCGCCCGCATAAGCGCCGCGCTCCTTGTCGCTCCGCGGGCGCACCTTGATCTTGAAGCCCTCCGGCTTGACGGTCAAAGTCTCCTTCATGTGCAGCTGATAGCGGTTCACATCGATCAGCTTGAAGCGCTGCAGGATCATCCCGAGCGCAAGCGCCGCCTCATGCATGGCAAAGCCGCGCCCGATGCAGGCACGCTGGCCATTGCCGAAGGGCTTCCAGGCATTGACGGGACGTTTTGCCTCCGCCTCCCGACTGAAATTCTCGGGGTTGAAGGCGTCGGGATTGGGCCCCCAGACCGCGGGGTCGCGATGCAGCGCCGTCACCAGGATGGTGATGAAGGTGCCCTTCTTGAGCTTGTACTTGCCGCCGCCGATGCTCTCGTCTTTCAGCGGGGCGATGCCATAGGCCGGCGCCGGCGGCCACAGGCGCAGCGCCTCCTTCAGGATCTGGGTGATGTAGGTGAGCTGGGTGACCTGCTGATAGCTCGGCTTTGCCTCGAGATCAGGCCCGAGGACGCGATCGACCTCCTCATAGGCCTTCTTCAGCACATCGGGGTGCTTGAGTAACGCATAGATCGTGTAGGACAACAGCCCGCTGGTGGTCTCATGGCCCGCGATCAGAAACGTGTTGATCTGGTAGCGGATGTTGACGTCGTCGAGCTGCTCGCCGGTGGTGCGGTCGACGCCAGTCATCATCGCCGCCAGCATGTCCTTCTTGTCATCAGCGGCTTCGGCGTTCCTGCGGCGCTCGGCGACGATCTCGTCGACCATCTTGTTCATGAAAGCGACGTCGGTTGCGAGATCGCGGCGGCGCTTGGCCATCCACATGTTCTCGAACGGCAGCCCGCGCGTCATCATGATGGTTTCGAGCGAGCGCACCAGCGAGGCGACGAAGGGATGGTAATCGCGCCGGTAAAACGAATTGAAGCGGTAGTCGAAGCCGCACAGGCCGATGGTGTCGAGCGTCAGCGCCGTCATGTCGTGTACGACGTCGATCTCGTCGTCGGCGTTGAGCCGCTCCCATTTCTTCACCAGCTGCTCGGCAATGTCGACCATGCTCGCATGGTAGGACTGCATGGCGCGGTTGCCGAACGGCGGCAGCAGGATGTTGTGCGCCTTGCTCCAGTTCGGCTCATTGGTGTCGGCGGTGAACAGGCCGTCGCCGCCGACCGCGCGCACCCGGCGCAAGGCGCCGCGCACCGCCTTGTCAAAGCGTTTCTCGTCGCTGAGCTCGTCGACCAGCTCGTGGCCGGAGACGAACACGATCGGCGCGCCCATCATGTCGAGCCAGAAGATCGGCCCGAGCTTCTTGGCGAGCTGGGTGAGGTCCTGGATCGGCGCGGACGAATCCAGCGACAGCATGTTGCCGACCACCGGCTTGGTCGGCGGCTGCGGTATCGGATCAAGCCTGTTCTTCGGCGCCATGGTCGCTGTCGTCCCCCTGTCTTCTCCTGTCATTGCGAGGAGCGAAGCGACGAAGCAATCCAGGACCGCTTGCTCGGTGAGAGTTCTGGATTGCTTCGCTTCGCTCGCAATGACGTGGAGAGAGCGTTCCCTTTTTACCCAAACCGCCGTCTGCGCCACTCGATCAGCTTGGCGCTAACTTCGTCCGGCTTTTCCTGCTGCGTCCAGTGGCCGCTGCCGCGCACGAGATACTTCTCGAGATCCGGCACAACCCGCTCCATGCCATCGGCAGCGGATGGCGGCAGCACGCGATCGTTCTCGGCCATGACCATCAGGGACGGCACCCGCACGGTGTGATCGAGATCGGCGGAACGCTGCCAGTTGCGCGAATAGTTGCGATACCAGTTGATGCCGCCGGTGAAGCCCGTGCGGGCGAAGGTGTCGACGAACAACTTCTTCTCCTCGGGAGACAGGATCGGCTCGCGCGGATCCTTGGCCGGGTCATAGCCCGCGACCATCTGCGGAAAGGCAAGGTTGGTCTTGGGTGCAGCGCCAATTCCGCCAATCGGCGCCTTGGGTGTTGCAGTGTCGTTGCGCGGCAGCGGCTTGCGCATGAAGAAGTCGAAGGTCTTTTCGACATTGCTGCCGAAGATCCGGTCCGGCTCCCGCGCCGGGTCCTGGAACTGCACGATGTACATGCTGTCGCCGAAGCGCTGGCGCATCAATTCGATCGGATCGGCCCAGAGCCGGCCCGTGTGCGGCGTGTTGACGCCGACGACGCCGGCCACGCGATCCGGATGCCGCAGCGCCATCTGCCAGACGACGAAGCCGCCCCAGTCATGCCCGACGAAGATCGCCTTATCAATCTTGAGGTGGTCAAGCAGCCCGACAAGGTCGCCGGTCAGATGCTCCAGGTCATAAGCCTCGACTGCTTCGGGCCGGTCGGTCGCGCCATAGCCCCGCTGGTCCGGCGCGATCACCCGCAGGCCCGCCTCGCTCAAGGCCTTGATCTGATGCCGCCAGGAAAACGCGATCTCCGGCCAGCCGTGGCAGAGCACAAGCGGCGGCTTGTCGGTTGTCGGGCCCGCTTCATAGAAGCCCATGCGAATCCCGTTCGTCTGGGCGAACTGAAGTGGCGGCATTTCAATCATCACGCTCGTCCCTGCTTTCAACTGCTACTCGGCTGCGCCCCTGACATCGGCTGGCGGCGGCGCATAGGCCGCCTCAAGTGCGGCAAACTCCATCGGCAGCATGTCGCACAATTCCTGCACATGCGGAATGATATTGGCACCCGCGATAAAGCCGAAATCAAGCTGGTCGCGATAGCTCTGCACGGTGATGTTGAGCGCGATCCCGTGGGTCGAGATCGACACCGGGAAGATATGCAGCAGCTCGGCACCTGCAGCATAAAGCGTCTGCCGGGGGCCCGGCACGTTGGACACCGTGATGTTTGCCGACGGCGGCAGGACATCGGACAAGTTGGAACGGCTGTAGAGCAGTGCCAGTATCTGCACCAGGATTGGCGTACCAAGCATGGAGATATTTGAGACTTGCGGCATCACCGCACGCAATGGATGCGACATCTCCTTGGCCTTGGTGGATTGGGCAATGATCGTCTCCAGCCGCGTCTTGGGATCCTCGACATTGGTGGCGATGGAGCAGATCATGCCGAACACCTGGTTGTTGGCGTCGGCATTGCCCTCCTCGCGCAGCGAGATCGGCACGGCTGCCGTCAGCGATTTCGCCGGCAGCGCACCCTGTTGCAGGAGATAGCGCCGCACCACGCCGGAGGCGAGCGCGAGCACCACATCATTGAGCTTGCCGCCGGCCTGCTTGGCCAGCGCCTTCGCTCGCGACAACGAGATCGAGGTGCCGGCGAAGCTGCGCTCCGACGAGATCGTCTTGTTCAGGATGGTCGGCGGCGACATCATGCTGGAGAGGCTTTCCCGCGACTTCGGGTCGGAGACCTTGCCGACAATGTCGGATACGCTCTTGAGCATGGTCGGCAGGCTGCCGGCAAAGCGCACCGCGCTTTCGATCTGGTACATCGCATTGTCGAACAGGATCGAGCCGAGGTCGCTCTTGCCCGAGCGCGGCAGCTCGAGGGTCTTGGCGGCCGCCGCATCCAGCGGCTGGGTCCAGAGCTGCTGGTATGAATCGAGCAGATTGGCCGCGATGTCGCGCGGCTCCTGCTCGACCTTTGCTTTGGCCGTCGGCGGCTCGACCTTTCGCGGAATCGGCGAAACGTCGTAGATCATGTTGGTGAGCGCAGCACCCGCTCCACCATCAATGCAGGCATGATGCATCTTGGAGTAGAGCCCGATCTCGTTGTCCTTCATGCCCTCGAAGACATAGAACTCCCAGAGCGGGCGGGCGCGGTTGAGCAGCTTGGCGTGCATCCAGCCGACAATGCGCTCGAGGGTAGCGCGGTCGCGCGGCGCCGGCAGGCTGGCGCGGAAGATGTGGCGGTCGATATCGAACTGGTCGTCCTCGACCCAGGAGGGATGATCGATATCGAGCGGCGCCTTCTCCAGCCGCGCTTTGAGGATCGGCGCGATGTGCAGGCGCGAGGCGATCATCGCCTTGAACTCTTCGAAGAAGTCGCCCTTGTAGCCGTCGGGCAGGCGGAAGATCGCCATACTGCCGACA
>DASREP010000049.1:0-52528 GCA_035652015.1 Bradyrhizobium sp. | reverse complement strand
GCCACAACCAGTTGCCAAAACTCGTGCTCGGTGTGACATTCAACGACGGGATCGAGGTCATCGCTAAACCGACTGACCGTCAGCCCATAACCGCCGCCGCCTGACCGGCCAGGCCGTCACCAAAATTTAGCGATAGCTCCGCCTGCCCTTAACCTAACCGCTCAACCTTAATGGCGCGCGGCTGCATTGCCACGCGAGGGTCTTAGCTCGATGCCTGTCTAGAACTGGTAGCTCGCGCCGAAGGTGAGGCCCTGGGCCCAGAGCGAGGAGCTGTTGAACATCGGCGCCGGGCGAGCGGCACCGGTCAGCGTCGAGCCTGGCGTAATCGCGGGGTTGCCGGTGAAGTTCAGCGTGGTGTCGATCTGGTCGCCGGGACGCACGACGTTGCTGACATAGAGGAAGTTGTAGCCGACGAAGACGCGAACGCCGCTCTGCATGCGATAGCCCGCCTGCAATTGCACCTCCGGCACCACCGCAAAATTGTTGCGGCTCTGCTGCCCGATATTCGTGGCCTGGGAGAAAATGCCGCCTGGCGTCAGTCCGGGCGGCGTGCCGAAGCCGGTGCCGGTGATCAGGCTGGTCCCGCTGACCGACACCGTCTGATAGTTGTCGCCCACGGCTACCTTCGCCACAGCGGATCCGTCGAACTGGCCGTACTGCTTCTCCGCCTTGACGCCAATCTGCGCGCCAATGAACTGGTTCTTGGTCGAGAAGTAATCGGAGCCGGTGTAGGAGGTGGGCGTCGCCTGCAAACTTTCGGCGCTGACGATCGACAGATGCTCGCGCAAATCAAGGTAGCGCAGGCCGGCCAGCACCGAGACCGTGAGCCCTGGAGCGCCATAGGCGCGGTAGAGGGCATTGCCCTCAACGCCCCAGAGCCGCAGCGAGGCGCTGATGGTCTGGCCGCCGGACGCGAAGCCTGGATCGGCCAGCACGAAGGACGATGCGCCGAGCGGGAAGCCTGCGCCCGGCGGTACATTGGTGAAGGGGATGCGCAGCGGAAGCGAGCCATTCGAACTCTGCGCAAAACCGGCGCCCCCGCTGCCGAGGAAGAAGCCGCCGGCCTCAAACCCGAGGCGCTGATCCGATTGCAGCCAGTGACCGATCGCGAGCTGGCCGCCGCCCAACGCGCCGAACCCCATCCGATCAGGCGAAAGCTGGATGGTGCCGGGAATGCCCAGTGCTCCGCCGGCCCCGGTGGTGGCGGAAGGAGTGCCGGGGGCGAAGGTCGTCAGTGTCGGCGGCAAAGGCGCGCCCTTCACGGCCCAGACCAGGCCACCTCCGCTGACCCACCACATCGGTGGCGGCGGCGCCTTCACCGGCGCCTTGACCGCCACATCAGCTGCGCTTGCAGATGCAAGCCCGCCCAAAACAGCACTCGAAAGAACCGTGGCCAGCGCCGCAAAAAGCTTTCTCAAATCTGCCCCCCTGAAACGTAAGCAGCGTAACATTGGGGTCGCCGCGAGCTTGCGCCATTTCCGCAACAGGCACGGGAAAATCCGCGCGATACGCGCAATTGAATCTTCAACTCGTCCGACCAACCGCATCATTGTCTGGTCCAATGCATCGGCCGGTATTCGAAGGCGGCATCCCGAGGATAATATCGTGCGCAAGCTGTCGGAACCTCGAAGCGCGGGAGCGAACGCGCCGGTAATTCTGTATGCGATCGCCGTGTGCTGCATCGGCATGGGCATCGTCCACAGCACCAGCGCCCGCGCTGCAGATGACGACGACAGCGACGCCAAGCCCAAGTCTGCGTGGCCGACCACTTATCTCGACATGCGAACCAGCTACGCCAGCGTGCCCGCGGGCTCGCTGCCGATCGGGTTCGGCAGCACCGCGCTGTCCACGGCGCTCGAGTCGCTGGCGCTGGCCAGCGGCAACGGGGTGCCGACCAGCCTCCCGCTGGCATCGCGGCAGGGCGTCGTAATGGATTTCCCGCTCACCGTGGACGTGAGCGATCACGTCTCGCTCTATGCCGGCGCCTCGGGCACGGCGACGTCCGTGAGCGGGCAGGGCTGGTCGTCATTCGACATCACGAGCTGGAATGTCGGCTTCCAGGCCGATGTCCATGAGCAGAACGGCGGCAGGATCCCGACCATCACCTGGCAGTCGACCTACACCCAATCCATCCCCAACAACACGCTGGCCAGCACCACCTTCACCAATATCCTCGAATTCGACTATGCGCTCGACGAGGATGAGACGCGCGGGCTGCTTGCCGGCGTACAGGACACGCGCGTCGAGATCGGCACCGCGCTCGCCAGAGTCCATCCGAGCGACATCTTCTATGTCGGCGGCTATTATCAATGGCCGAGCAACTGGAAACTCACCGGCCGCCTCGGCGTGCAACATTTCGGTGGCGCCGAGCTGTTGCGCCTCACGCCGGTGCAATCCTTCACCCAGCCGGTGCTGCGGCTCGACCTCGATCGCATGGACGACAATGACAACCGCCTGTTCGGTGTCACCGCCGAAATCATGTGGGTGCCGAAACCGGCCTACATGCTGACGCTGCGAACGCCGGTTTATATGGTGAAGAATTGAACAGGGCGGTGCTAGTGCTCGTGCTCGACGAGATGTCGCCAGTCGTGCAGCCGATGCGCCAGCACCGCCTTGAGCTCCGCGAGGTCTTGCACGCCGAAGAGATAGACCAGCGCGACGTAGAGGCTGACACCAAAGCCGCACAACAGCATGGCGCGCAGCAGCACGGGTGCGAGGGTCATGCCGGGGAGCCATTGCAGGATCGGGCCGCGCAGCCACAGGCCGAGTCCTGAGGCAAGGATTGCGGCGGCAGCCATGCGCAGCACGGCACCGAGCATGCCGCGCGTGTCATTCAGCGTGGTGCCTTGCGCGGCGGCTTCCCGCTCAAAGCGCCGGCGTTGCAGGAGGCCCAGCACTGCCACATAGACGGTGATCGCAACCGAGCTTGCGATCGCCAGGCCGATCGCGCCGTCCTGCCGGCGCAGCAGGACATAGAGCGGCACCGCGACGGCCGCGATCATGGTGCCGACGATGGTCGGCAGCCACGTGCTGCCGAGCGCGTAGAAACCGCGGGCAATCAGGCTCTGTGCGGCCCAGCCGCCGAGGCCGAGGCAGAGATAGGCGAGCACGGTCGCCGTCTCCGCGGTATCGGCGGCCGTGAAGCGGTTGGCGAACAGCCCCCAGATCATGTCGACGGCCTCGAAGCCCGCGACCGTCAGGCACACCTGCGCGGCGAAGGTCAGCAGCAGCATGGCGCGCACCGCGCGGCATAACAGCTCATAGGCTTGCACGATCGCGCCGTTGGCGACCAGCGCGCTCAAGGTCGGATAGGAGGCGACGCCGGCCGCCATGCCGAAGATGCCGATCGGGACTTTCATCAGGGTGCGGCCATATTGCAGGTAGGCCAGGGTCCCCGGCGCCAGATAGGAGGCCTGGTTCTTCACGATCCATTCGTCCACGATGACGATGGAGAAGCCGATCATGATCGGCAGCGACAGCCACAAATAACGCTTCAGGTCGTCATGGCGGAACGACAGCACGGGCATCCAGCGCATCCTGGTCCTGATGCAGCCGATGAGCGGCAGCGCGAAGGGGCCAGCGATCGAGCCGAGCAGCACGCCCCACGCAAAGCCTTCCGCGCCGAGCGTCGGATACCAGGCGCCGACCAGCCCGCCCGCGATGATCGCGGCGGAATAAACCAGCGGCGCCAGCGCCGGCAACGCATGCAGATTCTGGGCCTGCAGCGCGGCCGACAACAGCCCGCCGATGACATGGAAGAACTGCGCGGGCAGGATGATGCGGGTCAGGCGCACCAGCGTATCGACCTCGGCGGGATCGGCAAAGCCCGGCGCAACCCAGTTCGCAAGCGGCCGCGCAAAGATCATCAAAAGCGCGATGCCCACGGAGCCGACCAGCACGATGAAATTCGCGATCACGCTGAACGAGGTCCAGGCGCGCTGCTCGTCGCCTTTTTCGAGATGGGCGAGGAAGATCGGGATGAAGACGATCGAGAGCGCGCCGGCGGCGAGCAGATAGTTCAGAAAATCGGGCAAGGTGAAGCTGGCGAAATAAAGATCCGCCTGCCGGCTCGCACCGAGGGTGCGGCCGATGATCTGTTCGCGGACGAGCCCGATCAGCCGGCTTGCGAAGATCGAGCCGGCCCAGATCGCGGAGGCGAGAACGACCACGCGCGTCTTGCTGCTGGTCTCCTGCGTTGCGTGCAAACGAGCGTTCCCGGCCGGCTCTCGAAATGAGATGACGACCTTGCCCGACAAAGCAGAAAGGTGCTTGAGCCAAATCAACGGCCACGCCCGCGCGGCCAATCCCGAGATAAAATGGATGCTCCCGGGAATGCCCAAGAGCATCCTCCAGGAGCATCCTGAAGTCATGTGGCGGCTTCCGGGGAAGGAATATCCGCTGCACGTACAAGAGCCCGACAAGGGCATATTCGTCTTTGCGCTGGATCAAATGGCCTCGCGGTCGGATGCAGGCCTGCCCTGCAAGCTTGCGCGGTCAGCCGGGCGGCTGGGTTGTCATTTTGACGCGTCTTCGTCGCGGGAACCGGTGTCCATGACGCTCGAAACCGCCGATGGCGCTTCGCGGCCGAGCGCGAACACGCCGACCGGGCCTTCAACATGGAAGGGCAGGCCGGTCATCTTCGAGAACAGCTCGATATTGCTGGTGCCGATGGCGCAGCCGCCAAGGTCCATGCCGGTTGCGGCGATGTAGAGCGTCTGCATCATCACGCCGACATCCTTCAGCACCAGCGAATAGGCGATGGCGGAATATTTCCAGGACAGCCGGCCAAAGCGGGCAGCAATCGTGATCAACACCTGAGGCGGGCTTTCAGCACCGGTGGCGAATTGCGCGCTGCCGAGCATCGTCTTGAGCTGCGCATCGGCCACCTCGATCGCGGTCAGCGCATGCCTCGAGGCATCGTAGTGGTAGAAGCCCCGCGGCAGGTCGGCGCAATTGGCGACTGCGAGGTACAATTCGAGCTCATAGGCGCTGCCGCCGGCGGGGTAGGGCCGCGACGTATAGGAGACGAGCGGCCCATCGCTGCCGTCAAAATCGACCGGGCTTTCCCAGCGCGAGGTGACGCGCGCCGCAGAGCCGAGAAATAGCGCGAGCTCACGAAGCGTGATCGGCTGCGCCGCGTCGAAATCGCGCACCGAATGGCGCTGGCGCAGCAGCGCTGCGACCGGCAACTCCGTCCGCGGCTCCGCCGCCAGCGGGCTCAGCTCGATGGTCTTGCCGGGCCAGGCAGGCCGCTCCGCCGGCAGCGGCGGCAGCTGGCCTAAATAGGGATAGAGCCCGCCCAGCGGGTTGGCGTGGCGTCCTTCGGTCGAGCGGGTGTGAAACAACAGATCGTGGAAGTCCCACATCACAAGGCTCGAATCGCCCTCGCTGTCCCGCAAGCCCTCGCTGTTGGGCTCCGGCGTGAACAGGATCTCGCAATCGGCGAGCAAGGCGAGCAGCTCGAGACCTGGAAAGCCGCGCTGATCCTGCAGCGTGGCGATCTTCTGCGGCACAGCTAGCGCCGCGAGACAGCTTGCCACGGCGGGATCGCAAATCCGAAACAGCGCGCCCGCGCGCGGCGATTCCAGCACCAGCGCATCCGCGCGCCGCCGGACATACGCAAAGCGCGACAGCACGAGATGATCGGAGGCGTGAAGTTTTGGCAATCGCGGCCAGTAATCCGCGAGCTGCGGCTCGATGACGACAAGATCCTTGGTGCCGCGTGCAAGCCGGTATTCGACAAGGCCGCGGCGCGCCAGCCGACCGACCAAAGCCGCGGTCTCCTGGGCCAGCGCGTTTTTTCCGGCGAACGACGCGAGCGGCAGGCCGTCACGCAGCTCTTGCGCGCGCTTGAGCACTTGCGCGCTGAAGCGGCCGAGCTCGACCGGATAGGAGTCCACCATCGCAGCGAGGGCACCATCGCCCTGCGCCTGCAGCATGACGCGCTCGTTCAGACGGACCTTGAGCTCCAGCGGCGCGGGCTTTCGCGCCGGCCTTGTCTTTGACGGCCTGGACTTGGCCGGCTTGGTCTTTGTCGTCTTTGTCTTCGTGGTCTTGGGTGCGCGCAAGGACCGCTCCCGTCAGGTGTGAGGCAGGAACGGCGTCAGTTCGCTCTCAAGCCGCGGGCGATCGAGCAGGCCGAGCTTGACGGGAATGTCGTAGAGGCGGCCGGGCCCGAAGCGCTTGTAGAAATGGCGCAGGCCCGGCACGGTCACCCGCGCCACGGACACGCCGACATCAGGCCGGGTCTGGTCCAGCACCAGGAAATCATAGCCGGCTTGCCGGGCGACCTCGACGCAGTTCTCGACCTGACCGCGGCTGTTGTCGGAGAGCTTCAGCCCCGGCGCCGGCGGCACGATCGGGTTGGCTGCCGGAAGCAGGAACGGATAGTTGTCGAGCTTGAGCGGCGTGACGCCGTCAAGCGACGGCTTCTCGCCACTGGCGCCGCCCATCATGCCGATGGCCAAAAACTGATTCAGCTCGGTGAGCGCGCGCAACAGTGCGATGCGACGGTCGAAATGCGCGCCGGAGCCGAACTCGATGTTCTCATGCCCCTCGCTCATCCAGTGCATCATCGCGACATAGGTCGGTACGCCGAGGTCGCTGGTGATGTCGAGCACCCAGACCTTGCGGCCGGCATCGGTGAACTGGTTGCGCAGATCGCGGACGTAGGAATCGTCGAACTGGTCGAGATCGAGCCCGGCGCGCTGCACCTGATTGTACCACCAGATCGCATAGGCATCGCGCTCGACGAGCTCAAGGAAGCCCTGCACGATCGCCTCCTCCAGCGTATTGCCGGCGGCGCAGCCGTTCGAATCCGTGTGGGCATCCCGGTAGAAGAAATATTCCAGTCCCGTCGGCAGATAGCGAAAGCACTGGTCGCGCAGCGACCATACCGGCGTCCACTCGATTGTCTCCTCGGGGTCAAGCGGCGGCGGCACCGGATGCTGGGAGTCGTCGTGGACGTGCTCCAGCCGGGTGCGGAATTGCTCCTCGCTGAAATGCTGGACGTCGTTGGGCATGATGGCTTCGCCGGGCGCGAAGTCGGTGAACCGCTTCAAGGTGCTGATCTCATCGCCCTGGTAGATGCCGGAGTAGCGCTCGATCGCCTCCATCAGCGCGCTCGCCTCGGCCTGCTCGACCGTCGAGCCCTTGCCGAAGCTGCCGCCCTGCAGACCCGACCGCAGCTGGTCGACGCTGTGGGCGGGCGCGGAGAAATTGTGCTGGGCAAAGAAATTGGTGTTGAGCGGCAGGTTGGCCTCGATGCGCTCCAGCTTCTTGACCACGCCGGTGAGGGGGCTGACATGCTTGCGATAGCGCGCAACTGTCGCCTGCGAGGTGACTGTGCGATAGCCGCCGCTGGTCATGACAAGCTTGGCGCCGGGCCCGAGCTCGACCGGCTTCGGACTGCGGCGCGGATTCTGCAGCTTCTTCGAGCCGCAATGCGGGCATTGCGGGCGCTTGGCCACATGGTGGCGCGCGACCGTCGAGCCCAACAGGTCGAAGCTTGCGATGTGGTCGCTGAGATCGGTGCGGTAGCCGGAGGCGATGGCCTTGGCGATCTCGTTCGCGGCAAACTCGATGGCGCTTTGGCCGAAGGTCTGGCGCGTCAGCGGCGAGACCGCGACGGGCTCCGCAGAACCACGCTCGAGAAAGCCCTTGATCTCGCGGTTGCGGATCATGCGGTCGAACAGGCAGCTCCAGCAGGCGCTGTCAGGCGGATTGAAGACGGGCCCGACCAGCGGGAAGACGCCCGAGGGCTGAACCAGCATCCAGGGTGTCTTGTTGCTCACGCGCTCCTTATTGAGCTCGGCGAGCCGCCGCTCCAGATAGTCGTTGACCAGCGTGACCGTGAGGTCGGCCGCGCCACTCTTGACCACGTTCACGCCCCGCTCGCGCAGGGCTGCACTCAGCTCCTTGGGACCGTCGACATCGATCGCCTCGATGCGGACGCGGCATTTTTTCAACGCGTCCGCGGCGGCTTCAGGCGCTAGCCCAAGGCTCGCCCAATAGCCGGCCACGGGCGCTGCGAAGGTCTGCGAAGACGTGACGAGATAGCGGCGCTCGATCATGCGCTTGATCGCTTCCTCGACCTGCTCGGCCGGGAATGTCTTGCCGAGCTCGGCCACAAGCTGTCGCGCGCCTTTGCCGCGATCGCCGATCGCCCGCGCCACCGCCACGTAGAGCTCACCATGCAGGAAGAATTTGCGGTCCTCGGAATAGAGGCAGACGACGTTGTCGGGAAGAACGTAGGCCGTGAAGTTCGGCGCGAATTGCAGCGCGTCCTTGGCGCGCTGCGGCGCGCTCTTTTTCGCCGCGCTCGCTTTCTTGGCGGTCTTCGTGGCGAGCTTGTTCGGGGCCTTCTTTGCAGCTTTGGTCTTGCGTTTGGCGATCATGAGGTCAGCACGCGAGGTTGTCTTGAGAGCAGGGCGTCAGATTGCGAATGGAGCGGCCGGGACAGGCGATCCATCATCCTCTCAAGCAGCTTTTGATTGGGAAGGAAATAAGGCCCGCATTGGCCGGCCAGTCCGCACAACGCGGATAAAGAGCGAGATGCGAAGCAATAGCAAAGCAAGCCGACATGTCATTGCGCAAGAATTGGCCGGGTCGACAATCGATCCCGGCCAACAAAACTCTCTGCGCGTTGATGTGCAATCGGAAGGCGCCGCCAGCTTTAGCAGAAGCGGCAGACGCCCCACGACGCACAGCAGCCAGCGCAGCCTCCGCAACCGCCGCAACGGCAGGCGCGGCAGCCACAGCCGCGACAGCCACGGCAGCCGCCACAACGGCAACCCCAGGCCATCTGCTGCACGCCGCCGCTCTTGCCAGTCTCCTTGTCGAAGAGATGGAAGGTCGCGAGGCTCACATCGGCAATTTCTTCTTCGCCAAGCACGAAGCGCTGATTGGCGAGATTATCAAGCGACTGAGAGACGTCTGCTGTCGGCAGCGTGGATGCGGATGCGCTCCCCGCCAGCGAAAGGCCAAGTCCAGCGGCACCCAGAGCCGGCACTGCGGCGGCTTTGGTGATGCGCTTCCGCGTAGAAGCTTGTTTCACCCGTGACATCGTCGCAACCTCCATAAACTTTCTAGAACTGTGTGGGACTCCAGTAATGAAATCCTACGCTGCGTCGATCCGTCGCGCAAGCGTGATAGCTTCACTAAGTCGTTGTTACATATTCACTTCCTATTCATGTTGATTAACGCTGCAATGAACAAGGCGATGAATCTCGTGTCTTCAAGAAGGCGATGTTGCGATGCGTGCGGCCTTTGTTTGTCGAGGCGATCGGAGGAGTTTGAATGGTCGATGATACCGCTGCCTTCGCTTGGTACGAGCTGCTGACAACCGACTTGCGGGCCGCAGAAACCTTTTACGCGAAGGTACTCGGCTGGACCGTGCGCGACGCCTCCACGCCGCAATTCGCCTATCGGCTTTTCAGCACAGCCGAGATGCCGGTCGCCGGGCTGATGGAGCTGCCGCTGGACGGACGAAAAAAAGGCGCGACGCCACGCTGGGTCGGATATGTCGCGGTGCGGGATGTGGATGCCACGGCTGACCGGCTGAAAGCACTGGGCGGGACTGTCTATGTGCCGCCGACGGATAGCAATATCGGCCGCATCGCAGTGGTGGCGGATCCGCAGACGGCGACGCTGGCGCTGGTCACCGGGCTGAAATACGAGACGGGCGGAGCGAGCGAGGCGGGTCCGTCCGGGCGGGTCGGCTGGCACGAGCTTCTGGCCGCTGAAGGCAAGGCGGCGTTTGGCTTCTACAGTGCGCTGTTCGGTTGGGAGAAGGGGCAAGCCGAACAGGCGCTGGTGGACTCCTATGAACTCTTCGCCGCCGGCGGGCGCACGCTCGGCGGCATATTCACCAAATTTGCCGCCGCGCCTGTGCCGTTCTGGTTGTATTATTTCGAGGTCGCCGATCTCGATGATGCGATGAATCAGGTGAAGGCCGGCGGCGGGACGATCGCACAGGGGCCGATCGAGCTTTGGGACGGCAACTGGGCCGCGCGCTGCATCGATCCGCAAGGCGCGATGTTCGCGCTGCAGGGCCGGCGCACCAAGGCCGCCGTCGACCGCGGCGGTGAAGCCTATGCGGACGCGGCGCTCGCCTGGTCCGCCTCCTGGGGCGGCATCTCCTCGCGCGGCCAACTGCTCGGCAAGAAACCGAAAGGCAAGGGCGGTTCCTGAAGGCCGGCTTACGCCGGTTTGGGCTCCGGCGCCTTGGCCTCGGTCGCTTTGGCTTCGGCAGGCTTCGGCGCCGGCACCTTGGCCGGCTTGTCCTGACGTTTCGACCACGAGATGTAATAGGCCACGGTCGTCATGATGCAGATGCCGGCCAGGCTGACCACGATCTGGGCGAACAGCGAGCCCGAGCTCAGGCTCAGCACGAAATGGGCGACAAAGGACAGGAAGACGCCGACGCAGAACACTGCCAGCGATTGCTGGCCGCAGACGATGGCGGGATCAAATCCCTTCCACTCCAGCGCCGGCCAGGTCTTCGGGATGAAGCGCACCACCAGCATCGCAATGACAATGAAATGCAGGAAGCGATAGGGCGCCATATAGGTCTTGTCGTTGGGGTTGAAGGCCGAATACAGCCAGTTCGGGAACAGCGCGCCGAAATCGGAGAAGCGGCCCGCCATGGTCATGATCATTGCAAAGATCAGATAGGCGACGCCGAAATAGAGCGCGGGCTTTGAATTGATGATCCAGGCCGCGCGTTTGGCGCCGCCGAGCGCGCACCACGAGCCGAACACGAACACCACCTGCCAGCAATAGGGATCGAAATACCAGGTGCCGGCCGGATAGGCGGTGAAATTCCAGCCGAAATGACGCGCCACCAGCCACAGCACCAGCGAGGCGATCATGGTGACGTCAGGCTGGCGCAGCATGAACCATAGTACCGGCGGGAAGAATCCCATCAGCACGATGTAGAGCGGCAGCACGTCGAGGTTGACCGGCTTGAACTTGAGCAGCAGCCCTTGGCCGAGCGTCTCGGTGGCATGGTCGACGAGGCCCGCCACGTTGAACTCGTTGATCAGCTCCGAATCCATGAAGCGTCGCGCTAGGAAGCTGATCGCGACAATATAGATCACGAACAGGATGATGTGGGCGACATAGAGCTGCCACACCCGCTTGGTCAGCCGCGTCGCGCCCACGATGAAGCCGCGCTCGATCATCATGCGCGCATAGACAAAGGACGCCGTGTAGCCGGAGATGAAGACGAACAGGTCAGCGGCGTCGGAGAAGCCCCAGTTCCTGGTGGTGATCCAGTTCACGACATTGTCGGGGATGTGATCCAGGAAGATCGCCCAGTTCGCAATACCGCGGAACAGGTCGAGCCGGAGGTCGCGTCCTTTGTCGGGTAGCACTGCGTTGATTTTCATGGGGCTTTTGGGAGCGTTTCGGGATTTGAACCGTTTTTGGAAAAGTGCACCGGGAGCCGTCCCGCCCGAGAATGTCACACGGCCGTGTCGCGATTGTCACAGCGCAGCATAATGACTATACCGGTCCGAAGGAACATCCCAGGTTGGGGAATCACCGGCAGATCGTTTGTTGGTGACTCCGTACCTTATCTTGGACGTTTCCTGAACGCCCATCAAGTCAGCCTTTCCAGGGGGTCCCGACCTTCCATGACCGCACGAATATTCAAGCCCGCCAAGAACGCCATGCAATCCGGCAGGGCGAAGACCAAGGAATGGCAGCTCGACTATGAGCCGGAGCAGCCGCGCGCGATCGAGCCCCTGATGGGCTGGACCTCGTCGTCCGACATGAAGCAGCAGCTGACGCTGCGCTTTGACACCAAGGACGAGGCGATTGCCTATTGCGAGCGCAAGGGCATTCCCTACCAGGTGATCGAGCCGAAGGAATCGCTGCACCGGCAGATTGCCTATGCCGACAATTTTGCGTTCCGCCGCGCCGAGCCCTGGACGCACTAAGATTGGACGCAACTTGGGCGCGCTGAGCCGGCAATCTCGACCGAGTTAGCCCGACGGGCTGGCCGCGGCCGGCCCGCCCGGGATTGGCAGCAGCGCATCCTTGGAGACGCCGAGCACCGGGAAGCTCCTGATGGTGCGAACCTCGGGCAGGGCGGCAAACAGCCGGAGCTGGCGGCTCATCTCCTCGACGCTGGGTGCGACGCATTTGAGCAGGAAGTCTGCGTCTCCCGAGATCCGCCAGCATTGCTGGACCAGCGGGAGTGCCGCAATCGCCGCCTCGAACGCAGCCAGTGCCGCCTGGTTCTGGCTGGAGAGCTGGATCGCCACGAACGAGGCGACCTCATAGCCCAACGCGCGCTCGTCGATGGTCGCGCGGATGGTCCGGATGATGCCGCGGGCGCGCAGTGCGCGGACCCGCCGCAGGCAGTTCGGATGGGAGATGCCGACCCGGTTCGCCAGCTCGTTGTGGGGCAGGCGGCCATCCTTCTGCAGCTCGGAGACGATGCGCAGATCGATTGCGTCCAGACCTTCCCGCCCGGTCATGATTGCCTCGTGAATGGACCGGCTAGCCGGCCGGGACGCTCCGAAGCGGCTTGCGTTTGCCGCGTGCGGGCGCAGGTATAGCAGAGGGCGCCACGCCTGATAGCACGAGCTTTTCATGCGCGGCGATGATCGCCTCTCTGGTCAGCCGTCCGCCCGGCCGGTACCAGTTGCAGATCCCGGTCAACAGCGAAAGGATGGCAAAGGTCGCGACCTGGACGTCGACAACCTCGAACACGCCGCGCGCGACACCGTGGCTCAAGATATCCGACAGCCGCCCCTCATAGGCGCTACGCAGCGCCACCACCGCCTGGTAGTTCTTGGAGTCGAGACTGCGCAGCTCCGAATTGGCAATGAAGACTTCGCGCTTGCGGGTCATATGATAGCCGACATGGAAGGCGACAAAGGCGCGCAGCCGCTCGGTCGGCCCGTCCTTTTCTTCAAGCGCTGAATCGAGCTGGCGTAACAGCTCGTTCATGTGGTCCTGCACCAGATCGAACAGCAGCTCCTGCTTGGTCGAAATGTGGTTGTAGAGCGAGCCCACCTGGATGCCGACTTCGGAGGCGAGCTGGCGCAGGCTCATCGCCTCATAGCCATGTTCGAAGATCAGGCGCAGACCCGCTTTCCGGATCGCCTCCAGCGTCGTCGGGCCGTGTGAGCCGATGGTGCGTGACATGGAGCCTCAAGAGGGGGCCGACCCGAGCCTGAAAACG
Source organism: Bradyrhizobium sp. (assembly GCA_035652015.1). Lineage (GTDB taxonomy): Bacteria > Pseudomonadota > Alphaproteobacteria > Rhizobiales > Xanthobacteraceae > Bradyrhizobium. Next base: position 39,333 of record DASREP010000049.1, on the reverse strand, counting down.
AGCGATCGATCGTATATTCGTGTCACGAAATGGCAGCAAAATCAATATTCTATTGGGCAAAATTCAAGCCGGAAATTCTCTGCTTGAGATCATAATTAAAAAACGTATGATTGTTTAATTCCAGGACGGACTCGCCGAACGGCTGAACCGGAACGGGAGGACAACATGCCGGCAAGGATGATAGGCCTGTCAGGCTACCCGGTTTTCTCCGTCATTCCGGGGCGGTGCGAAGCACCGAACCCGGATTCTCGAGATTCCGGGTCTGGTCCGTCGGACCATCCCGGAATGACGGAGTATACGTTGCGCCCAACGGCTCTCTAGCATCAGAAGAAAACGCCGATCATGACGCTTCATTCCACCATCGATCCAACATCGTCCGATTTCGCTCGCAATGCCGAGAGCATGCGCGGCCTCGTCGCGGAGCTGCGCGACAAGCTCGACACCGTCGCTGGCGGCGGTGGCGAGGCGTCGCGGGCGCGCCATACCGCGCGCGGCAAGATGCTGGCGCGCCAGCGCGTCGACCTGCTGGTCGATCCCGGCACCGCTTTCCTTGAGCTGTCGCCGCTTGCGGCGCACGGCCTCTATGGCGGTGACGTGCATTCTGCGAGCATTGTCACCGGAGTCGGGCGGATCGCGGGCCGCGAATGTGTCATCGTCGCCAATGATGCCACCATCAAGGGCGGCACCTATTATCCGATGACGGTGAAGAAGCATCTGCGCGCGCAGGACGTGGCGCGCCAGAACAATCTTCCCTGCGTCTACATGGTGGACTCCGGCGGCGCCTTCCTGCCGATGCAGGACGAGATCTTTCCCGACGAGCGGCATTTCGGCCGTATCTTCTACAACCAGGCGCAGCTGTCTTCGCTCGGCATTCCCCAGATCGCCATTGTCATGGGCTCCTGCACCGCAGGCGGCGCCTATGTGCCGGCGATGTCGGACGAGAGCATCATCGTGCGCAACCAGGGCACCATCTTCCTGGGCGGACCGCCGCTGGTGAAGGCTGCGACCGGCGAGGTGGTCAGCGCCGAAGAGCTCGGCGGCGCCGACGTGCATTCGCGGCAATCAGGCGTCACCGACCACTACGCCCAGAACGATGCGCATGCGATCGGCATTGCGCGCAAGATCGTCGCCACTTTGAAGCCGCCGCGGCATAATGTGCTGAATATGCGTCCCCCGCGCGAACCGCTGTTTCCGGCGCAGGAAATCTACGGCGTGGTGCCGGTCGACGGCCGCAAGCCGTTCGATGTGCGTGACATCATCGCCCGCATTGTCGACGGCTCGGAGTTCGATGAGTTCAAGAAGCTCTATGGTCAGACCCTGGTCTGCGGCTTCGCCCATATCTGGGGCTATCCGGTCGGCATCATCGCCAACAACGGCATCCTGTTCAGCGAGAGCTCGCTGAAAGGTGCCCATTTCATCGAGCTGTGCTGTCAGCGCGGCATTCCCCTGGTGTTCCTGCAGAACATCACGGGCTTCATGGTCGGCAGGAAATATGAGGCCGGCGGCATTGCGCGGGATGGCGCCAAGCTGGTGACTGCGGTTGCGACGGCGGGCGTGCCGAAATTCACCGTCGTGATCGGCGGCTCCTACGGCGCCGGCAATTATGGTATGTGCGGCCGCGCCTACAGCCCGCGCTTCCTGTGGATGTGGCCGAACGCGCGCATCTCGGTGATGGGCGGCGAGCAGGCCTCCATGGTGCTGAGCCAGGTGCGGCGCGACAATATCGAGGCCAAGGGCGAGAGCTGGTCGACCGATGAGGAAGACAAGTTCAGGGCGCCGATCCGCGCCCAATATGAAAGCCAGGGGAATCCCTATTACGCCACCGCGCGGCTCTGGGACGACGGCGTGATCGATCCCGCTGACACAAGGCTCGCGCTCGGCCTCGGCCTGTCAGCGGCAGCGAATGCGCCGATCGAACCCACGAAATTTGGCCTGTTCAGGATGTGACGATGGACCGCTCCAACATGTACCGTCGCTTCCGCACCCTTCTGATCGCCAACCGCGGCGAGATCGCCTGCCGCGTCATCCGCACCGCTCGCCGCATGGGCCTGCGCACGGTTGCCGTCTATTCCGAGGCCGACCGCGGCGCCCTGCATGTCGAGATGGCCGATGAGGCCGTGCTGCTCGGGCCTGCCCGCGCCCGTGACAGCTATCTCAATGTGGAGCGGCTCCTTGAGGCCGCGCGGAAAACCGGCGCCGAGGCCGTCCATCCCGGTTACGGCTTCCTGTCGGAGAACGCGGAATTTGCGCAGGCCTGCGCGGCTGCGGGGATCGTCTTGGTCGGCCCAACAGCTGCGATGATGACCGCGATGGGCTCGAAGTCGGGCTCGAAAGCGCTGATGGAGAAGGCCGGCGTGCCGCTGGTGCCGGGCTATCACGGCGAGGCGCAGGACGAGGCGACGCTGTCGAACGCAGCCGAGCGGATCGGCTTTCCCGTGCTGGTCAAGGCGTCCGCCGGCGGCGGCGGCCGCGGCATGCGCATCGTGCGTGCGGCGTCCGAGCTTGCGGCGGCGATCACCAGCGCCAAGCGCGAGGCGAAAGCCGCCTTTGGCGACGATCGCCTGCTGATCGAGAAATATGTCGACAATCCCCGGCATATCGAGGTGCAGGTCATCGGCGACAGCCATGGCAATCTGCTGTCGCTGTTCGAGCGCGAATGCACCCTGCAGCGGCGGCATCAGAAGGTGATCGAGGAAGCGCCGTCGCCGACGCTGAACGCCACCCAGCGTGAGGCCGTTTGCGCGGCCGCGCGGAAAGCGGCGGGAGCGGTCAACTATGTCGGCGCCGGCACTATCGAGTTCGTCTCCGACGGCAAGGACGTCTTCTTCATCGAGATGAACACGCGCCTTCAAGTCGAGCATCCCGTGACCGAGCTGATCACCGGCATCGACCTGGTCGAATGGCAATTGCGCGTCGCCTTTGGCGAGGCGTTGCCGCTCAAACAGGATCAGATCAGGCTGAACGGCCACGCCATCGAGGCGCGCGTCTATGCCGAGAATCCGGCGAAGAATTTCATGCCCTCGGTCGGCCAGATCCGCACCTGGCATGTTCCTGACGAGACCAACGGTCTGCGCATCGATGCCGGCTATCGCAGCGGCGATGCAGTGTCGCCGTACTACGACGCCATGCTGGCCAAGATGATTGCATGGGCGCCGACACGCGAGGCCGCAATCGAGCGGCTCAACCGTGGGCTGGAGCAGACCGATGTCCGCGGTGTCGTCACCAACATCCCCTTCCTCTCCGCCCTGATCACGCATTCGAACGTCGCGGCCAATGCGATCGACACCGGCTTCATCGAGCGCGAGCTGAAGGCGCTGACGGCGGCTGTGCCGCCGGCCGGCGAACTCGAGCTTTGCGCCGCCGTGGCTGCGCTCCTCGGCGAAGAGGCAAGAGCCGCCAAGGCCGAGGCGCATTCGCCCTGGCAGACCTTTGGTTGGCAGCCGGTTGGCCGCCGCGAGCGGGTGTTTGCGTTCCGGCAGGGGCATGGCGCGGAGCAGAAGGTGATGCTGCGCTATGGCAACGGCCCGGCGACGCTTGTCGTGGGCGAGCGTGAGCTTTCCTTCGCGGCGAGTCCATTCGAGCATGCCGGCTTTGATCTCACGCTCGATGGCGTGAAGACGCCAATCGCGGCCATCATCGAGGGCCACGAGCTGTACCTGCGCACCCGCAACGGCCGCTTCGAGCTGCATTGGGTCGATCCGTTCGGCGGCGAGACCGAGGAGCAGACCGGCGAGGACAAGATCGTGGCGCCGCTGCCGGGCACCGTGGTTGCGGTGCTGGCGGAGGAGGGGGCTCAGCTCGAGAAAGGGGCGGCCATCCTCACGCTCGAGGTGATGAAAATGGAGCAGACCCTGCGCGCGCCCTTTGCGGGCATCCTGAAGGCCATCAAGTGCAAGGTCGGCGATATCGTGCAGGAAGGCGTCGAGCTGGCCGAGGTCGAGCCGAGCGGCGAGTGAGCATCATGAGCGAGACCATCCGGATCATTGAGATGGGGCCGCGCGACGGCCTGCAGAATGAGAGGACGCCCGTCAGCGTCACTGATCGCATCGCCTTTGTGGAGCGGCTGGTCGATGCCGGGCTGAAGACCGTCGAGGTCGGCGCCTTCGTCTCGCCAAAGGCGATCCCGCAGATGGTCGGGTCCGATGAGGTGCTGCGCGGCGTGAGCCACCTCGCGGGTGCCGAATTCCATGTGCTGGTGCCGAACGAAAAGGGCTATGACGCTGCCCGCGCCGCCGGCGCCAAGGTGGTCTCGGTGTTCGCCGCAGCCTCGGAAGGCTTTGCGCGCGCCAACATCAATTGCTCGATTGCGGATTCGATCGAGCGTTTCAAGCCGGTGCTGGCGCGCGCCAAGCAGGATGGCGTGCCGGTGCGCGGCTATATCTCCTGCGTGCTCGGCTGTCCGTTCGACGGCGAGATCAAGCCGCAGGCGGTTGCTGAGCTGGCAAAGCAGCTATGGGACCTCGGCTGCTACGAGATCTCGCTCGGCGACACCATCGGCGTCGGCACGCCGCTGAAGGCAAAGCACATGCTTCGTGCTGTTGCAGCGCATGTGCCTGTCGCAAAGCTCGAGATGCATTTCCACGATACCTACGGCCAGGCGCTGGCCAATCTCTATGCGGGCCTGGAGCAGGGCGTCCGTGTGATCGATTCCGCCGCCGGCGGTCTCGGCGGCTGTCCCTATGCGCCTGGCGCTACCGGCAATGTCGCGACCGAGGATGTGGTCTACATGCTCGAAGGTATGGGCATCAGGACCGGCGTCGACATGGAGAGGCTGCTGGTTGCGACGAACGACATCTGCCGCTTGCTCGGGCACTCGCCGGTCAGCCGCGTGGCGGCAGCGCTGAATGCGAAGAAGCGACGGGCGAATACGTAGATTGTGTAGGGTGGGCAAAGGCGCGCTTGCGCCGTGCCCACCATTCGCATCAAGGACTCGGACTGGTGGGCACGCTTCGCTTTGCCCACCCTACAACGTCACCTTCCCCCGTCCGGCCCCATCACCATGTTCGGCAGAAGCGTCGAGATCTCCGGCACGAGGCACAGCACGAGCACGGCGCCCATCATCAGAAGCACGAACGGCAGGGTGCCCCAGATCACCTCGCGCAGGGGGATGTCCGGCGCGACGTTCCTGATGACGAAGATGTTCAGCCCCACCGGCGGGTGGATCAGGCCCATCTCCATCACGATGGTCATGATGACGCCGAACCAGATGATGTCGAAATTCGCTGCCCTCAGGGGCGGCAGGATGATCGGCGCGGTCATCAGGATGATCGAGACCGGGGGCAGGAAAAAGCCGAGCACGACGACCAGGACGAGGATCGCGAACAGCAACTCCCAGCGCGGCAGGTGCATGGCGACGATCGCTTCCGCCGCCGACTGCGAGATGTGCAGGTAGCTCATCACATAGGAATAGAGCAGCGACATGCCGATGATCAGCATCAGCATGGTGGATTCGCGGATAGTCGAGGTCAGGATCGGCGCCAGATCCGTCGGCCGCCAGACGCCGTAGATCATGGCGATCAGCGCCAGCGCGAGCAGGCCGCCGAGACCGGCGGTTTCCGACGGCGTGGCATAGCCGCCATAGAGCGCGATCATTACGCCGGTCAGGAGCAGCACGAACGGAATGACGCGCGGCAGCACGCTGAAGCGCTCGGCCAGCGTGAACTCGTCCTTGTTGAGAATGGGGGAGGCTGTGCCGCCCTTTTCATATGCGAGCTCTGCGATCTGATATTCGCGGCGGAAACGCATCACGGCATAGATGCCGAACAGCGAAACCAGGAGCAGCCCCGGGCCGATACCGGCGAGGAACAATCGTCCCAATGATTTCTCCGCGGCGACCGCGAACAGGATCATGGTGATCGAAGGCGGCAAGAGGATGCCGAGCGTGCCCCCGGCGGCGATGATGCCGGCCGCAAAGCCGCCGGAATAGCCGCGCTTGCGCATTTCCGGAATACCGGCGGAGCCGATCGCCGAGCAGGTCGCGGGCGATGAGCCGGCCATTGCCGCAAACAGCGCGCAGGCGAACACGTTGGCGACACCGAGCCCGCCGGGGATGCGGTGCAGCCAGGCATGGAGTGCGGAATAAAGGTCCTGTCCCGCGCGCGAACGGCCGATCGCCGCGCCCTTCAGGATGAAGAGCGGGATCGACAGCAGCGTGATCGAGGCCATCTCCTCATAGACGTTCTCGGTCACCGTATCGAGAGAGGCGTGCGGCATATAGATGCCCATGAACACCACCGCGACGGCGCCAAGGGCAAAGGCGATCGGCATGCCCGAGAACATCGCCACGAGCGTTGCGAGCCCGTAGCTCACGCCAATTCCAAACACGCTCATCGGCGCGAAGCTCCCGCAAGCGGCATGATGATCTGCAGCAAGAGCTGCAGGCACAGCAGCGTCATGCCGCAGGCCATCAGGCCGTAAGGTATCGCCAGCGGCGGCGACCACATTGAGTTGGATACCTGGCCGTCGACATAGGCTTCCTGGGTGAGCGTCCAGGATTTCCAGGTGAAGAAGGCGCAAAACAAAAGACTCGCGACATCGACCAGCCAGAGCCGGATGCGGTTGGCGAGCGGCGACAGCAGGCCGACAAAGGCCTCGATCGAGACATGGCCGCGCTGCGACTGCACATAAGCCGCCGTCATGAACGTGGCGCCGACCAGCAGGAACACCGCAGCCTCGTCCTGCCAGTAATTGGCGGCCTGAAACAGCGCCCGCCCGATCACGCTGTAGCTCAGGATGCCGCAGGCAGCGATCAGTGCCAGCGCCGCGAACACCACGATGATGGTGTTGATGAGCGAGAGCGCGCGGGCGAGCGCGGCCAGCAGCGAATTGCCGCTGGCCGTCTGTTCTGCGGCATCGTCACGAGCCGAGCCCGGGGCGTGCATCATGCGCTGACGTTGGACGCGAGCTTGAGCAGGTTGGCTGAGGTCGCGGTCTTGGCGCCGTAGTCCTTCCAGGCGGTGTCGCGGGCGATGTCGCGCCATTTGCTGACGGTCGCCAGATCAAGCGGCGCGACCTTGGCGCCGGCCTTTTCATAGACCTTGGCGACCTCGATATCGTCGGCCTGCGCGCCCTGGCGGCCGAAGGCCTCGAGCTCCGCGCCGACCGCAAGGATGATGTCCTTGTGATTCGCCGGCAGGGCGTCGAAGTTGCTCTTCGACATCATCAGCGGCTCCAGCATGAACCAATAGGAGGCGCCGGCGCCCGAGGTCAGCGCCTTCGAGACTTCCTCGAGCCGGAACGAGATCAGGCTGGTCGAGGAGGTGATGCCGGCATCGCAGGCACCGGTCTGCATGGCCTGATAGATTTCGTTCGAGGGCACCGAGAGCACGGAGGCGCCGGCGGTCTGCAGCACCATGTCCATTTCGCGCGAGCCGCCGCGCACCTTCATGCCCTTGGCGTCCTCGGGCGCGACGATCGCGCGCGAACGGCTGGCGACGCCGCCGGCCTGCCAGACCCAGGTGAGCAGGAGGATGCCCTTGTCCGCAAGGAAGTCGGAAAGCGCCTTGCCGACCGGTTCCTTCTTCCAGCGCATCCCCTGGTCGTAGGTGGCGACCAGCCCCGGCATCAGGCCGATATTGGTTTCGGGCAATTCGCCGCCGGCATAGGGCATCGGATAGAGGCTGATGTCGAGCGCGCCTTTGCGCATCGCCGAGAACTGCGCATTGGTCTTGATCAGCGAGGAGTTGGGATAGATTTCGGCGTTGATGTCGCCGCCGCTTCGTTTTGCAACTTCCGCGGCAAACATCCGGCAGAGGCGGTCACGGAAGTCGCCCTTGTCGATCGTGCCGCCAGGGAACTGATGCGAGATCTTCAGCGTGGTTGCGGCTTTGGCAGTGCCGGTGCCGAGGCGCAGGATGACCGGCGCGGCGAGCGCCGAGGTGATGAGATGACGGCGAGTGAGCATGACAGTGATCCCCTGTTCAACCTTTGATTGGGTTCTTGAAAGCCGGTCTTGGGCGCGCCACCCTACCTGAGATCCGACCGAATTGCTCTGGTCTGATAACAGACCGAGGCGGGTCGGAAAGCCGGTTTGCGTGTTGCCGCTACAGGCGCAACATTTATTGCACTGCACATCCCTGCCCAATCCTTAAGGATGCGTTGCATGCGCAATAACACGACATTCACGGGCGAAATTGTGTCGATTCAGCAGAAAAGCAGCGCCAAAGCCGCGGCGTGGAGAAATTTTCGGAGGGTTCCGTAACAAACGCGCAAGGCGGAGCGTCGAGCAGGAAGGCGGCATCAGTCGCTTAACCTCCACCAGCTCTTTGAAGGGATGACCATCATGACCATTCGCACCCGCTTCACGCTTGCCGTCTCGGCTGCAGCTGTTTCCCTCGGCCTGGCGTTCGCCCCCGCCGCCTTTGCAGACGACATGAAGAAGGACACCATGTCCAAGGATTCAATGGCCAAGGATTCAATGGCCAAGGACAGCATGAAGAAGGACACGATGTCCCATGACGGCATGAAGAAGGACGACGGCATGTCCCACGACAGCATGAAGAAAGATGACGGGATGATGAAGAAGAACTGATCGTCCCAAGCTCGATCGCCCAAGGTCAATCGGGCATGGTGCTCTCGGCGCCATGCCCGATTGGTTCGGATCGCAACGACCTTCGCTCGGCCTGAGGGCGGAAAGGGCGGGGGCGGGCTCTATCTCTTCTTGCCGCCGCGGGCCTTGCGCGCAGCATAGCGGGCGTCCCGCTTGGCCTTCTGCTCCGCGAGCAGCGCCGCCTGACGTTCCTCTTCCTCTTGTTTCTCGCGTTCGATACGGGTGGCTTCCGCAGCGGCCGCTTCCTCCTCGCGGCGCTTCGCTTCCAGCTTCGCAGCCTCACGCTCCTGCCTCAGGCGCTCGCGGTTTGCGGCGGCCGCCTCACGCTCGGCACGGCGGCGCGCGACCTCGGGATCGTCGGGGCCGGGCTGGTCGCGGAATTTCTTGAGAAGATTTCGGCGTGCCTCTAAGGCGGCTTTCTGCCGATCTGTAAAGCCGGGTTCCTTAAATCCGCTCATCGCTCGGACCTTGTCTCACTTTCGCTTCTTGTTCGCTTGTTGGGTTTACAAAAATTGACTCGCGCATCGCAAATCCAAAGCCGATGCCCGGGCAATTGGGCGCACGGTGTACAGCGTCACGCGTTGCAATTCCACTGCCATGATTGCAGGACGGGCATAAGAAATCGCTCCGATTGTGATTTGATTCACAAGCGCTTGGGTACCGGCGACCCTATGGTCCCCGCAGCCATAGAGGAGTTTTGGCCATGACCGCTCCGTCCCGCACGCGCCGGCTCCTGGCATTGGCCGTCGCACTGGTTTCCACCGTGGCCCTGGTCTCGATTGTATTGAGTTACCCGAAGGAGGTCGCTGATCCCGTCTTGGGCAGCGACTGGAAATGTACCCACACCGCGTTTCTGACCAGCTGCACCCAAGTCACGCCCGCGCCGGTACGGCAGAGCTTGCGCGCCGGCTCCCGAAGGTCGTAATCCGGGCCTGAGGCGAGAGCGGTCGGTCGAAGCTCGGCGACGCTTGCTCCAGCCGAGCGGAGGGACGGCTGGCCATTCCTGCCCCTGCATGTCTATCTAGAGACGGATGATGCAGCGGAGGCGTCGGATCTCGACCATGGCTGAACGCGAACCAGACCCCAACCCAGGCCGCCAGCCAGGCCCCACGCCCGATCGCCAACCTGGTCCTCGAGGCGGCGATAGCCAGCGCGGCGCAATCGCCGGTCTCCTGATCGCCATTGTGTTGCTCGCAATCGGGATTTGGCTGGCGCACGACCTGACCGCCGCCAGCAAACTGCAGGACTGCGTCATGAGCGGCCGCACCAATTGCAATGTCATCGAGCCGGCGCGCTGAGGCCGGTGGAAGACGGATTCGCAAGCAAAATCTGAAACTTCGAGACGCAAAATTGTCGCGATCTTGCTTATTTGTAACAAGACAAAGCGCGAAAAGCTGGCTGCTATGGCAGCAATGCCGTGCATCGACGTTCGCGGGTTCGGGCACGGACCGACCAGATTGCGTCAACCACAAGGGGGTATGCGAGAATGAATGCGTCCAGCCGGACAACATTGGTCCTTTCGCTGGCCTCACTCTTGGCCGTGACAAGCGTTTCGGCACAGGAGCGGCCGGTCGGCCAGCCGCCGGGCGGTCACCCGGCCCCCCAGGGACGCCCCGCGCGTCCTGTGGGAGCGGCGCCGCAAGCCAGGGTGGGGGCCGATGCGCGCTTCGCCCACGGTCCGATCGTCGCCCACGACTTCGGCGGTCATGCCTATCGTGGCCGCCTCGCCTGGGAAGGCGGCCGCTGGCGGCACGAAATGCATGACGGCCGGATGGGCTGGTGGTGGGACGTCGGCGGCGTCTGGTATTTTTACCCGGAACGGATGGACGGTCCGCCTGCCTACATCTCCGAGGACTTTGCGGATGACGTGAACTATGCGGACGGCCCGCCGCCTGGCGCCTATCCGCCGCCGCCGGTGGCTGCCTATGCGCCGCCGCCACCCCCGCCTCCGCCGGATCCCGCCGCAAGCGCGGTAGGCGGCGCGGTGGTCGGCGGCCTGCTCGGTGGGTTGCTGACGGGGCGAGCCTCGGGTGCAGCGGCTGGTGCCGTGATCGGCGGCGCCACCGGGGCAATCGCCGGCGCCACCGCGGCGTCACGGCCCGGCTACTACCTGGCCCAGGGCACCTGCTATTACCGCTATCCCTCCGGGCAATATGTCGAGGCCGATCCGCGCTGGTGCTACTGAGCCAAGCGAGGACGATGGCTTGCAAGAGCCGACGCGCTGACTGTGCGTCGGCTTTTCGCTTTTGGATCCCTTGGTTGGTTGAAGGTGGATTGCATCACAATCTGTTGTACCCGTAATGATCCGGGCTCCGAAATTAACCGGATGCAAACGAATGGCGCCTAACATTCATCAGCCGGGATTTGTATGCTTGTTTAAAGTTCTATTAGTCTTTGCTCATTAGCCTGCCTCGCATGAAAGCTTGGGCGTCAGCCCCACGTTTTCGTCTGGAACAGCCTGAATCCATACTTTCAGCGCGTCCTTCGCGAGGCATTATCGTGTCTGTCGACAAGTTTCTAAAGCAGCGCGCCGTCAACATCACCGTCAGCGGAACCTACACGCTGCACCGCTGGTACGACGCAAACGGCAAGCCGCGGACGCTGGCATGCCGGACCACGCGCGTCTCGCCCTTTCGCATGATTGTCGAAGTGCCGGTCATTGGACGCGTCGGAGATCGGATCACCTCCTATTTCGGACCGTTCGGCACGTTCGAAGGCGCGATCAGCGACACCATGCGCGGCAGCTTCCTGCTGGAGCTGGAGATGACCCGCGCCCGGCGCGAGAAGCTCGCCGAGCAACTCACCTGGCTTGAGAAGAGGCAGAAGGATCCGTCCATTCTCGAGCAGAGAAGGGAGCTCCGCATCGTTCCTCTGGCGCCTCATTCGACCTTGACGCTGCCCGATGGAAGTCTCCATCCATGCTTTATCGTCGACATGTCGCCCTCCGGCTGCGCTGTGTCAGCCGAGGTGCAGCCACCGCTCGGAATGCCGCTTGCGGTCGGGGTCTGCATCGGCCGCGTGGTGCGGATCACAGAGACCGGGTTTGCCGTCAGATTTGTCGAGAAGCAAAGCAAGGACGATCTTGAACGCCTGATCGTGCGCGCGCAGTTGAAGGCCCGCGCGGCGGCCTAGTGAGCTTTTTTGCCGAAAATGGGCAACAGCAATGGTTGAGGCAGCAGAGCGACGCATTGGCCAGCGCATCCGGTTCGACCACATGAGGCCGGCCCGGATGATGGGGCTCGACGGCACCTGGCAGCGCGAATGCACCATCGACGATGTGTCGGACCGTGGCGCCAGGCTCACCATCGATGACTCGATCGAGGGCCTGCCGCTGCAGGAGTTCTTCCTGGTGCTGTCGTCGACGGGGTTGGTCTATCGCCGTTGCCGGCTGGTCTGGGTGAACGGTGACCAGATCGGGGTTGCCTTCCTGGGGCGCTCAAAGACAAAACCAAGCGTCGCGAAGTAGGATAGAATGGCGGCCTTTCGGACAGGCGCCGTTCTCTGCGTGGTCGCGAGACCATGCTTGGGCAGGTAGGCTCAACGAGGAGCAGCGGGATCTCGGCCATGAGGGATGATCGCGGGCGCCAACACCACGGTGGCTCGCAAGCTCGCCGCTCGCGTTTGCGCTGGCCGGCCTGGATCTGGTTGGTGGCGTTCCTTGCCTTGCTTTGGTCTGCCCCGCCGTCGTTGGCGCAAACCGGCCAGATCCGGGTTTTTGTGCGCAAAGCCTCGCTGATCGCGGGCATCGGCGCCGGCCACGGCACTCTGAGCTATCGCGGCCACGACTATCCGTTCAAGGTCTCGGGCCTCAGTCTCGGCCTGTCGGCGGGCGCCTCGATCAACCGGCTGTTCGGGCGGGTGTCCGATCTGGAGAAGCTCGAGGATTTCCCGGGCGTCTATCGCGCGCTCGGGCTTGGTCTTGCTTTGTCCGGCGGCGTCGGTGCGGTGGAGCTCCGGAACAGCAACGGCGTGATCATCCGGCTCGAAGCCGCAAAGTTCGGCCTGGAAGCATCCGCCAATTTGACCGCGGTCAAGATCACGCTCGATTGATGCGGCTGCTGCCCGCGTGACAGCAACAGCAAAGGGGTCAGCGCGGCCTGCTCGCGCCCCGCGAGCCATCCTCGGCAAGCTGCTGGCCCGCGGCGAGACGGCGCTCGATCATGCCCATGACCGAAGTCACGTCGTCGAAAGCGCGAGAGTGTGCGTCGCCTTCCAGATGGGTGAGATCGAACACCAGGATCTTTTCATGCTCGAAATCGGTTCTGTAGGGCTCTTCCTCCGGATTGACATCGCCAAGGCGGGTGGCGCCACCGAAGATCGACTTCGAGAGTTTGAGCGCCTGGTCGTCCTGCGACAGGAAGAGGGCGAAGCGGGGGCGCGCAGTGCCCATCTGCGGCATCTGCTCGCGGAATAGATTAACGTCGACGTCGGGCGCGACCAGCGCCACGTTCCTGACCTTCGCTCCGATCCTGCCGCTGCGCATCGCCCGCGCATGCAGCGCGTCCAACGTCAGAAGACAGCCCATCGAATGGCACAGCACGGTCACCTCGTTCACCCCCGGTGCCTGCGCGACCGTATCGAGCAACTGCACCAGCGCCTCGCGCGACTGGGTGGCGCTGTTGCGGTCATATTCGTAGGCGTCCAGGCTGACGATGCCGCGTGATGGCCAGGAGAACAGGACCGGGATGACCGGAGCCTTGGAATCCTGGACGATCTGGGCGAAGCGGTAGGCCGCATCATCGAAACGATTGTTGAAGCCGTGTACAAAGACCATCGCCTTGTTGCGGCGGGTCGTCCGGGCGAGGCTGGCAAGTGCCGCAGTGAACGTCGGCTTTTCCAGATGTTCTGCCGACAGGGTGACGAAGTCGCTGCGCGGATCGCCGGGCGGTGCGACGGGCCATTGAATCTCGCCCACTTTGCGGACGGCGTCAGGTGGAATCGAAACCGCGATCCGAGCGTAGGACATGGTGGCGGCGCGCTCGCCGCCGAACATGTCTCCGGCATCACCAGTTGCCGGCTGCCGCGTGGTGGCGATCAGGATCGGAATGCGCGAGGTGCCTTCGGCGGATTCCACGGTCGGAATAAGAACGCCTTGCAAGGGACGCGTTGCGCAGGAGCTGCAGACCCCGGCGAGCCCAAGGATCGCGGCAATGGACGCCAAGGCTCTCCAACCGGACACTCCCGTCGGGCCGGTCGCGCGTCGTCTTTCGCACAAGCCACGCCTCATTTGGGATGCCGGACTGGCCGTCCCCTTCCGACACAAATGGTCCCGACATGTGCCGGTGACCGTGGACGGCTAGATTTCGCCGCGCTCGCCCCGCTGCAATTGACTTAGATCAATGGAACGGATGTGGTGCCCGGGCGGTCTTTCTCCGCGGGATCGCCCGATCCATTGCATCAAGGTTTTCGAGCCGAGAGGAAATTGGCATGCCGACATTCGAAGTTTCGCTGGTCTGCCCCGAGGCGCTGGTGTTTGTCGGCGATGCCGACCAGGTCGACCTGCCAGGAGCCGAAGGCGACCTCGGCGTGCTGGCCGGACATGTGCCGATCGTAACCGCGCTTCGGCCCGGCGTCGTCAGGGTGTTCGCGCATGGCCGTGACGAGAAATTCGTCGTTCTCGGCGGCGTCGCCGAATTCTCGGAGGGCAGATTGAACGTCCTCGCCGAGAGCGCAAGTCCGATGAGCGAGTTCGACGTCGCGGAGCTGAAGGTGAAGATCGAAGACATGGAACGAACGGTGCCGACGCGCTCCGTGGGCGAGGAGTTGGACCGGGATATCGAGCTGCTGGACCATTACAAGACCTTGCATCGATCGATCACGGTGACGACGGCGCTCTGACGCCGCGAGCGGGGGCGGTCCGCGGTCGCAGGGCAAGAAGCTCCACTTATAGAACTGGGCGGAGTGCTGGGCTAATATCGCCGCTCCGCTCCCAACTCAGGGCCACCCCATGGACCAGCCGGTCGGACCATATGCTGCGCATCCTACGCCGACGCCGGCCAAAGAGCCCGTGCGGATCGCGATCCGCCTGGTTCTGCTGGCCGGCGTGATCTACTGGTCCTACATCCTTATTCTGCCCTTCATACCGATCCTGGTGTGGAGCACCATTTTAGCCGTTGCGCTCTATCCCGTGTTCGACGCGCTGACCAGGCTGCTGGGCGGCCGCCGCGTACTGTCTGCGACACTGATCACCGTGTTGTGCCTGACGATTGTGATCGGGCCCGCGAGCTGGCTGGTGTTCGGCATGGTCGAAGGGGTCAGGCTGTTCGGCGACGAGTTCGCCAAAGGCAGCGTCTCCGTGCCTGCGCCGCATGACTCAGTCAAGCAATGGCCGCTGATCGGGGACTGGGTGTATGATCTTTGGCAGCTCGCGTCCACCAACCTGGCTGCGGCGCTTGCGAGGTTCTCCCCCTATGCACAGCCTATCGCGACGACCGTTCTCGCCACTGTCGGCAGTGTTGGACTAGAGATCCTGAAATTCCTGGCGGCCGTCATCGTGACCGGCTTCTTGTTCATCCCGGGGCCGCGGCTGGTTTCGGGGCTGCGCACCTTCTTTGCTCACGTCATCCCCGAGCGCAGCGAGGAGTTTGTCGCACTCGCCGGAACAACGATCCGCTCGGTCTCTCGCGGCGTCATCGGCATCGCCATGCTGCAGGCGCTGCTGGCCGGGGTCGGATTCATCGTGGCGGACGTTCCCGGTGCCGGCCTCTACACCTTTCTCGTGCTCTTGCTGGCCATTTCCCAGGTCGGCTGCGGCATCCTGCTGATCCCGATGATCGTCTGGTACTGGCTGACACGGGATACGGCGGCTGCGCTGCTGTTTACCGCCTATATGGTGCCGGTCGGCTTCGTCGACAGCGTGTTGAAGCCCTTTGCAATGGGGCGCGGCTCGCGCACGCCGATGGTGGTGATCTTCGTCGGCGTGCTGGGAGGCACGCTGGCCCACGGTCTGATCGGTCTGTTCATCGGCCCGATCGTGCTCGCGGTCGGCTGGGAACTGCTCGCGGCATGGATGCGCGACGAGGCAGGCCGCGGCGTGCTCGTACCGGAGCAGGCCGACCATGACGCCGAGCGGCAGCCCGCTAATAGCGCTCGGCCACGAACTTTGCTCCCTTGAGCCGGTCGTTGTAGCGGCCCTTGTCGGATCGCGGCGGCAGTTTGACGAGGTCGCGCGAGATACGCTTGTGCGGGATCCGTTCCAGGATGTGCGAAATGAGGTTGAGCCGCGCCTTGCGCTTGTCGTCGGAGCGCACAGCGAACCAGGGCGCTTCCTTCGAATTGGTCGCCTTGAGCATCATGTCGCGGGCACGGGAGTAGTCGTACCAGCGCTGGTACGACTCGACATCCATCGGGCTGAGTTTCCACTGCCGCAGCGGATCGTCGATGCGCGCCGCAAAGCGCCGCTCCTGTTCCTGCTGGCCGACTTCGAGCCAAAGCTTGATCAGAATGAAGCCTCCCTCGACGATGTAGCGCTCCATCTGGGGACAGAGCTCGAGAAAGCGATCATGCTCCGACTTGGAACAGAAGCCCATGACGTATTCGACGCCGGCGCGGTTGTACCAGCTGCGGTCGAAAATGACGATTTCCCCCGCGGCAGGGAAATGCTCGATGTAGCGCTGCATGAACATTTGTGTCTTCTGCCGGTCGGAGGGCGCGGGCAGCGCGACGACGCGGAATACCCGCGGACTGACCCGCTCGGTGATGGCCTTGATCGTGCCGCCCTTGCCGGCGGCATCGCGCCCTTCAAAAATAATGATGACGCGCAGTCCCTTGGTCTTCACGAAATCCTGCAGATGGCAGAGTTTGACCTGCAGCTTGCGCAATTCCTGCTCATAGGCCTTGCGCTTCATCTTCTGCGCCTGGCCATCCTTCGCGCTGGATTTGTTTGCCATCAGCCCCGCCGCTCACTTCGCCTGGATTATTTGTTCTCACCCCAACTCAGGGTGACGCCGATATCGCCGGGCATCCCGCCTGGAAAGTCGATGATCTGGTAGGCGATGCGATAGCCGCGCGGCTTCAGATGATCGGTCCAGAGCTGAAATATCTCCTTCGGAATTCCGGTCAGCGTATTTTCCCAACCGGCCTCGCGCTGATTGATCGCCCGCCCGCGATCAGTGCAGAGGATGTTCGGAAAGCGATAGACCTGCACCTCGGTAAGGCCGTTTCTCACCGCACGCTGGATCACGGTGGCCGCGAGCTTCACCTTGTCCTCCTCGGACAGTCCGGACGGCTTGCTCAGACGCTCGATCAGCTCGCGCTTCTCCGCCTCGGCAGCCGCCGCCCGACGCGCCGCTTCTTCGGCCTTTTCCGCTTCCTTCAATGCAGCCTGTTTGAGGATATCCTTCGCATTCGGCAGAAGGTCATTGATGTTGGCCATGACGTTTCATCCATCTCTCTCGGCTTCCGGCGCAAATTCGTGATCAAATGCTGGCATTTCGGCGGAAGCGGGCGTTGCAAAGCTAGGGAATGCCGGTGCGAAAAGGCTTGAGGTAGATCAAGGCGGAACAGGCACTTCGCTTCGATGCTTTGCAGCGAAGCTGCTGTACTGTTTCAACGGAGCGGGACCATGGTCGACAGCACGGAACAATTCTCCCTGGGAGCGCCGGTCGCGTTCTTCAACTCCGCGATGGAATACATGGTCGACGCGGGACAGCGCACCTTGCTGTTCTGGGACGTGATGCGCCAGCGCGGACAGCAATATCAGGAACATCTCGAGCAGGCGGTTCCCAACGTTCTCAGTTTCCGGGTCGAACTCGTGTTGGACGGGCGGACACTGCAACGGCCGGTGAATTATGGCCTCGTGCGCATCATCCCTCCCGAAGGCGTCCGGATCGATCCGACGCGGCGGCCGTTCGTCGTCGTCGATCCGCGGGCGGGCCACGGCCCGGGGATCGGCGGGTTCAAGGCCGACAGCGAAATCGGGGTCGCGCTCAGGGCGGGTCACCCCTGTTATTTCGTTGGCTTCATGCCGGATCCGATGCCGGGCCAGACCATCGAGGACATTGCACGCGCCGAGGCAACCTTCCTCGAGAAAGTGATCGCGCTGCATCCGGACGCCGACGGCAAGCCCTGCGTCATCGGCAACTGTCAGGCTGGCTGGGCGGTGATGATCCTGGCGGCGCTGCGCCCCGATCTGTTCGGGCCCATCATCCTGGCGGGATCGCCACTGTCGTATTGGGCCGGCGTCCAGGGCAAAAATCCAATGCGCTATTCCGGCGGGCTGCTCGGGGGCAGCTGGCTGACCGCGCTGACCAGCGATCTCGGCGGCGGCAAGTTCGACGGCGGCTGGCTGGTTCAGAATTTCGAAAGCCTCAACCCTTCCAACACGCTCTGGACCAAGCAGTACAACGTCTATGCCAATGTCGACACCGAGGCACCGCGCTATCTCGAATTCGAGAAATGGTGGGGCGGGCATGTCAGCCTGAATGCCGAGGAGATCCAGTTCATTGTCGACGAACTGTTCGTCGGCAACAATCTCGCCGCAGGCCGCATCAAGATGCACGACGGCATGAATGTCGATCTGCGGGACATTCGCTCGCCGATCGTCGTATTCTGTTCCGAGGGCGACAATATTACGCCCCCGCAGCAGGCGCTGGGCTGGATATTGGATCTCTATGACGACGTCGACGAGATCCGGGCCTATGGTCAGACCATTGTCTACACCATTCATGAGAGCGCCGGACATCTCGGCATCTTTGTTTCGGGAGGCATTGCCCGGAAAGAGTACAGCGAGTTTTCCAGCAACATCGATTTGATCGACGTGCTGCCGCCGGGCCTCTACGAGGCCACCTTCGAGCGCAAGACCGGGGACAGCGCCAATGCGGATCTGGTGTCTGGCGACTGGATCATGAAATGCGAGGCGCGCACGCTCAACGACATCCGCGGCCTCGGTGGCAATTCGCCGGAGGACGAGCGGCGCTTCGCCACCGCGGCGCGTCTGTCCGAAATCAACCTGTCGCTCTATCGCAGCTTTGTCCAGCCGATGGTCAAGGCCATGGTCACCCCGCAGGTCGCGGATGTGCTCAGGCAATGGCATCCGCTACGCATCAGCTACGAGGCTTTCACCGAGGCCAATCCGCTGATGAAGCCGCTCGCGAAAGTGGCGGGTCAGGTGAGGGAGCACCGCAAGCCCGTGGCTGCCGACAACCCCTTCCTCGCCATGCAGGAGGCGGTCTCGAAGCAGATCATCAACAGTCTCGACGCCTTCCGGGATGCGCGCGACAGCATGAGCGAAAAGCTGTTCCTGGCGATGTATGGCAACCCGGCGCTGCAGGCCGCGCTCGGGATCAAGCCCGACTCGGTCAGCGAGCGGCGGGCGCCGAAATCCGTCCTGCACAAGGAATTGCAGGCCCAGCGGATCGCGGAACTGAGGTCGCAGGTCGACAAGGGCGGGCTGCAGGAGTGCACCATTCGGGCGCTGATCTATGTCGGGTTGCCGCGGGGTCGGGTCGACGAGCGCGGCGTCCAGGCGCTTCGCCAGATCAGGCTCGCCGATGACAGCCACCGGCTGACCCTGGCGCAGTTCAAGACGATGGCGCGCGAGCAGTTTTTCCTCATGCTGCTGGAACCCGACGCGGCCCTGGCTGCCATACCACGGTTACTTCCGCCTGGTATCGAGGAGAGACAGCAGGCGCTTGCGGCCATCCGCCACGTGTTGAGCGCTGCCGGCGAGATCGAGGGCGAGGTGGCGGAGCGGTTGAAGAGGATTACAACCTTGTTCGAGACCAGCGCAGCGGCGCTGCCGCCGCCAAGCCCTGTCAATCTCCCTTTCGTTGCGAATGTCGAAAGGGCCAAAGCGTCCTGAACCAAGGCTTCCCCGAGCCTGCCGAGACAACAAGGGACCGAGCCAAGGACTTTGCCATGAGTATGGTTTCCATGGAAGCGGGCGCCGTCGCGCCGCAGACCAAATATGATCGCCTGATTGCCGCCGCCAAACACGTCCCGTCGGCGGTCACCATCGTGGTCCATCCCTGCGACGAAACATCGCTAACCAGCGTGTGCGAGGCGGCCGAGATCGGCATCATCAAGCCGATCCTGGTCGGACCGGCCGCCAAGATCCACGCCACGGCAGCGCGGTTCAATCTGGACATCTCGAAATTCGAGATCGTCGACGCGCCGCACAGCGACGCGGCCGCCGCCAAAGGCGTCGCGCTCGTGCACGAGGCCAAGGGTGAGCTCCTGATGAAAGGCAGCCTGCATACCGACGAGTTGATACGGGCCGTGACCGCAAGCGCCGGCGGTTTGCGCACCAACCGGCGCATCAGCCATGTTTTCGTGATGGACGTGCCAAATCACGCCGAGACGCTGTTCATCACGGATGCTGCCATCAACATCTTCCCCGATCTCGATGCCAAGCGCGACATCGTGCAGAACGCGATCGACCTGTTCATCGAGATCGGACTCGGATCCCATCCGCGGGTCGCGCTGTTGTCGGCGGTCGAGACGGTCACGACCAAGATCCCCTCGACCATCGAGGCGGCTGCCTTGTGCAAGATGGCTGATCGCGGTCAGATCACCGGCGGGGTGCTGGATGGACCGCTCGCCTTCGACAATGCGATCGACCCCGAGGCCGCGGCGATCAAGGGCATCAAGTCGCCGGTCGCGGGACGGGCGCAGATCCTCGTGGTGCCGGATCTCGAGGCCGGCAACATGCTGGCGAAGAACCTTACCTTCCTGTCCAAGGCCGATGCGGCGGGGATCGTGCTCGGAGCGCGGGTGCCGATTGTCCTGACATCGCGCGCCGACAGCGTGCGGGCGCGAATGGCCTCATGCGCGATCGCCGTGCTGCACGCCGATGCGCGGCGGCGTCTCCATCCCGTCTCCGCCTGAGGAGGGCGGCCTATGGACACGATCCTGGTCGTCAATGCCGGCTCTTCCTCGGTGAAGTTCGAAGTCTTTGCCATCGAAGGCGACGCGCTGAAGCGCCAGGCGCGCGGGCAGGTCGATGGCATCGGAACGCGCCCGCGACTGCGGGCCGCGGGTGCCGACCGGGCGGTGCTGGTCGAACGCGAGTTCGACACAGCCAGTGTGTCGGATGTTCCGGCTGCGCTCGCCGCCGCGGGAACCTGGTTGCGCGAGGAAATGCAGCTGCATCCCGTCGCCATCGGCCACCGTGTCGTCCACGGTGGTCCCGACTTTGATGCGCCGGTGCGCGTCGACGCCGACATCGTGCACCGGTTGGAGCGCTACATTCCGCTCGCTCCACTGCATCAGCCCTACAATCTCGCGCCGATCCGCTCGGTGCTGGCGCAGTTCCCCGAGATTCCGCAGGTCGCCTGTTTCGACACCGCTTTTCACCGCGGCCACAGCCGGCTTGCGGACCGCTATGCCATTCCCGATGCGCTCTACGCCGAAGGCGTGCGGCGCTACGGCTTTCACGGCCTATCCTACGAATATATCGCCGCCACGCTGCCGCGGGTCGCTCCGGAGATCGCCACCAAACGGGTGATCGTGGCCCATCTCGGCAGCGGCGCCTCGATGTGCGCGCTGAGCGGCGGGCGCAGCGTCGAAAGCACCATGGGCTTCACCGCGCTCGACGGTCTGCCGATGGGCACCCGGCCAGGCCAGATCGATCCGGGTGTCGTGCTTTACCTCGCTGCGGAAAAGGGCATGCCGCCTGCCGAACTCCAACGCTTCCTCTATCACGACTGCGGGCTCAAGGGTCTGTCCGGCATCAGCAACGATATGCGCGAGCTGCAGGATTCGGCCGATCCGCGGGCGCAGCTCGCCGTCGACTATTTCGTCTACCGTATCGGATTGAACGCCGGGATGCTGGCCGCGGCCATGGGAGGCCTGGACGGCTTCGTGTTCACGGCCGGCATCGGCGAGAACTCGGTGAAGCTGCGGGCGGCCGTTGCGGAGAAGCTCGCCTGGCTCGGCGTTGCGCTGAACGCGCAGGCCAATGCGGCAGGCGGCTTGTTGATCTCGAGCGCCGATAGCAAAACCCGCCTTTATGTCGTGCCGACCGACGAAGAGCTGATGATCGCGCGGCATACTCTTGCGCTGCTGAATGCGGGATCCGGGCAACCGCGAACATGAGAGGGCGTCATGGCCATTCCGATGTTTCCCGAGGCCAAGTCCGCCCTCAAAGGACGCAAGGGGCTGATCGTCGGCATCGCCAATGATCAATCGATCGCCTGGGGCTGTGCGAAGGCGTTTCGTGCGCTGGGCGCCGAGCTTGCGGTAACCTATCTGAACGAGAAGGCGAAGCGGTTCGTAGAGCCTTTGGCGCGCGAGCTCGAGAGCGAGATCGTCATGCCGCTGGACGTGATGGCGCCGGGCCAGACCGAGGCCGTGTTCGAGCAGATCGGCAGACAATGGGGACAGTTGGACTTCCTCGTTCACTCCATCGCCTTCTCGCCCAAGGAAGCGCTGCATGGCCGCGTCATCGACGTCAAGCGCGACGGCTTTCTCGCCACCATGGACGTCTCCTGCTGGTCCTTCATCCACATGGCCCATCTCGCCGAACCCTTGATGAGGAACGGCGGAACGCTGTTCACCATGACGTATTACGGCAGCCAGATGGTGGTTGAGAATTACAACATCATGGGCGTCGCCAAGGCGGCACTCGAATGCGCGGTTCGCTATATCGCTGCCGAAGTCGGACCAAAAGGTATCCGCGTTCACGCCATCTCGCCCGGCCCCCTCGCGACACGGGCGGCCTCGGGCATTCCGGAATTCGACGAGCTGATGGAGAGGGCCCAGGCCAAGGCGCCCGCGCGCAGCCTTGTCAGCATTGACGATGTCGGACGCGCGACCGCCTTTCTGGCATTGGACGCGGCCAAGCTGATCACGGGTACCACACTCTACATCGACGGTGGTTATCACATCATCGATTGATGCACTGCGGCGGGCTGCGACGGGTGTATCATCCTGCTTGATTGGAGCGTCGCGCACGGCTTGACTTAGCTCAAAGCAAGAAGAGGACAGGGCCTGACACTGAACGTTGCGCTCACTTGACGAGGGAAGGGACTGGCGATGCGTACAATCGCGACGGCGATGGTCTTTTTGGCGGTTCTGACTCCTGTGGCGGCCCAGCAGAGCCAGACGCCGGCGGCAATTCCCGTCAGCGTGGTAGCTGCCGAGAAGAAGCCTGTGACCAAATCGTTTGATTTCGTCGGGCGCGTCGAAGCCATCCAGCGGGTCGAGATCAAGGCGCGCGTGACCGGTTACCTCGAGAAGGTGGCGTTCAAGGAAGGCGATCTGATCAAGGCGGGGACCGAACTTTACAGCATCGAGAAAGGGCTGTTCGAGGCCGCCGTCGGTCAGGCCGAGGGCGCGCTGGCCAAGGACAAGGCAGCCAAGACGCTGACCGAAGTTCAGCTGCAGCGCGCCGAGGAGCTGCTGCAGAAGCAGGCGGGCACCCAGGTCGCGCGCGACCAGGCCCTTGCCGCCGACCAGTCGGCGGCAGGCGTGCTTTTGGTCGACGATGCCAATCTGAAGACCGCCAAGATCAACCTCGGCTATACGGAGATCACCTCGCCAATCGACGGCAAGGTCGGCAAGACCAACATCACGGTCGGCAATGTGGTCGGCCCCGATACCGGTCCGCTGACGGTCGTGGTCAGCCAGGACCCGATGTATGTGTCGTTCCCGGTCAGCCAGCGCGACTTCCTGCGTGCCCAGGAGACCGAGCACAAGATCGACCTGACCGGCCTCAAGGCGACCCTGAACTTCTCAGATGGCACCACCTACCAGCATGCAGGGAACATCAATTTCGTCGGCGTGCAGGTCGACAAGGCGACCGATACGATCCTGGTTCGCGCCACGTTTCCCAATCCGGACCACGCCCTCGTGGACGGCCAGCTGGTGCGGGTGACGCTCGAAAGCGGTGAGGCGGAGCAGAAGGTCGTCATTCCGCAGGCGGCGCTGATCTCGGACCAGGAGGGCGTCTACGTCTTCGTGGTTGAGGACGGCAAGGCGGCCATCCGACGCGTGAACCCCGGAGGCGTGAGCGGCATGGGCACGATCATCGAGCAGGGGCTCAAGCCGGGCGATCAAGTCGTCGTCGAGGGCAGCCAGTCGCTGCGGCCGGGAGTTCCGGTGAAGGCGTCCCCGCTGCAAAGCAGGAGCTGACCCATGCTGTCCGCCATCTTCGTCGATCGGCCGCGCCTGGCGATCGTGATCGCGATCGTGACGACGATTGCCGGCGCCTTGGCCTATTTGGCGATGCCGGTCGCTCAATACCCTGATATCGTGCCGCCCCAGGTGTCGGTCACGACCAACTATCCCGGCGCCAGCGGCGCCGTGGTGGATGCAACTGTTGCCCAGCCGATCGAGGCCAAGATCGTCGGCGTCGACAAGATGATCTACATGAAAAGCACGAGCGGCGACGACGGCAGCTACTCGCTGACGGCGTCCTTCGAGCTTGGCACCGACCCTGACATCAACACCGTCAACGTCAACAATCGCGTGCAGACGGCGCTGTCGCAGTTGCCGCCGGAGGTTCAGCAGCAGGGCATCAACGTCAAGAAGAAATCGACGGCAATCCTCGTCGTCTTCACGGTCTACTCACCGAAAGGGACGCACGACCCGCTGTACCTGTCGAACTATGTCACCATCAACCTGCTCGATTCCATCAAGAGCACGCCGGGTGTCGGCGACGCCTTCCTGTTCGCGCCGCTGGATTATGCGATGCGTGCGTGGATCAGGACCGACCGGCTGACCGGCCTCAACCTGACCGCCGGCGACATCATCAACGCGATCAAGTCGCAGAACGTGCAGGCCGCGGTCGGCCGCATCGGCGCCCGCCCGATCTTCGACGATCAGCAGCTGCAGCTCAACATCCAGAGCAAGGGCCGGCTGAGCTCGGTCAAGGAGTTCGAGAATATCATCATCCGCACCAACCCTGACGGCTCGGTGCTGCGGCTGAGCGATGTCGCGCGCCTCGAGCTCGGTGCGGCCAACAGCGACCGCATCACGCGCTTCAATGGCCAGGATGCGGCGGCGGTCGTGGTGTACCAGTCGCCCGGCAGCAATGCGCTGGATACGGTGAATGCCATCCGCAAGAAGATGGCCGAGCTCGAGAAGCGATTTCCCGAGGATGTCGCCTGGAAGATCACCTATGATCCCACGCTCTTCGTCACCGACACCATGCACGAGGTGAAGAAGACGCTGCTCGAGGCGTTCATCCTGGTCGTCATCGTGGTCTATCTTTTCCTCGGCAGTCTGCGCGCGACCCTGATCCCGACCCTGGCCGTGCCTGTGAGCCTGATCGGCGCGTTCATCGCGCTGAAGGCCGTGGGCTATTCGGCGAATACGGTGTCGCTGCTGGCGATCGTGCTCGCCATTGGCATCGTGGTCGACGATGCGATCGTGGTGGTCGAGAACGTCGAGCGCGTGATGGAAGAGCGTCCGGAGCTTACGCCCGGAGAAGCGTCCAAGCTCGCCATGTCCGAAATCACGGCGCCGATCATCGCAATCACACTGGTCTTGATGTCGGTGTTCGTCCCGGTCGCCTTCATCCCCGGAATTTCAGGCGAATTGTTCCGGCAATTCGCTGTTACCGTGTCGGTCGCGATGTTCCTGTCGGCGATCAACGCGCTGACGCTCTCGCCGGCACTGTGTGGCGTGTTGCTCTCGGCGCATCATGGACCGCGGCGCGGCATCATCGGCCACGTGATGCGCTCGATCGATTGGGTCCGCGACCGCTACGGCGCGGCTGTTGGCCACATCGTCCAATTCTCGATAATCGGGCTTGTGATGGTCGCGGCGGCAGCGGCAGGGACGTACGCTCTCGCCAAAATCACGCCCACCGGCTTCCTGCCCGAGGATGATCAGGGCGCGATCTTCGTGGTCGTGCAACTGCCCGGCGGCGCATCGGTCGGCCGGACCTCGGAGGTGATGCGGCAGGCGGAGGAGATCATCAAGAAGGATCCGGCTGTCGACGAATACACCTCGGTTATCGGGCTGAACTTCATCGACAACTACTCGCAGCCCAATGCCGGCTTCATGGTCGTGACCTTCAAGCCGTTCGAGGAGCGCCACGGCAAGGGGCTGGGCGCACGCGATGTTATCGCTCGGCTGGGACAGGAGTTCCGCTCCATCAGCGGTGGCACCGTTGTGCCATTGGCGCCGCCGCCGATCGTTGGCCTCGGTACCGGCGGCGGCTTCGCCTATGTGCTGGAGGACTTGCGCGGCGGCGATCCGAAGGAGCTCGCCCAGGTGCAGCGGGGGCTCGTGGTCGCGGCAAACCAGGATCCGCGGCTGAACCGCGTGTTCTCGACCTTCTCGGCGACCAACCCGTCAATCTTTCTCGATATCGATCGCGACAAGGTGCAGGTGCTGGGAATTCAGCTCAGCGACGTGTTCCAGGCCCTGCAGGCCTCGCTCGGCGGCTACTTCATCAACAACATGAACCTGTTCGGCCGAACCTGGCAGGTTCAGGTGCAGGCGGAGGCCGCCGATCGCGCCAACATCGACGATATCAGCCGCATCAATGTCCGCAGTGCTGATGGCAAGATGATTCCGATCCGAAGTCTCGCGGAGGTGCGCCTCGTGGTCGGACCGCCAGCTTTGATCCGCTATAACAACCTGCGGGCCGTCACCATCCAGGGCGGTCCGGCGCCGGGCATCTCCTCAGGCCAGGCGCTGCAGGCGATGGAGGAAGTCGCCGCCAGGACGTTGCCCCAGGGCTTTGCCGGCGAATGGACGGATACCGCATTCCAGGAGAAGCGGGCCGAAGGCAAGACGGCGATCATTCTCGCCTTCGCGGTGCTGTTCGCCTATCTTTTCCTGGTCGCTCTGTATGAAAGCTGGACGATCCCCGTTCCGGTGCTGCTGTCGGTCACGATCGGGATTTTGGGGTCGTTCGCGGCCATGGTGCTGGCCGGCTTGACACTCGATCTCTACGGTCAAATCGGCATGGTGGTCTTGATCGGCCTTGCTGCCAAGAACGGCATTCTGATCGTGGAGTTTGCCAAGGAGCAGCGCGAGAAGGGCGTGCCGCTGCTGGAAGCCGCCACCGAAGGTTCGCGGCTGCGCTTCCGGCCGGTGATGATGACTTCTTTCGCCTTCATTCTCGGACTCTATCCACTGGTCGTGGCAAGCGGTGCATCGGAGCTCGCGCGGCGCGGCGTCGGAACCGCGGTGTTTGGCGGCATGATCCTGGCCTCCTTTGTCGGCATCTTCGCCATTCCGCCGCTCTACGTCACCTTCCAGGCTGTTCGCGAGAAGTTGCGGCCTGGCATCCGCCCGCCGGAGAAGAAGGAAGAGGACCATCCCGCGCCCGGGCGCGCGGCGGCCGAATAGAAGGCGAGCTTGTTGGCAATGATCACTTTTGGAGGGGCGACATCAGATGAGAGCAGTATCGATATTCACCGCAGTGCGAGCCGGCTTGGTCGTTCTGGTCGTGGCAGCACCAGGTCAGGTCTTTGCGTTCGATCTCACAGGCGCCTGGGCATCGGAGCGCGAGCTCTGCGACAAGGTGTTTGAAAAGAAGGGCGGCACGATCGAATTTGCTGAGCTATCGGACCTCTACGGCTCCGGCTTCATTGTCAACGGCAATGCGATCAGGGCGAAGGCCGGCAAGTGCACCATCAAGTCGCAGCGGCAGGAAGGCGACAAGACGGTCATAAGCGCAAGCTGCGCCACCACGATCATGACCTCCGAGCTGCAGTTCAACTACAAGGCCGTTGACGACAACACGCTGATCCGCGATTTCCCGGAGATCAAGGATATGACGCTGAAATATTCGCGCTGTCCGATGTAGTACTCAGTTGGTACAAGGGCGTGGAATGACGGAGGCGGAGAGGGCCGAGCAGGTGTTTGAGGCATTGAAGGCGGCCGAGCATGCCGCGCCGGACGCCGCCTTGCCGATGCTGAATGGTCTGATAGCCCTCGTGCAGAGTGATACCGGCGAGCAGCGGCTCGAGGTCGACGAGGCGCGTTCAAGCGCATTCCTCTCGATCTGTGAAGTCGGCAAGGCCCTGCATCGGGGACAGCCGACATCCTCGCTTTGGCCGGCTGCGATAGCGGCCACGGAGCGCTGGATGATCCTGGTTAAGTGAATCCGGCCCAACCTGACCGAGCCAGATCTCGCAAAGCTCGGCGTCCCGCTCGGCCATCGCGCTTGCCAATGACACAGCGCCGCCAAAGCGGAGTATGTTCGCTTGGCGGCGCTGCCTGTGTGCTGGCCCCTGAAATCCTCCAGCCATTGTTGGTCTATCAGGGGCCGCCAAGGTTCAAGCCCGCTTGCCCGCCTGGATCTTGCCCATTGAATTTTTGCGGCGCGGCACCATATCGCGGGAAGCGGTGGCGCAGCTCGCGCCAACGTCGCCCGTTTCGGGCGTTTCCTCCCTAGACTTGGGCCTCTTGCTCCCGCAAGTGGCCCTTTTTCTTTATCCGGCGCCCGAATAGCCCGGCGGTTCCTTCACATCGCAGTTCACGCCTGTGTGAGATGGGAGGCAGGGCGCGGAACGCTGCTCTGTGGTCGCGCTTAGCCGTGACACGCTGACCCAACCATGGAGCACCTGATGTCGAAACTCACAATCATTGGCGCCGCGGCCATTCTCGCCTCCACCGCAGCCCTCTCGACGGCGGCGCAAGCCGCAGGCTGCAGGCAATACGATACGAGCTGCAGCACCCACCCCATGCGCATGCAGGGCAACAACACGACCGGGGCGCCGGCAGCGGTGCGGTCCGAGGCGAGGGCGGATGCAGGCCGCTATTATCGGCACCATCGCGATCGCTACGCCTACGGCTACCGCAGGCCCGCAGGTCCGGGCGAGGTGGCGGGTGACGTCGTCGGAGGTGCGATCGGCACGGCTGGCGCACTCGCGGCCGGTGCGGTCAATACCGCGGGCGCGATTGCAACGGCTCCGTTCCGCGGCCCGGATTCCTACGCCTATTACAACGGTCCGTACAATGGCGGCTGGAACCGGCAGACCTATGCCGAGCGCAACGGCTTCGTCTGCACGCCCGGCACGCTGTTCAAGGGCGCCGACGGCCGCATGCATCCCTGCCAGTAACGCGCTGAACCCATTACGCGAGGAGGCGGTCGTTCGGCCGCCTCTTTCCCTGGGGCTAGTGGTGGCTCGCGGTGAGGTCGGCCAGCGCGCGCCGCGCGATGATACCGAGTTCGCCGCGGGTGACGTGGCCGCGTTCTGCCGCCTCGATCAACCGCCGCGCCACGAATTCGCGGCTGGCGTGGTCGCCGCCATGCGGCAGTTTCCGGCAGGTCTCCTCCAGGACCACGTCCAGCTTGGTCCTGGTACGCTCACTCAACGGGCCCATGCGACGCCAACTCGTTTGCGCGAGGTGAGAACGAGGTCCGGCGTGCCTAGGAGGCCGGACCTCGCGAACCAACAGCCTCTTGGCCAGCTGCCAGCGCAAACGTTAATGCCTTGGCATCGGGGTTCCCGAAACCCGGGAAATTACGGGCGCGGGGCGGGTATGTGCAACTGGCAGGTGTGGCGCCAGGTCGCACACAGAAGTCGCACGCAGAAGTCGCACGCCGTGCATCTGCACCCCCGGGCTGGTCGCCTGCTTCCGCCCGCCGCGCCTTACGCCGGCGGGATCCAGTCCGGCGAGGGCGCATCGGCGCCGAAGATGATCAACAACAGCGCGAGCAGCAGCCCGGCTCCGCAGAAGATCAGGATCGGCCGCAGGTTCTCAACGTCGATGTCGATGCCGGTGGTGCGGGACAGAACTCTGGCGATGGCAGCCATTTCGGACCTCGTGCGTGTGGACACGTGTCCCTGGATAGCCGAGCCTGGCTTCCGCCGCTGTGAGCCGGCTCACGCGCCAGCCTACCTCGCGGCTTGTTGATTGAACTGGTTGACGCGAGCGCGCGCCGCGGCGCTCGCGCCAAAGGGATTTGCTATTCGTCCTCGTCCTGCTCCTCTTCGAGCTCCTCGAGCTCTTCTTCCTCGAGCTCCTCGATCGCGATGTCGATCACTTCGATCGCCTGCTGCACCTCGATAATCGCCTTGATGGCGCTGTCGGGAATGTCCCCCTGGCTTGCGATGGTCCGGGCATAGCTCAGCCGTTGCTTGGCGAGAGCCGCACGTGCGCTCATCAGGTGGTGGAGATCGTCTTCGGCCATGCTGTTGTCCTCTTGGATTGCAGACGACGAGTAGCAACGGCATGTGTCGCATATATGTCGGATGCGGCCGAAAAGCGGACACCGCCGGACCGCCGACCGGATGTCGCCGCGGTCCCCTGCTGCGCCGCATCCTAAGCAAAACGCAACATTCTGCGCATTGACGCCGCGCGCCCATGGTGGTCATGATTGCCACAAGGTCGCCTGCTAACAGATGCGCCAGCCTGGGAGGAGTGGGAGCCATGATGCGGAACGTCGTCGCGGGGTGTGTGCTGCTGGCCCTGATTTTCATGGGCTGGCTTGCCTACGCCCAGAAGCATGACGAATTTTGCATGCACGGGCATCTGTTCAAGTCCCACAACCCCTGCGGATCGGTCAGCGCTGAAATGTAGGGGGCTGCCGCATCGGCGATGTCCACAGGGCGGCGAATATCGGCAGCAGGTTGCGAACGATCTGCTAGATTGGCCAGGCGGTTGATGCCTCACGACTGCGCCGGACCCGCAGTTGCTCACGCTCGTCTGTTTGGCATCTGAAATAGTCCCGGCTGGCCGCATTTTGCCATCTCCACATCCGCAGATTTGCGCCGGGCCCCCCGGACCGCACACGCCACGCCTCCGCAGCCTCGCCGCGCGTATGCGCCCGAGCTTTGCCCGATCGTTTGCCCTCGACAAGGGGAGGGCGCAGGGAAGGCCGGGTGGCCGCATGCACCCGGGGCGCCCGCGCAAAAAATTGCGCGAAAAGCGCGTTCACCACAGGTACAGGCGGTGACAACCGGCCTTCCCTGCGCAGTGGTCTTACGGCTTATAGATGCGCTCCCCGGTGAACCAGCGTTTGCCACCGTCGCCGGCGTGAAGCCTTTGGAGCTCGCGCCGACTTGGCGCAGCATGGGTGCGCCAGGACCACATCACTTCGTCGTCCGCGAATGGGCCTCACGTCATCAGGCACATTCCCGGCCACCGCATTCCGCTCCACGTTCGTGACGACGCGTACGCCCCTCGTTTGGTGCGGAGTGGGGCAAGCAAACAATAAATTCTGACAAAGCGAAAGCGAATTATTTTTGCGCGTGCATCTTGAACGCCGCAAGCCGCTTGATGCGCTTCATGAAATTGGTCTTTGCGCGCACGCCTCCTTCGAACGCGGTTTGGCGTCAGGCAGGGCAATCGGCCGTCTGCACAACAACGAGGTGATTTGCCCGACGGGTGCGGCTCGCAAGAGATTGCGGCGGCGTTCAGACGCCGCGCAGCAAGTTTCCGATCAGCAGTACAACATAGGCAATGAGCAGAATGAGGAAGGAGCTGACGCCATGCAGCAGGGCGAGGTGGCCATAAACCGCCAACACCGCGACGATGGCCAGCAAGACAGAAATAACGAAGGTCGGGATGGCCGGGGGCGTGAGATAAAAACGCCTATATGGTCTTGTATAGGGCATGGCAAGCGTCCGTTGCTGAAGGTTTTGACCAGAACCTCCAGGCTCGGTGTATTGTTCCGCACGTCAGCCGATCAGACGGAGCAACAGCGGCCTGGTGCGATCACCCGATCAACCCTTGCAAGGCAACCAGGGACACAAAGACAAGCGTGACGACCCCGATGAAAGTGATGGCGAGGAAGACGTTTTGCATGGCGATCAAGACTTGCTGTCAGACCAAGCAGTCTATCAATCAAGACTGTCCACATCTGTGAACGGCATCACGCGATGTGGCCGCGAATCGGTCTATCGTTTTGGCTTCTCCCTGGACTGGACCCGTCGCCAATGGCGGGTCCCTTTTATATTGGCCCGTGGGTGAAGGCATCAGGATAGCCGTTTCGCTTTGCCTGTCGAGGTTTGCGCGGCGCGCTGCGTGTCGGCGGATTGCGCTGGCACTGATCCGCCGACGGGTTGTCACGGGCAGACCCGCACCGGTGGATGAGTCCGCGGATCGCCGATCTGGACGCCGTGACAGCGCAGCACGAGCGGGCCCCTGTTCCAGGCTCCCAGCCCGTCCGCATGGCGGGCGGCCCCGGGGCTGAAGCGCATGCCCGGCGGCAGCGGCTGCGGGTTGAGTGCGAAAGCGGGCGTCGCGAACGCCAGGGCAGCGGCTGTCAACGACACCATGCGAAGTCGTGCAGTGAAGATCATGGATGTCTCCTCATTCATATCAGGCGTTGGCCCCAGCTGATTGGTGGCGCGATCAGCGGCACAGGTTCGTTTCTTGAGCCGCGGATATGTGCGTCACCTCACAATAGGGATCGCTGCCTGCCAGCCACCAGGGGGCAATGGCGTTCTGCTCGGGTTGCCGGCGCCGAGCCAATCGGCGCCGATCTCGCCTGCTCCGACCTGACGGCGGCGGAGAAGGCAGGCTGCTGCGGCGCATCCAGGCAGCCTGAATGCCCTGTGAACAAAAATTCTAGTTCCGCTTGTGTCACCTTTTGAACCGTGACCGCGGTCGTCGTTGCAATATGGTGTTCCCGTGGGGGACAGCCATGAAAGACATGCAAACGCAACTGGAGAAGCTGCTGACCGAGGCATCGGAGTGCGCGCTGATCGCAAGCCTTGCAACAAGCAAGCCCAAGCGTGATCTGTTTGCGAGGCTTGCCGAGCACTACAGGGTGCTGGCCTCGGAGGTGGAGAAGGCCATCGCGCAAGCCAAAATGGCCAAGGAGCCGTAGCGGCGGGGTCCCGCCCGGCCGCAATCTCGACCCCGTCCGCCGCCCGGACCGGCGGGTGGGGCGGCTTTACCAGCTCTTAACCACCCCGGCGCACCATCACGGCATGAAGATTCGCGACAACATGAGCGCGGTGATCGCGGGCCTGCAAAAGGACCACGGTTTGCTTGCCGCGTTTCTGGAGGCGACCGACAAGATCGATTGGCGGGCGCTGAACAAGCAGGTCGTAATCAGCCGGCCGCCCGAACCGGCCAATGTCGAGGCGCAAGAGCTACAAATTGCGCCACACCTACCTGACGCGGAGCCGTCGAGCTCGTTCACCTTTCGGCGTGCCAACCTCGTGCGCGCGGCCAGGGCGGATTAGCGGCCTGTCCGCCGTAGCTCGCAGAGCGAAGGCGGAAGCGACATTCGCCGAACGACAGGGTTGCAGGGCGGTCGCTGGCGCTGACCAAAGCGGCGCTTTCTGTCATCGCGCATGTCCGGGCTGCCGCGGCCTGCGCTCGCCTGCGAGCTCTATCTACTCCCATTCGTGTTCAGCTCGTGATCCGGCATGGATTGAGGAGGCACGCGGGTCGTACGGACGGGATGGCTGTCGGGATCGCGTGCTGCCTCAGGGACTCTGATGGTGATGGTGGGTATGGCCTTGACGTCGCGGGTGAGTGCGGGGCCTTGGAAAGCCTGCGGCGGAGCCGTGAGTTGGCCTGACGGATTGCGCGGCTGCTCGCCAATGCGTGGCTGCAGCTCCGGGGAGTTGTCCTGAGGGGACATCGTCCTGCTGCGCTCGACCGCAGCCGTGGTTTCGTCCGACGACGTCATTGGAAGGGTCTGCACCTTTGTGGGAGCAAGCGGATCGGCGCTGGCCAGCTCGCCGCGAGCAAGCAACAGCGCGCATGTCTCGCAGATAATGAGGAAAGAGAGCCGGGAGGTCCTGGTCAATGTTCGCCTCTGCAGTCGGAATCCACGTTACGGCCACGTGGCTGGGTCAGGTTACACGTCGAGCGATGTTGTGAGAAAGCACGCGTACGTCGGATGAGCCAACGCTGATCTGTCCTGCGATCTCGCTTCTACGTACTGGCCGGCGATTGATCGTTCTCGCTACTCGCATAAGTTGTTATATTCTGATGATATCGCCGGAGGTTGACAAGCTGTAATCGGCGTGAGCAATACGCTCCTGCGACTTGGGGAGGGGCGGGGCATGGAGCCGCGACGTTACGCTTATATCGACGCTCTGCGCGGCTATGCGATTCTGATGGTGATTGCGGTCCATGCCTCGCAGCTTGTCGACGACGCGCGTCTGCAGTTTCTCGCGTCCCAGGGCGCGCGCGGCGTGCAGCTGTTCTTTGTCGCCAGCGCAATCACACTCTGCATGTCCTGGAAGGCGCGACACGACGGCGCCGGTCCGTTCTATCTGCGGCGTTTTTTCCGGATTGCGCCGATGTTCTATTTGGCGCTCGGCTTCTTTCTGTGGCTCCGCGGCTTGTCGCCGAACGGTTCTGCGCCTTATGGACTCGGGCTGCACCAGATCCTCATGACCGTGACCTTTACGCACGGCTTTCTGCCCGACGCGATCGACAGCATCGTGCCGGGATCGTGGTCGATTGCCGACGAAATGGTGTTCTACGCGATCTTTCCGCTCGTCATTGCGGCCGTCAGCAGCGCCAGGTTTGCGCGCGTGGCGATCGCCTGCGCCATCCTCCTCGCGATCTGCTGCGCGATCGAGATCTTGGCAGTTCGTGCCGTTCACGGGATCGCCGATCCGGTCCGGCATGACCTTGCCGCCAATTTTGTATTCCTCTGGTTCGTGAACCAGGCGCCGTGCTTTCTGTTTGGCTGCCTGGTGTTCAAATGGTCCGAGGAGGGCGGAGATCTGCGGCGTGGCCCGGCCGCGGCGCTGGTGATCGGTTCGCTCTGCGCAATGGCGCTGATCGCGATTGTCCGGAACCAGACCGGCTGGACTATCCTGCTGCCGATGCTCTACGGCGCCCTGTTCGCCGCTTTGGCGCTCGGACTGACCTGTTGGCAGCCGGCTGCGCTGGTCAATCCGGTCATCGGCTGGATCGGGAAGGTCAGTTACAGCGGCTACCTGATACATCTGGCGCTGATTGCCGCCGTCCCGCTGCCGCGTGAGAGCTTTAGCGGGGCCTTCGTTGTCCTGCTGGCCGCGACGCTCGCTCTGTCGGCGATCACCTATCGCTGCATCGAGCAGCCGTTCAACAACGCCGGCCGCCGGCTGGCGCAGCGCTGGACGTCGCGGACGACCGCGCCTGCGGCGAGGAGGGCCGAGGCGGCGTGACAGGGGCCATCGATGCGACCACGCGCCGAGGTCTCGCACGCGGGACGAGCCTAATCCAGCTCTACAAGTCTTCCCCAGGGAGCTTGCGGACATCTTGATTTGAATTGTTGGCCACAGTGCGCTCGCGACTCGGCAGCACAGCAGAAATCGCTTGCCGACCACGAGGCACGCGTCGCCATGCTCGAGGCCGGCCGCGCCGCGAAGCCGATCGGCCGTCGCTAGGAACCTCTTGGCGTCGAACCGATTCGCAGGTCATAGTTCGGCGTGTCCGGGGTCTTCATGTCCTTGCCGCTGGTCGAGACTACCGGCCTGACCGGTATAGGGAGCTATGGGCGGTTACGGTTACCATGAGAAGGCTGTGGGGATCGTTCGGAGGTTGATGCCCGAGGGCGTCGCCGCCGGTCGCGCAACTCACCGGCTGCCGGCTGGCACGAAGATTGAAGGGCGCTCCTTGGGCCAGGCGAGAAGGATTGGAAGCTGATTAGCTCGGGTCACGAGGATGGCTAAGTCCTCGAAATTGGTGGCCGTCAGGCGCGGTCGCGTCCTTTTGGTCCGGCGACGGCGCGACCGGCGCTGGATGTTCCCGGCGGCCGCAAACGTGCCTCCGAGAGTGACAGACAGTGCCTCGATCGCGAGATCAAAGAGGAACTGCCCAAGCTCAGACTTGGTCGCCTCAAGCTTTGGAAGGAGATCAAAAAGAAGAACCGGCAATCAGGACGCAAAATGAGCGATGCGATCTTCATCGCGCGCAAAGCTTCGGGCGAATTGAAGATCGGCGACAAGCGGGAGATCGACAGGGCGGTGTGGCGCAAGCCGCGAGGCATCAGGCTGACACCGACATCGCGATATATACGTGACAAGCTTTTCCCGAAATCGCCCCGTTGACCGGGCAAATCCGTTTCCCATACTTAGACTGTAGAGCGAAAGGAGGAAAAATTGAGCAGCATGGTCCTCCTCGATCTCATGGGCGGCGTGTCGTTGCTGTTGTGGGGCCTCCATATGGTCCACAGTGGCATCGTCCGGGCCTTCGGATCTGATCTTCGGCGCTTTCTCGGGACCGCGCTGCAGAACCGGTTCCTTGCCTTCGTCGCCGGCCTCGTTGTCACCGCGCTCCTGCAAAGCAGCACGGCGACCGGCCTCATGACCGCCTCGTTCGTTACCGGCGGCGCCGTCGATCTTGCTCCAGCACTAGCCATTATGCTCGGAGCGAACGTTGGCACGACACTGATTGTTCAAGCTCTGTCATTCAATGTCACGGCGGTGGCCCCATTACTGTTCCTGGTAGGTGTCATCGCATTCAAGCGAGGTGGGCAGACCCGCACGCGCGATCTCGGACGCGTCGCGATCGGCATCGGGCTCATGCTGCTGTCGTTGCATATCCTGCTCGACACACTGGCGCCCGCGGAGGATGCGCCGGCGGTTCGAACGCTTCTTGCCGCGATCACCGGCGACCCCTTGCTGTGTCTTCTCATGGCTGCTGTGCTGACCTGGATCGCACATTCGAGTGTCACGGTCGTGTTGCTGATCATGTCGCTGGCCTATTCTGGCTTTATCACGCCTGTGTCGGCACTGGCTTTGACGCTCGGCGCAAACCTTGGCAGTGCCATCAACCCGCTCATTGAAGGTAGCAACAGCAGCAACCCGGCTAGCCGGCGGTTACCGTTGGGCAATCTTCTGAACCGCTTGGTCGGCTGTGCCCTGGTGTTGCCGTTCCTGCATCCAATCGTTGAGGCGCTTGGCCGGTTCGAGCCCAATCCCTCGCGCATGACCGCGGATTTCCACACCGCCTTCAACCTGGCCCTTGCGATCGTATTCATCCTCCCGTTGGGTTGGTTGGCCTCGCTGCTGACCAAATTCCTCCCCGAACGTGCGAAACCCAACAATCCCGCGGCGCCGCTCTATCTTGATGAGGCGGCCCTTGGCACGCCGTCAGTTGCGCTCGCCTGCGCAGAGCGCGAAGTTCTTCATCTGGGTGATGTTGTCGAGACCATGCTGCGTCAGGCCATGACGGCGCTGATGACCGACGATCGCCGCCTAGTCGCCGAGGTCAGCCGGATGGACAACGTGGTCGACAAGCTCGATGAAGCGGTCAAGCTCTATGTGACGCAGCTGACGCGAGAGAGCCTGGATGAACGGGACGGTCACCGTGCAATGGAGATCATCGCTTTCTCCATCAACCTGGAGCACATCGGGGATATCATCGACAAGAACCTGATGGAGCTCGCTCAGAAGAAGCTCAAACGGAAGCTGGCCTTCTCGAGACAGGGCGCAGCGGAGCTGGAGACTTTCCACCAGGAGGTGATGGGTAATCTCAAGCTCGCCTTCAGCGTATTCATGTCTGGCGATGTCAAGATCGCCCGTCAGCTAATCGCCGAGAAGGCGACGTTGCGCACGGCGGAGTTGGCAGCTGCCGAGAGCCACTTGGAACGACTGCGGGAACGTCGCCCGGAGAGCATCGAATCGAGTTCGTTGCATCTCGACGTGCTGCGCGACTTAAAACGCATTCACTCGCACATCTGTTCTGTTGCCTATCCAGTGTTGGAGCGTGCAGGTGCCTTGCAACCCAGCCGCCTTCGCGTGGTCGAGCTCAACGATCCCACAAACGACGACACGGACGCCGCGTCGGCAGGTTAGGCGGAGGTACGACAGCGCGAATATTGCTCGCAAACCTAACCCCCGCTACATAATCGGACCGGAGCCCGCCACGCCGTCGAACCATGAGTCGCGCGTCGCGTCGGATCACTTCGAGGCCTGGCTGATTTTGTGCTCCAGATGGCCGGTCTCATGATCGCGGCGCAACTGGCTCAGCGAGGTCTCGTTCATCTGATGCAGGACCTCGCTGAGCTGGGCCGTATCCGGATAACCGGCGGCAAAGCCCTTGCCATAGATCTTGCGCAAGGTGACGAGCTGGGTGTTGCCGTGCTTCTTGCTGATCTCGCCATTCTTGTCGCGGTGCCGACCGTCGAGGCCTGGCTCTTTCATGGTTCCCTCCCGTTTGCGTCTGACGCGCCTGGCGAGAGCCTGCGCCCGGGGAAGCGGATTGGCAATGGTCAAACGGAAGGCCGCTGACGTCCATTGCTCCTGGTTCTCAACTGTCCTTTGTTCTCAAGTGTCCTTCGACTGCGTCTTCTCCCGCGCCAGCCGCTCCGCCTTCAGCCGCTCCATGTTCTTGCGCAGCGCAATCTGCTCCTTCTCGTATTCGGTCAGGGGCTTGTCTGACGGGCGGAACGTGTTGTTGGCGTCGTTTTCGCGTTTGCTCATGACGTGATCCTTCCATGGATCGGCAGTGTCGGCAAGGCTATCGAATTATGGCTATCGCAAAGTCCGGAAAAACGCCCGGACCTCCCGCACAAACAACTCTGGCTGCTCGAAGGCGGCGAAATGGCCACCCTTGTCCATCTCGCTCCAGTGCGTGATATTCGTGAAGTTCGGCTCCATCCAGCGCCGAACCGGCGTGATGATCTCCTTGGGGAATACCGCCACCCCGGTCGGCACATTGACAACAGGCGTGGTCCGGCGCTTGCCAAAACTTTCCCAATACAGCCGCGCAGAAGAGGTCGCGCTTGCGGTCACCCAATAAAGCATGACGTTGTCGAGCAACTCGTCTTTACTGAAGATGTTTTCGGGATGGCCGTTGCAATCGGTCCAAGCCCAGAATTTCTCCAAAATCCAGGCCGCCTGTCCAGCCGGTGAATCCGTAAGCCCGTAGCCGAGCGTCTGCGGGCGCGTCGATTGCTGCTTCGAGTAGCCGGAGTCCAGATCCACATAGTGCTTGAGGCCGGCAAGCGCCCGCTTTTCCTCCGCGGTCGGCTCGCCCTCGACCTTCGGCGCGGCGTTGAATGCGAGCGTGATGTGAACGCCCGCGCAATGCTTGTCGTCTTGCGCACCGAGTGACGTCGTCACCGCTGAGCCCCAATCACCCCCTTGCGCGCCATAACGCGCATAGCCAAGGCGATCCATCAACACGGCCCATGTCGCGGCAATGCGTTCGACGCCCCAGCCTGTCGTCTTCGGTTTTGCCGAGAAACCAAATCCCGGCAGCGACGGACACACGACGTGAAAGGCGTCAGCGGGATCACCACCATGGGCCGCGGGGTCTACCAAAGGCTCGATCACCTTCTGGAATTCGACGATCGAGCCTGGCCAACCATGGGTGATGATAAGAGGCAGCGCTGACGGCTCCTTCGAGCGCGCATGGACGAAGTGGATATCGAGCCCGTCGATTTCGCTGGTGAATTGGTCGAAGCGATTGAGTTGGGTCTCGCGCTCACGCCAGTTATACGTGTCAGTCCAGTATTGGCAGATGTCCTGAATCCATGTCAGCGGCGCACCCTGGCTCCAGTCCGTGACGACTTCCGCATCCGGCCAGCGCGTGCGCCGCAATCGCTCTGTGAGATCGGCGAGCACAAGGTCGCTGACATCGATGCGGAAGGGCCTTATCGCTCCAGTCATCGGTTGCTCCCAATTTCAAGAGCCGTTTATAGCAGCTATTTTCTCGGACGGATGACGTGAATGCCTGCCCCGGCGAAGGAAACGATCGATCGCTAGGTCAATTGAATGCACCGTAATAATTCCTAAGAGCTCTGGCAGTTTGCGCTGCCTAGTGCGATGCCTTCGGTCCCCGGTGCAGGGGATGGTTCCTCGATCCCTAGTCCTTGCTTGATCTTCGCTGGAGCTATCGCTAAATTTTGGTGACGGCCTGGCCGGTCAGGCGGCGGCGGTTATGGGCTGACGGTCAGTCGGTTTAGCGATGACCTCGATCCCGTCGTTGAATGTCACACCGAGCACGAGTTTTGGCAACTGGTTGTGGCC
>DASREP010000048.1:0-26738 GCA_035652015.1 Bradyrhizobium sp. | reverse complement strand
GTTCTACTGCACCCAGCGGGGCTTGAGCCAAGAGGAGGCCGTCGGCCTCGTCGTCAACGGCTTTGTCAAGGACGTGCTGCAGCAGCTGCCGATGGAGTTCGCCGTCGAAGCGCAGAAGCTCATCTCGATCTCGCTCGAGGGATCGGTCGGCTAATGGTCGTCCTCACGGGCCCTGCCGGTCGCGGCTCGCAGCGGAGGACGCCTTTTTCAAGGATCAAGACGAATGGCGTTACTTGAAGTCAGAGATTTGCATGTCCGGGTCGAGGAGCGCGAAATCCTTCACGGGCTCGACCTCACCGTCGATCCGGGCGAGGTGCATGCGATCATGGGGCCGAACGGCTCCGGAAAATCCACGCTCTCTCATGTCATTGCCGGCAAGCCCGGTTATGAGGTCACGGAGGGCCAGATTCTGTTCAGGGGCGAGGACCTGCTCGCGATGGAGCCGGATGAGCGCGCCGCCAAGGGCGTGTTCCTGGCCTTTCAATATCCGGTGGAAATCCCCGGTGTCGCCACCATGAACTTCCTGCGGACGGCACTGAATGCGCAGCGCAAGGCGCGTGGCGAGGAAGAACTCGACACTCCGAGCTTCCTCAAGACGGTGCGCGAGGTCGCAAAGTCGCTCAACATCCCGCAGGACATGCTCCGCCGCGGCGTCAATGTCGGCTTCTCCGGCGGCGAAAAGAAGCGCAACGAAGTGCTGCAGATGGCGCTGTTCCAGCCGAGCCTGTGCATCCTCGACGAGATGGATTCCGGCCTCGACATCGACGCGCTTCGCATCGCCGCCGACGGCGTCAATGCGCTGCGCTCGCCTGACCGTGCGATGGTCGTGATCACTCACTATCAGCGGCTGCTGAACTACATCGTGCCGGATTTCGTGCACGTCATGTCGAAGGGGCGGGTCGTGAAGAGCGGCGACAAGGAGCTGGCGCTGGAGCTGGAGGCTTCCGGCTACGCCCAGTTCGAGGACGCGGCCTGAAGGATGTTCCGATGAACCTGGTTCTGGCAAAAACCGATACCCAACGCGCGGCGGACACGACCTTCACCGCCGCGCGGGGGCGGCTGCCCGGCGCCGGCGCTGTTGCAGACGCCCGCGCCAAGGCGTTTGACGCCTATCAGCGCACGGGCCTGCCGCACCGGCGGATCGAGGAATGGAAATACACCGACCTGCGCGCACTGGTGCGTGACGTGCTGCCGTTGGCCGCCGGGCCCGACGCGGCAGCGCTTGCGCGCGCCAAGACCGCGCTGGCGCAGCACGGGGCCGAAGCTGCCGCAAAGCTCGTTATGGTCGACGGCGCTTTTGCTCCCGAGCTGTCCGACCTTGCCGCGCTTGGTGACGGCGTCAGCGCAAAGACGCTGCGTGAGGTGCTGGAGAACGGTGCCGATCGGGCAGCCAGCGATCTCCTGCTGACATCGGCAACCGATCCGATGCTGTCGCTGAATGCCGCGATGGTGACCGACGGCGTGATTGTGGCGATTGCCGACGGCAAGTCACTGGACCGTCCGATCCAGATCGTCCATGTCGCAACATCATCGACAGCCGCGGCGTATACGCGCTCGCATGTGAAGCTTGGCAAAGGATCGCGTGCGACGCTGGTGGAGAGCTTTGTCGCGGCCGAGGGCGCGACCGCCTACCAGGTCAATGATGCCGTGATCCTGTGGATCGGCGATGGCGCCGAGCTGTCGCATGTGCGGCTGATGACCGACGCGCCGGACAGCGTAAATATCTCGTCAGCAATCATCACAGCGGGCGCGAAGGCGAAGCTGAACTTCTTCAACATGACCGGCGGCGGCCTCGTCAGCCGCTACCAGGGTTTTGTCACGCTCGCCGGCGAGGGTACCGATCTCTCCGTCAACGGCATCAACCTGCTCAACGACAAGCAGCACGGCGACACCACGCTGGTGGTCGACCATGCCGTGCCGCATTGCACGAGCCGTGAGAATTTCCGCGCCGTGGTCGACGACCGCGGCCATTCGGTGTTCCAGGGCCGCATCATCGTCCGTCCCGGCGCGCAGAAGACCGACGGCAAGATGATGACGCGGGCGCTTTTGTTGTCCGACGAGGCTGAGGCCGACAACAAGCCGGAGCTCGAGAACTTTGCCGATGACGTCACCTGCGGCCACGGCGCAACGTCAGGCGCGCTCGACGACAGCCTGCTGTTCTATTTGCAAGCGCGCGGCCTGCCGGAGAAGGAAGCGCAGGCGCTGCTGATCCAGGCTTTCCTGGGCGAAGCGATCGAGCAGATCGGCGACGACAATTTGCGTGATTTCGTGTCGGCGCAAGCCGAGCACTGGCTGAAGGCGCGGCGATGAGCACGCATCCCGCAGTTCTCAACGGCACCTACGACGTAGCGCGCCTGCGCGAGGATTTTCCGGCGTTGGCCATGCAGGTCTATGGCAAGCCGCTGGTCTATCTCGACAACGCGGCGTCCGCGCAAAAGCCGAAGGCGGTGCTCGACCGCATCATGCTGGCCTATACCAGCGAGTACGCCAATGTGCATCGCG
Organism: Bradyrhizobium sp.; assembly: GCA_035652015.1. Lineage (GTDB taxonomy): Bacteria > Pseudomonadota > Alphaproteobacteria > Rhizobiales > Xanthobacteraceae > Bradyrhizobium. The sequence continues at coordinate 24,236 of DASREP010000048.1, read as the reverse complement.
GCCTGCACTACCTCGCCAATGCCGCGACCGAAGCCTATGAGGGTGCCCGCACCAAGGTGGCGCAATTCCTCAACGCCCGTCGCAGCGAGGAGATCATCTTCACCCGCAACGTCACCGAGGCGATCAACCTGGTGGCGTACTCCTATGGCGAGCCAAACATCGGCGAGGGCGACGAGATCGTGCTCTCGATCATGGAGCACCATTCCAACATCGTGCCCTGGCATTTCCTCAGGGAGCGTCATGGCGCCGTGATCAAATGGGCGCCTGTCGACGACGACGGCAATTTCCTGATCGAGGAGTTCGAGAAGCTCCTCACCCCCCGCACCAAGCTCGTTGCGATCACCCAGATGTCGAATGCGCTCGGCACTGCCGTGCCTGTCAAGGACGTGGTGCGGCTGGCCCATGCGCGCGGCATCAAGGTGCTGGTCGACGGCGCACAGGGCGCGGTGCATCTGCCGGTCGACGTGCAGGACATTGATTGCGACTTCTACGCCTTCACTGGCCACAAGCTCTACGGACCGACCGGGATCGGCGTTCTCTATGCCAAGCACGATCTGCTCGAGGCGATGCGGCCCTTCAACGGCGGCGGCGAGATGATCCGCGAGGTGGCGCAGGACTGGGTCACCTATGGCGACCCGCCGCACAGGTTCGAGGCGGGAACGCCGCCGATCGTCCAGGCCATCGGGCTGGGAGCTGCGATCGACTACGTCAATTCGATCGGCAAGGAGCGCATCGCCGCGCACGAGCACGATCTGGTGGAATATGCGCAGGCGCGGCTGCGCGAGATCAATTCGCTGCGGCTGATCGGGACGGCCAAGGGCAAGGGGCCGGTGATCTCCTTCGAGCTGAAGGGCGCTCATCCCCACGATGTCGCGACCGTGATCGACCGGCAGGGCATTGCGGTGCGCGCCGGCACCCATTGCGTAATGCCGCTGTTAGAGAGGTTCAACGTGACGGCGACCTGCCGCGCCTCATTTGGCATGTATAATACGCGTGAAGAAGTCGACCATCTGGCGCAGGCGCTGATCAAGGCGCGGGAATTGTTCGCATGACCGACATGACCGACACGGCTGAATTCAAGGCCAATCCAATGGAGACGCACTCCGCGTTGCCGGCGGAGGAGACCGAGCGGCTGACCAAGGACATCGTCGCGGCGCTGAAGACCGTGTTCGATCCGGAAATCCCGGCAGACATCTACGAACTCGGCCTGATCTACAAGGTCGACATCAAGGACGACCGCTCGGTGGACGTGGTGATGACGCTGACCACGCCGAACTGCCCGGCGGCCGGCGAGTTGCCGACGATGGTTGAAAACGCCGTCGCCAGCGTTCCGGGCGTCGGCGTCGTGAGTGTCAACGTGGTGTGGGAGCCCGTCTGGTCGCCCGAGCGCATGAGCGACGAGGCGCGGCTTGTGCTGAATATGTGGTGATGCGCAGCTGACGATGATTGAGCAGCATTGATTTCCCGACGGAACTGACCACATGAGTGACATGACACAGGCACAAAATCCCGCTTCCAAGCCTGCAGCTTCCAAACCCAAGCTGCGCCCGCGGCCGCAGGTCATGCGACTGACCGACGCAGCGGCGCAGCGGGTGCTCGAGCTCACAAAGCGTGCCGATTCCGAGATCGTGGGCCTTCGCGTCGGGGTGAAGAACGGCGGCTGCGCCGGGCAGTCCTACACCGTCGAATATGCCCATGAGATCCGTCCGACCGACGAAGTGGTCGAGGACAAGGGCGTCAAGATCCTGGTGGATCCCAAGGCCGTGCTGTTCCTGCTCGGCACCGAGATGGACTACAAGGCCGACAAGATGCAGGCGCAGTTCGTGTTCAACAATCCGAACCAGATTTCCGCCTGCGGCTGCGGCGAGTCGGTGCAGCTGAAACCAGCCGAGGTTTAACTATTGAGCCAGGAGTTCGCGGTGAAGCGAGCCGTCATTGCGAGCCGAGCGAAGCTATCCAGAGTCATTGAGCGGCTCTTCATTGCTTCGTCGCTTTGCTCCTCGCAATGACGGAATGCGGGCGCGATGGACCGCGAATTCCTCATCGACCTGTTTGCGCAATTCGGCCCCGTCACGATCCGGCGGATGTTTTCCGGCTTCGGCATTTCGGCCGACGGCACCAACTTTGCGCTCGCACTGCGCAGCGGACTCTATTTCCGCGCTGATGACGAGACGATTCCGCGCTTCGAGGCGGAAGGTTCAAAGCCGTTCCAGTATCAGACCCGCGCCAAGACGGTGACCGTAGCGTCCTACTGGGAACTGCCGGCACGGCTGTTCGACGATGGCGAGGAGTTGGCCGTGTGGGCGAGGGCGGCGCTTGCCGCAGCCCAGCGCGCGGCGCTGAAAAAGCGGCCGAAGGCGGCTAAGAAAGTCGCCAAGAAGACGGACCGTAGGGTAGGCAAAGCGAAGCGTGCCCACCGTTCTTGATGGCTCGTGAAAAAATGATGGGCACGGCGCTTACGCGCCTTGCCCACTCTACGGCATCTCGACTGGGGTTGAAATCACGCCACCTGGCTGCGGATCTCGGCGGAGTATTCCGGATCGACTTCGCAGATAACCCGGTTGCGGCCGGCGCGCTTGGCGGCATAGAGGCACGCATCCGCCCGCTCGATCAGCGAATCGGTGTCGTCGCCATTCTTCAACATGGAGACTCCGACAGAAATCGTCACCCGGCCGAGAATCTCCCCGGTGGACTTTTTCTTCAATTCCTTGGCCATCACCGCGCGGCGGATGTGGTCGGCGACCGTCAGCGCCTGGCGCAGTGCAGTGTTGGGCAGGACCACCGCAAACTCTTCACCGCCATAGCGCGCGGTGATGTCCTGGCCCTTGATGGTCTGTTTCAGCGACATGCCGACCAGCCGCAGCACCTGATCGCCGGTGAGATGGCCATAGGAATCGTTGAACGATTTGAAATGGTCGATGTCGAACATCAGCAGCGACAGCGGCTGGCTATTGGCCAGCGCGTTCTGCACCTCGATCTCGATCATGCGATCGAAATATTTGCGGTTGCCAAGTCCGGTGAGCGGATCGGTCAGGCTCTCGGCGCGGATCGCCTCGAGGCTCTGCTGCAGATTACTGATCTCGGTCTTCGACAGCGCGAGCCTTGTCTCCAGCGCCTTGTTGGTGTCGCGCATCTGTCGCGTCGATTTGACCAGCGTGTCGACGACATCCTTGACCTGCGCGGCAGTGTGGGCGGTCGCGAGCTTCTTCGACGCGCCGTCCAGGCTGGCGTCATAGGTCTGTGCGGTATCGAGTGCCTCCGAGATCAACGTCATCACGCCGTCGATCTCGCCGATCACACGTGAGCCGACCTTGTCGATGCGGTCGGTGGTTTTGATGTGGGAGAGATAAGTGTCGTAGATCTGCTCGAGATCGGCTTCGGTCAACTTGCCGTTGCGCGCCAGCGTCTCGTTGATGATCTTGTTGAGCGGGGCGTTGTAGCCGGTGGCGTAGACGTACCAGATCTCATAATTGCGCGGGATGGCAGTCTGGCGAAGGGATTTGATCTGACCCAGAGCGACTTCGGCAAACGCCATCGTGCGTTCGTGTTCGTCGAGCACCTTGATCACGGTACTGTCCCCAACGGCAGGACAGGCCCGCCCGCGTGCAATCATTCAAATTATCGCCGCAGGTTAACGGACGATCGTGAATGACCCGTAAACAAACGGGGGTCAGACGCGGGCGCGTACGGGCCGCAGCAGGAACGCGGGAAGGTGGGAGTGATCCGCGGGCTCGGCGTCGGGCTCGCGCTGCGGCCGCCGCGGCTCGCTACGCTGCATCTGCGGTGCACGTTGCGGTTGTTCAGCCGTGCCGTGGTGGCGTCCGTTGGCATGGCGCGGCTCGCGCTCGCGGCCTCCCTCGCGACTGTTCTTGCGGCCGCGGCGAGAGGATTCGCGCGACCTTGGCTCGTGCGTCTCTTCGCTGGCTGCGGCTTTGCCGGTGAAATCGCCTTCCGCGCGCGGAATGTTCTGGCCGATCAGCTTTTCGATCGCGGCGACAGACTTGTGGTCCATCGGCGTGACAATGGAAATTGCCGTTCCGCTGCGCCCGGCGCGGCCGGTGCGGCCGATGCGGTGCACGTAATCGTCGGGGTGGTGGGGCACGTCGAAATTGAAGACGTGGCTGACTTCGGGAATATCGAGGCCGCGCGCAGCGACGTCGGAGGCGACGAGCAGCGGCAGCTCGCCCTTGCGGAACTGATCCAGCGCCGCCATGCGCGCCGGCTGATCCATGTCGCCGTGCAGCGCGCCGACGCTGAAACCGTGCTTCTGCAGCGATTTGTAAAGCACCGCGACTTCGCGCTTGCGGTTGCAGAAGATGATCGCGTTCTTCAGATCCTTGGCATCGCGTAGCAGGCGACGGAGCACCTCGCGCTTTTCATGCGGCGCGCTACGGGAGGGCACCTGCGACTGTGTCACCGTGATGGCTGCGGTCGCGGGCTTGGAGACCTCGACCTTGACCGGATTGTGCAGGAAGGCCTCGGTGATGCGGCGGATTTCCGGCGGCATCGTCGCGGTGAAGAACAGCGTCTGGCGCGTGAACGGCACCAGCTTGCAGATGCGCTCGATATCGGGGATGAAGCCCATGTCGAGCATGCGGTCGGCTTCGTCGATCACCAGGAGCTCGACGCCGGTCAGCAGCAATCCGCCGCGTTCGGTGTGGTCGAGCAGGCGGCCGGGGGTGGCGATCAGGACGTCGACCCCGCGGGTCAGTTTGGTATCCTGGTCGCCGAACGAGACGCCACCAATCAGCAGCGCAACGTTGAGCTTCTGGCCGGCGCCATAGCGATCGAAATTCTCCTTCACCTGCGCCGCGAGCTCGCGGGTCGGCTCCAGGATCAGGGTGCGCGGCATGCGTGCTCGGGCGCGGCCCTTTTCGAGAATGGTGAGCATCGGAAGCACGAAGGCAGCGGTCTTGCCGGTGCCTGTCTGGGCGATGCCGAGCACGTCGCGTCGGGTGAGGACGTGAGGGATCGCCTGTTCCTGAATGGGAGTAGGGGTGGTGTAACCGGTGGCCGCAACAGCAGCCAAAACCTTGTCGGACAAACCGAGATGGGAAAAGGACATTGAGCCTCTAGTCGAAACCGCCGTTTGGAATCGAGGGTAAAAAAGGCTGTCGCGTGCTGCCCCGAAACGGCGTGCTTTCAAAAGCTGGGGGCGCTGATTACGCTGACCGGCGGCGGTTTCACGGAATCGCTTTTCTTGCGAACGTTGCCGCTTCGAGGCGGAACATAGGTTGAAATGGCCCAAAGTCAATGGAGCAGCTGCGGGAAGCGCTGAAAAACCCTAATGTTTTTGCATAAATAGCGGTCAATTCGATGGTTGCCATGTTCTCCAAGGCCCGTTTGGACACCTTAAGCGACGGTATTTTTGCGGTCGCCATGACGCTGCTTATTCTGGACGTGAGGCTGCCTGAGGAATTCCGCCCCAAGGACGGCGGGGAACTCGTCGCCGGGCTCGTTGGGCTATGGCCGAAGCTCTTGCCCTATTTGCTGAGCTTCGGAGTCCTGGGACTGCGCTGGCTCTCCAACATCCAGGTCCGCACGCGCGCTGAATATGTCGGGCGCGAATATGTCAACTGGTGGTTGCTTTATCTGCTGTTGATCACCTGCGTTCCCTTCACCACCATTGTGGTCGGTCGCTACGCCTATCTGGCGCCGGCGATCTGGCTCTATGCCGGTCACACGCTCCTGATCGCGCTGGTCGGTATGCGCATGACCTTGCTCACGCCGGAGCTTCAGAAGGACACGCATCTGCGCCGCTGGCAGCTGTCGGCGATGCTGCTGGTCATTTCGTCGTTGCTCGCGATTGCGCTCAGCTTCATAAGTCCGCGGAACGCGCTGTTTGCGCTCGCGCTCAATCTGCTGGCGCCGCTACTCCGGCGCTGGACCGACAGCGCGGCCGCGGATTGAACCGCCGGCGCGGCTCGTTCGACTATTCGATCAAGGTGTTTGAGGCAGGACTCTCGCATGACATGGTCGTCGCTCAAAATCGCGATGCTATGCGCTCTCGTGGCGGCACTCAACGCTTTTGCCCTGCCGGCGCATGCGGAAAAGCGTGTCGCGCTTGTCATCGGCAACAACGACTACAGGAACGTTCCCAAGCTACAGAAGGCGGTCAACGACGCCCGCACGATGGGCGATGCGCTCAAGCAACTCGGCTTTGAGGTGATGGTCGCCGAGAACCAGAACCGGCAGCAATTTTCGCAGACGCTGCTCGCGTTCGACAATGCGGTCGGCCCGGGCGACACCGCATTCTTCTTCTATGCCGGACACGGGTTTGAAATTGCCGGCCAGAACTATCTGCTGCCCACCGACGTGCCGGCGGCCACCGAGGGTCAGGAAGAACTGGTGCGCGATGCCTCCGTGCTGGCCGACCGCATCGTGGAGCGGTTGCAGAACAAGCGCGTGCGCACCTCGATCCTCGTCTTCGATGCCTGTCGCAATAATCCGTTCGAACGATCCGGAACGCGGGCGGTGGCGGGGGGCGGGGGGCTCGCACCGATGACGCAGTTGCCGGAAGGCGTGTTCTCGATCTTCTCGGCCGGCTACAAGCAGACTGCGCTCGACCGGCTCTCCAATGATGACGCAAGCCCCAACTCGGTGTTCACCCGCACGTTCGCCAAGGAGCTGTTGCAGCCTGGCGAAAATCTGGTCGAGGTCGCCCAGCACACCCGCAAGCTGGTGAGCGAGATGGCCGACAGGGTCGGCCACAAGCAGATCCCGGCCTATTCCGACCAGATGGTCGACAATGTCTTTCTCAACGGCCTTGCCAAGGATTTGGCAAAGGCGGCAACGCCCGCCGAGACCGCGCCGCAGAAAGTAGCGGCGCTGCCGCCGGTCTCGGTGCCGCGCACCGCGCCACCGAACGACAGTGTCAACGCACCGATAGCGGCCTTCTCGCGCCATAGCGGCGGCTGGACCGTGTCGTTTTCACTCGCCGATCCCGCGATCGGAATCTCCTGGCGCATCGGAGGGGCCGGCGATTTCCGCGAGACCGGCTTCATCGACACGCTCGACCCGCGCACGCGCAAGCGCATGCCCAATCCGTCGATCGAGCTGCCCCCAGATCAAGGACCCGCGACGATCGAGGTGCGTTATGTCGATGCATCAGGCGAGATGCAAGGACCGTTTCCAATCAGGTTCGATCCCGAGGCGGCGCTGATCCGCGACCAGCGCAAGATCCTGGACATGACGGCGACGAGCTGGCTGTCGTTCCGCCAGTTCAACGGGCTGCTGGTCTATTTTACGCATCTGATGTCGTATCGCTGCGCGATTCGCGAGGCGCGCATCGGCATCGACACTGCCGTCCCCGACCGCGTGCTGAACATGCCGCCCTGCGACTTGAGGGAGCCGAACGAGATTCCCTACGGCGCGCAGCTCTATATGAAGCTGCCGCCTGCGACCCAGTTCATGTCGGTGGAGCTGACCTACCGCGACGGCAGCGTGTCCGAGGTCAAGAGCTTTCGGACAGCGAATCGCAGCAACAACTGATCGCTGGCGCGCTCTGTCCCGCGACGTGGGACCGCCGTGTTCAGCCCATGATCGAGTAGCCGCCATCGACGGGAATCGCGGTGCCGGTGACGAAATCCGACGCGGGCGAGGCGAGGAACACCGCAATCCCTGCGAAGTCGGAAATCTCCCCCCAGCGCCCTGCCGGCGTGCGCGCGAGCACGCGCTCATGGAGGCCGCTGACCTCGACGCGGGCGCGCCTGGTGAGATCGGTGTCGATCCAGCCCCGGCAGGATCGCATTGACCTGGACGCCATCGGCAGCCCAGGCGCAGGCGCAAGCGCGGGTGAACTGGACGATGCCGCCCTTGCTCGCGGCATAAGCGGGCGCGAAGCTCGCCCCGAAGATCGACATCATCGAACCGATATTGATGATCTTGCCGCCACCGCTGCTCTTCATGGCGGGATGGACCGCCTTGCTGCACAGGAAGGCGCTGGTGAGATTGGTGTCGATCACGCGCGCCCACTCGTCGTGCTCGAGCAGATCCGGCGGCTTGCGGATGTTGATGCCGGCATTGTTGACGAGGATGTCGACGCGGCCGAGTTCGCGCGTCACGCGTCCGACCATGGCATCGACCGCATCCCTGTCGGTGACGTCGGCGGTCACGGCAATCGCCTTGATGCCACAGGATGCGAGATCGGCTACCGCCTGCTCGGATTTCGCCGCATTGCGCCCGACAATGGCGAGCGCTGCTCCAGCGCCACCGAGGCCGCGGGCCATGCCCAGCCCGATACCGCCATTGCCGCCGGTGACGATGGCGACCCTGCCGCCGAGATCGAACGGTGTTGTTGTCATTGTCGATCGTACTCCAGAGAATGATCAGCGCTTGGCTTGCCAGATGAAGATCAGCCCAAGCGCCGCCAGTGCTACGCCGTAACCGGCCCACTGGATTTGGCTGATCATGAAGCTCGTCTGCGGCCATTTGATCGTGCCGGTGCCCTGGCCGATCCAGAGCAGGCCCATGGCCAGCGCGAGCAGGCCGATAACAAGAAGCGCGGTACGCATGTGTTTCTCCCCGAGACCGTCATTCATTGATACGGCCATCCGAGAGCTGGTGGCGTGCACCGAGTCTCGACGCGCCTTGTTAAAGGCGAGGGTAGCTGCGCTTTGAGAATGTTGCAAAGCCCGACAGCTCTTCGCGCGCGCTCAAGTGCTCCCCGACCACTCGCTCCAGCGTCGGACAGGTCGGAATGAAAGAGGCGCAGAATCAAAAAGCCCCGGACGGTGCCGGGGCTTTTAAGTCTTCACAACGCAGGGAGGAAATCAGTACTTCGCAACCACCGGGCCGGTCCAGTTGAAGCGATAGACCAGCGAGGTCGAAATGGTCTGGTTCCAGGTGTTGAAGCGGAGGTCGCGGCCGACCAGCGCATTCGTACCGTCGACCAGTTCGTTCACGGTCTTGCGGTCGTAGAAAGCCGAGCGGTATTCGGTCTTCATGAACCAGCCGGGCGCAGTGATGCCGAAGATGTTCAGGTTGTTCTCGACGCCGCCGCCAATGAACCAGCCGTTCTGGTTGAAGCCGTTGGTGTGCACGCCGCCCGGCAGGCCGGTCGTGGTGCCGAGCAAGGTCATGCCCGAGAAGTGCGCGCCGGAGTAGCCGCCGTTCACGTAAGACAGCACGTTCGGAGCCACCAGGTAGCCGAGGCGGACGCCAGCGGCCCAGGAGTCCTGAAGCTTCTCACTGCCGGTCAGTCCACCCACCGCGATCGGATCCTGCAGCGTTCCCTTGATGCTGCCGAACTGGCCGTCACCGAAGATGCCGGCAACCCAGGAGCCGTTGAACTGCCAGTCGTAGCCGGCACCAACCGTGCCGAACCAGCCCGAGCCACCCTGGCGCTGGTCGATGGTCAGCGGAATGTTGGCGCCGGTAACCTGAACGTGCTGGTCAGCCGCCCAGAGGCCGCCACCGCCGCCGCCGAAGATGTAGAAGCCGGTCCAGCTCGGCGCCACCACGGGCGGGGGAGCCTTGGTGTAGGTGCGGGGGGCGAGGTCGGCCGCGTAGGCCGATCCGGTCATGGCTGCCACCGCGGACAGGGCGAGCGCGAGCTTCTTCATTGTTGGTCCCTCAATCTCTTAAGCGTTCAAACTGACCGCGTAGGATAAACTCGGTGGGAGAACCGATCCCCAGCTCCCCCGGTGCCTTCAATATAGCCGCATTGGGCCAAAAAGCTGTTGCAGCGCAGGCACAGTTAGCCGAAAACCACTCTTGGTAGTCCAAACAGGATTTTCGCTAAGTGGCTGGAAACGAGAGGGTATTTCTGCTTTCAAGCTGGAACTTTGTGCGGCGCCTACACGGCACGGTTGTTGCCGCCTAGACGTCCAACAGGTCCTCGTTGGCGAATTCCGCCTTTTCGGAGATGAAAGCGAATCGCGCCTCCGCCTTGGTGCCCATCAGCCGCTCGACGGAATCAGCCGTGCCATCGCGGTCGTCGGCCAGCAGCACCACGCGCAAGAGGGTGCGCTTTCTCGGGTCCATCGTGGTTTCCTTGAGCTGCGCCGGCATCATTTCGCCGAGCCCTTTGAAACGATTCACCTCGACCTTGGCATTGGCATTGAAATCGCTCTTCATCCGTCTCTCTTTGTCGGCCTCGTCGGTGGCGTAGACGGTCTTGCTGCCATGGGTGAGCTTATAAAGCGGCGGCACCGCGAGATAGAGATGGCCCTCGTCGATCAGCCGCGGCATCTGCCGGTAGAAGAAGGTGATCAGGAGCGAGGCGATGTGCGCGCCGTCGACGTCGGCGTCGGTCATGATGATGATGCGTGAGTAGCGCAGATCCTCTTCGCGATATTGCGCGCCGGTGCCGCAGCCGAGCGCCAGCACGAGATCAGACAGCTGCGCATTCGCCATCAGCTTGTCCTTGCCGGCCGAAGCGACGTTGAGGATCTTGCCGCGCAGGGGAAGAATGGCCTGGGTCTTGCGGTCGCGCGCGACCTTGGCCGTGCCACCGGCCGAATCGCCCTCCACGATGAAGATTTCCGAGCCATCCTGCGCCGAGTCGGTGCAGTCGGCGAGCTTGCCTGGCAGGCGCAGCTTCTTCACTGCGGTTTTGCGCGCGATCTCCTTTTCCTGGCGGCGGCGGATGCGTTCTTCCGCGCGCTCGACCACGAAATCGAACAGCCTGTTGGCCTGCACCGGATTCGCCGACAGCCAGTGATCGAACGGGTCTTTGACCGCCTGTTCGACAATGCGCTGCGCTTCGGCGGTCGCGAGCCGGTCCTTGGTCTGGCCCTGGAATTCAGGCTCGCGCACGAACACCGACAACATCACGGCCGCACCGACCATCACATCCTCGGAGGTGACATTGGCCGCGCGCTTGCCCTGGCCGACACGCTCGGCATGGTCCTTCAGGCCTCGCAGCAGCGCGCTGCGGATGCCAGCTTCATGCGTGCCGCCGTCGTGCGTGGGAATCGTGTTGCAGTAGGAGGACACGAAGCCGTCCGCGTCTGCCGTCCACGCCACCGCCCATTCGCAGCCGCCATGACCACCGACGCGCCCGGATTTGCCGGAGAAGATGTCCGGATGCACCAGCGTATCGGCGTGGATGGCGGCGGCAAGATAATCCTTCAGGCCGCCGGGGAAGTGAAAGCTCGCTTCCGGCGGCACATCCTCGACGCCCTTCAAGAGTTCGGGCGCGCAACGCCAGCGAATCTCGACGCCGCCGAACAGGTAGGCCTTCGAGCGCGCCATCTTGAACAGGCGCTGCGGCTTGAACGTGGCCTTGGCGCCGAAGATGTCGGCGTCAGGCTTGAAGCGGACGGTGGTGCCGCGGCGGTTGTTGACCTTGCCGACCTCTTCCAGCCTGCCCTTGGGGTGGCCGCGTTCGAATGCCATGCGATAGAGCTTCTGCCCGCGCGCGACCTCGACCTCCAGCCGCGACGACAGCGCATTCACCACGGAGACGCCGACGCCGTGCAGGCCGCCCGAGGTTTCATAGACCTTGGAGTCGAACTTGCCGCCCGCATGCAGCGTACAGAGGATGACCTCGAGGGCGGACTTCTTGGGGAATTTCGGATGCGGGTCGACCGGGATGCCGCGGCCATTGTCGGTCACGCTCAGGAACCCGTCCGCGCCCAGTTCCACCTCAATGCGGTCGGCGTGCCCGGCAAGCGCCTCGTCCATCGAGTTGTCGATGACTTCGGCGAACAGGTGATGCAGCGCCTTTTCATCCGTGCCGCCGATATACATGCCTGGGCGCCGGCGCACCGGTTCCAGGCCCTCGAGCACCTCGATGTCGCGGGCCGTATATTCGCCTTCGGCCCCGGAGGAGCGTGCCGCGGCCTTGGCTGCCGGCTTTGCTTTGCTTTCGCCGGTCGCGAAAAGGTCGGCGGATGATTTTTTTGCAAGCGCTTTCAGTGGTTTGGCCATATGTCTTCATATATTGCGCGCAGCGGCGCGAGGATCGAATCGGCTGTTGCTGACTATGCCATGGCTGGGCTTAAAAAGTGACGGCGCGGCCCGCAAGGGGTGTAATAAGCGGGAACAACGGCACCGTCCTTTGTGACTTGAACCGCATATAGTCGCCGGCTTACCTGATTTTTAGGCATCGGGCGCTAGGCCGGGTTCCAGGTCAACGGGGTGGGAAGGGAATCTAAGGATATGGAAGAGCACACCCGCGCCCTGGCCGATTTCGTGCGCGACCACCAGGCCTGGGCGTCTCCGATCGTCCTCCTGCTGGCCTTCGGCGAATCGCTTGCCTTCATCTCGCTGCTGGTCCCGGCCTGGGGGGCCCTGGTAGCCATCGGCGCGCTGATCGGGGTCAGCGGTATCAATTTCTTCCCGATCTGGATCGCTGGCTCGATCGGGGCGGCGCTGGGCGACTGGGTCTCCTACTGGTTCGGCTATCGTTACAAGGAACATGTCGCGCAGATGTGGCCGTTGTCGAGCTATCCCGAGATATTGCCGCGGGGCGAGGCGTTCGTGCGGCGCTGGGGCGTCCCGAGCATCTTCATCGGCCGTTTCTTCGGACCCTTGCGCGCCTCGGTGCCGCTGGCCGCCGGCATTTTCGAGATGCCGTATTGGCAGTTTCAGGTCGCCAATTTTGTCTCCGCCCTGGTGTGGGCGGCGGCACTGCTGCTGTTTGGCGATGTGATCGCGAAGGCGTTGGAGTGGTTGTGGCGCGTGTTTTAGCCAAAACGGAATAGACTGAGGCGGGCAGGGGTTAGGTGAAAGGAAACGCTGGAAGCCATCCTGTCGCTGGGAGGAATAACGCCATGCAGTTCACACGACGCCAAGCACTCACCTCGGCTGCTGCCATTGCGGCCGCGCCGCTGTTGTCATCCGTGCCAGCCAGAGCCGCCGCGCCGCCTGCCGAGAAGCAGGCGCCGAGCTTCTATCGCTACAAGATCGGCGACATCATGGTCACCGTCGTCTCCGACGGCAAGAATGTGTTCAAGCTGGACGAGTCCTTCATCACCAATGCCAGGAAGGACGAGGTGAGCGCGGCGCTGGAGCAGGCCTACATGCCGGCCGGCATGATGACGATCTACTTTGCGCCGCTGGTGCTCAACATCGGCGGCAGGGTGATCGTGATCGACACCGGCAACGGTCCGCTTGCCAAGCAGACCAGCAAGGGCGCCAACGGCCTGTTCGCCGACAACATGATGGCGGCCGGCTTCGACCCGCAGGCCGTAGACATGGTGGTGATCTCACACTTCCACGGCGATCACGTGAATGGCCTTCTCAACCCCGACGGCGCGCCGGCATTCCCGAACGCGGAGGTGCTGGTGCCGGCGGTGGAGTGGAAATTCTGGATGGACGACGGCGAGATGAGCCGCGCTCCGGCGGGCCGCATGCAGGGCCTGTTCAAGAACAACCGCACCGTTTTCGATGCTGGCCTGAAGCGCAAGGTGACGCCCTACGAATGGGGCAAGGAAATCGTGCCCGGCCTGACGTCCGTCGAGACAGCAGGCCATACGCCTGGCCACACCTCCTACGTGCTGTCGTCGGGCAACGACAAGGTCTTCATCCAGTCGGACGTGACCAATAATCCAAACCCGTTTGCGACCCATCCGGAGTGGCATGCCTTCTTCGACCAGGATGGCGAGCAGGCGGAAAAGACGCGCCGGCGCGTCTACGACATGGTGTCGGCGGAAAAGCTCCTCCTGCAGGGCTTCCACTACCCGTTCCCGGGGCTTGCCCATCTGGAGAAGGATGGCAACGGCTATCGGGTGATTCCGATGCCTTGGAATCCGACCATCTGATTGCAGCACACACCGTCATTCCGGGGCTCGCGCAAAGCGCGAGAACCCGGAATCCAGAGGCCGAGGCACGAGACCGCGGGTTCGCTCGCGGCGCGATTGCGCTGGAATGACGGAACCGGTCTTGACGCCAGACGCCCACGGCCTTATAGGGCGCGCGCATGATCAACGCCGTGACCATCCGCTTCATGCGCCGCCGCCGCACCTTCGCGGCATGGGCGGTTGTCGGCGTTTGAGATCATCGCCTTTGCCGCCGGATACGGTCCTGCGGCAATTCCTCCTTCGAAAAGCGCAACGTCCGGATCCGGCGGCTCCAAGTCAAACAGGAGCTGGATATGGATACGTCCCCTTATTACGTTTCCCGGGTCGACATCGGTTCGCAACAGATTGCGCGTCTAATGCGCGACGTGCGGCCACAGGCCCTTGCTGATGACCCGAACCGGCTCGAAAGGAGCGCGCAATGACCCTCTCCGAAACCGCTTCCTCCGCCGCTGCGACGACCGCAAGCGTGTTTGTGGACGGCGCATCCGGAACGACCGGGCTTGGCATCAACGAGCGCCTCAGGCTGCAGAAGGACGTCGTGGTCAAGACCATCGCCGAGGACAAGCGCAAGGATCCCGGTGCCAAACGCGCGCTGATGGAGGAGGTGGATCTTGTCATTCTCTGCCTGCCTGACGACGCCGCCAAGGAGACTGTCGCGCTGATCGACAGCATGGGCAACGCCGCGCCGAAGGTGCTCGACGCGTCCACCGCGTTCCGGGTCGCGCCCGACTGGGCCTATGGCTTCCCGGAATTGACCTCCGATCAGGCAGACAAGATCAAGCTCGCGACGAAAGTCTCCAATCCCGGTTGCTACCCGACCGGCGGAATCGCGTTGCTGCGGCCGCTGGTCGATGCGGGTCTGCTGCCTGCTGACTATCCCGTCACCGTGAATGCGGTCAGCGGCTATTCGGGCGGCGGCAAATCCATGATCGCAAGCTTTGAGGAGGGCACTGCGCCAGCCTTCGAGCTTTACGGTCTCGGCTTCGAGCACAAGCACATTCCGGAGCTGCAGCTGTATTCCAGGCTGACGCGCCGGCCGATCTTCATTCCGTCGGTCGGCAACTACCGCCAGGGCATGCTGGTCTCGGTGCCGCTGCAACTCGACACACTGCCGGACAAGCCGTCCGGGGCCGATCTGCAGGCGGCACTGGCGGAGCGATACGCCGGCAGCAAATACGTCTCGGTGATGCCGCTTGCGAGTGAAGCCGCCAAGGGCGGGCGGATCGAGCCGGAGGCGCTGAACGAGACCAATCAGCTTGAGCTCTATGTCTTTGCCAGCGACAAGCACCACCAGGCGGTGCTGGTCGCGCGGCTGGACAATCTGGGCAAGGGCGCTTCGGGCGCCGCGGTGCAGAACCTGCGCCTGATGCTGGGGCTTGCAGACGCCTAGCCCTCCGAAAGCCGGCACCAAAGATTCCGGGTCGGTT
The DNA here is from genome assembly GCA_035652015.1 of Bradyrhizobium sp. GTDB lineage: Bacteria > Pseudomonadota > Alphaproteobacteria > Rhizobiales > Xanthobacteraceae > Bradyrhizobium. The sequence continues at coordinate 9,061 of DASREP010000048.1, read as the reverse complement.
GCTCGCAACCGGCCTGGACGAACGCGCTATACTATCCGAGTCTGAACGAGGCTGCCCTATGGCTGACGATGCCACGCGCATCGCTGCGCACGAACTGCCTGTCACGCCGGCCGACGTGACCGCTGCGGCCGCGGCGATCAGGGATTCGGTGCTTGTCACCGAGTGCAACGAAAGCCGGACGCTTGGCGAGATCTGCGGCTGCAGGATCTGGCTCAAATTCGAAAACCTGCAGTTCACGTCGACCTTCAAGGAGCGCGGCGCGCTGAACCGGCTGAAGGCCCTGTCTGCCGACGAGCGCCGCCGCGGCGTCATTGCGATGTCCGCCGGCAATCATGCCCAGGGCGTTGCCTACCACGCCAAACGCCTTGGCATTCCCGCAACCATCGTGATGCCGATCGGCACGCCGATGGTGAAGGTCGAGAACACCCGCCGCCATGGCGCGGAGGTCGTGATTTCGGGGGCGACGCTGGAGGAAGCAGGCGAGTTTGCGCGCAGGCACGGCGAGGCGCATGGCATGACCATGATCCACCCTTACGACGATCCACTGATCATCGCAGGGCAGGGCACCATCGCGCTTGAAATGCTGGAACGGGTCCCGCTGCTCGACACGCTGGTCGTTCCCATCGGCGGCGGCGGACTGATCTCCGGCATTGCGATTGCAGCGCGCGCCATCAAGCCGAGCTTGCGCATCATCGGCGTCGAGGCTGCGCTGTATCCTTCGATGTACAACGCCATCTACGACGTCGATCTGCCGATGCGCGGCGATACGCTTGCCGAGGGCATCGCGGTGAAGTCGCCCGGCAAGATCACGACCGAAATCGTCCGTCAGCTGGTGGACGAGATTGTGCTGGTCAGCGAGGACCAGATCGAGCGCGCGGTCGCGAGCCTGATCTCGATCGAAAAGACGGTCGCCGAGGGCGCCGGTGCCGCGGGCCTCGCCGCGGTCATGGCCAATCCCGAACCGTTTGCAGGCCGCAATGTCGGCCTGGTCCTGACGGGCGGCAATATCGACACGCGGCTGATCGCCTCCGTCCTCACCCGCGAGCTTGCCCGCGAGGGCCGGCTGACGCAGCTGTCGCTCGATATCGTCGACCGTCCCGGCCAGCTGGCAGCCGTCTGCACCCTGCTGGCGGAGGCCGGCGCCAACATCATCGAAGTGTCACATCAGCGGACGTTCTCCGACCTGCCGGCCAAGGGCACCTTGCTCGAGCTCGTCATCGAGACGCGCGACCGCGCCCATCTCGATGACGTGCTAGCCAGGCTCGCCGCGGCAGGACTGAAGGCGCGCTGCCCGTGATGTCTAGAAGACCTTGAAAATCGCCAGCGCCAGCACCGCCTGTGCGAAGAAACCGACCGTGAACGCAACCGTGCGGAACACCGGCAGCCCGAGGGTGTAGACGATCAGATGCGCCGCGCGGGCCCAGAAATAGACCGCCGTGGCATAGACCGTCCATTTGGTCGAATAGTCGATCTCGTTCAGGATCAGCACCAGCGGCGCGAAAATCACCAGATTTTCCACGGCATTGTCATGGGCGAACATCAGCCGCGTCGCCCATGGTGCATGCGGCTTGGCATCGCGCGTCGGATTGCCCATTGCGCCGGAGAGACCGCGGACCTGGCAGCGGTTGATGATGTAGGGGATCCACAGGATCCCCGTCAGAATGACCGTGCAAGTCAGCCAGAACAGTTCGGGTGTCAGCAAGCCGGGCGTCATGGTGTCCCCCTCAACGCGTCAGGAAAATCGCTCGCCTGCTTATAGCCGAGGGCACGATGTCGCGCTATGCGCGAACCCGAACATAGCTGCCGGGCGCGTCCTCAATGGGCGGCAGCGATTCGCTGCCCACGCTGCGCGGCGCGACTTCCTCGGCATCGATGCTGGCCAGCCATTCGCGCCAATCCGGCCACCATGACCCCTTGTGTTCCTGCGCGGCCTTGAGCCAGTCCTGCAGTGAAATGTCGCGGATGTTGTCGTTGGTCCAATACTGGTACTTGTTCGCTGCCGGTGGATTGACCACGCCCGCGATATGGCCGGAACCGGACAGCACGTATTTCACCGGGCCGCCGAAGAATTGCGAGCCATAGAGCACGGAATCGGCCGGCGCGATGTGATCCTCGCGGGTGGCGAGGTTGTAGACCGGCACTTTCACCTTGGACAGGTCGAGCAGCGTGTTGTCGAGCACCATGGTGCCTGCCGTGAGCCGGTTCTCCAGATAGCAGTTGCGCAAATAATACGAGTGATTGGCCGCGGGCATCCGCGTGGCGTCCGAATTCCAGTGCAGCAGGTCGAACGCCGAGGGCGACTGCCCCTTCAGATAGTTGGAGACCACATAGGACCAGATCAGGTCGTTCGAGCGCAGCATGTTGAAGGCCATCGCCATCTTGGCGCCTTCGAGCACGCCGCTCTCCTGCATGTCGCGTTCGAGCGCGGAAATCTGCCCCTCGTCGACGAACACCAGGAGATCACCCGCATGAGTGAAGTCGACCTGGGCGGCCAGGAACGTCGCCGAGGTCACGCGCACCCGGCGCTTCTCGGCAAGCCAGGCGAGCGTCGTGGCGAGCAGCGTGCCGCCGACGCAGTAGCCGAGCGTGTGCACCTTCATCTCGCCGGTCGCCTTCTCGATGGCGTCCATCGCCGCGAGCGGACCCTTCTTCATGTAGTCTTCCCAGGTCTTCGCTCCCAGGCTCTTGTCGGGATTGACCCAGGAGATCACGAAGACGGTGACGCCCTGGTCGACGCACCATTTGATGAAGGATTTCTCGGGGCGCAGATCGAGGATATAAAACTTGTTGATCCAGGGTGGCACGATCAGAAGCGGCGTTCGCAGCACCTTCTCCGTCGTCGGCTCATACTGGATCAGCTGGATCAGCTCGTTCTGATAGATCACCTTGCCCGGCGTGGTCGCCATGTTGACGCCGAGTTCGAGATTGGCGGGATCGGATTGCCGGATCTTCAACGTGCCTTTGCCGGCCTCGATGTCCTCGGCCAGCATCTCCATGCCGCGGGCGAGGTTGGTCCCGGAAGACGCCAGCGTCTCGCGCAACACCTCCGGATTGGTGAGCACGAAATTCGACGGGGCCAGTGCATTGGTGATCTGCTGGACGTAGAACTCCGCCTTCTTGCGCGTGTGCGGGTCGAGCCCGTCTGCATTGCGCACCAGATCATGCGCCCATTGGGTGGTCAGCAGATAGAGCTGCATCATGAAGTCGAAGAACTGGTTCGTCTTCCATTCCGGATCGGCGAAGCGCTTGTCGCGCGGCGAGGGCGTGATCGCCGGCATCGCCTCCTGTCCGGCCAGTCGACGGGCCGCCGAGCCCCAGAGATCGAGATAGCCCTTGGCAATCCGGGTCTGGATGTCGGAGGCGCGTTCATTGTCCGACAGCCAGTATTCGGCGACCGTGGTGAGGGTCTTGATGACCTCGCTCATCTCGGTCGGCTGATTGTCTTTGAGCTCGCCGCTCTCGCGCGGCTTCAAATAGGCGGCAAGCGCCTTGCCGCCGTTCTCGAGCGCACGGGCGAGGTTCATCGCAAATGCTTCGGCGTCGAATTTCTTCGCCGCCTCGTTACCAACTGTCACGTCATCCATGGCAAGACACTATCGATTCATTTTGCTCTCGTCACCGCGAGATCGCATTAAGCGTTGTTCGAGTTAACTTTTTTGGCATTGCGGTTGTTGCGCTGCGATATCCATCTTGGTTCCGTCACAATCCCGCCGCATCGCTTCCGTCTACTGTTCTGGCTTTAATCTGTTCCGACGACAATGGCTTGAGCTGCAGCAAGACTGGGCGCCTCATTGTCGCCGTGGGGTGGGACTTGCATACAACGATGTCGCTGCATCGGCAGACGAGGGCCTTTGCCTTGGGCATGCTGGCTGTGTCAGCGGCAGTCTTGGGCTGCACACTCGTGGGCTGCTCGTCACCGATCGCGGACATGCCTTCGCTGGACTCGGCGGATACGTCGGCCAAGCCCAAGGATGCTTATTTGCCGGTGCATGACTTGCCGCCCGATCGGGATGATGCCGTGATCACGCCGGACCAGCGCGCCAAGATCGAGGCCGAACTGGCCGCCGCAAGGGACCGCCAGACGCAGGCCTCCGCTGCACAGGCCCCAGGGGCCCAGAGCACCGCGGCCCGCAACGCGGCCCCGCAGAACACAGCCCAGAACGCCGCCGCGAAGTGAACGCTGGCACTGCCGCCGGGTCGTGCTACAAGGAACGGATCAACCGCAATCGGGGCGGGCTCGCCTAACAATTTCGTCCCTGAAATCGTGTTAACATGCTGTATTTGCACGGTTTTGGGGTGTGGTGGGCTGCTCGCGCGATCAAGGCCAAGGGGCCTTTCGCGATTCTGCCCGGATGATTGCCGGAGCTAGGGACCCATGGAAGATTTTTACCGCATCCGCCGTCTGCCGCCTTATGTCTTCGAGCAAGTGAACCGGGCCAAGGCGGCCGCGCGGAATGCCGGCGCCGACATCATCGACCTCGGCATGGGCAATCCAGACCTCTCCGCTCCGCCGCACGTGCTTGAGAAACTCAAGGAGACGCTCGGCAAGCCGCGGACCGACCGCTATTCCGCCTCGCGCGGCATTCCCGGCCTGCGCCGCGCCCAGGCCGCCTATTACGAGCGTCGTTTCGGGGTGAAGCTCAATCCGGAGACCCAGGTCGTGGCGACCTTGGGCTCGAAGGAGGGCTTTGCCAATGTGGCACAGGCCATCACCGCACCGGGTGACGTCATCCTGTGTCCGAACCCGAGCTATCCGATCCACGCCTTCGGCTTCCTGATGGCGGGCGGGGTGATCCGTTCGGTCCCGTCGGAGCCGACCCCGCAATTCTTCGAAGCGGTCGAGCGCGCCATCGTGCACTCGATTCCAAAGCCGATTGCGCTGGTCGTCTGCTACCCCTCCAATCCGACCGCCTATGTCGCGAGCCTCGACTTCTATCGCGACCTCGTCGCCTTCGCGAAGCGTCACGAGATCTTCATCCTGTCCGACCTAGCTTACGCTGAGGTCTATTTCGACGATGCCAATCCGCCGCCATCGGTGCTGCAGGTTCCCGGCGCGATCGACGTCACTGTCGAGTTCACCTCGATGTCCAAGACCTTTTCCATGGCCGGCTGGCGCATGGGCTTTGCTGTCGGCAATGAGCGCATCATCGCGGCGCTGGCGCGGGTGAAATCCTATCTGGACTACGGTGCCTTCACGCCGGTCCAGGTGGCCGCGACCGCGGCACTCAACGGCCCGGAGGACTGCATTCGCGAGATGCGCGACACCTACAGGAAGCGGCGCGACGCGCTGGTCGAATCCTTTGGACGCGCGGGCTGGGAGATTCCACCACCTGAGGCATCGATGTTCGCCTGGGCGCCGCTGCCCAAGGCGTTCGAGGCGCTCGGGAGCATGCAGTTCGCAACGCTGATGGTGGAGAAGTCGGGCGTCGTGGTGTCGCCAGGCGTCGCCTTCGGCGAGCACGGCGAAGGATTTGTCCGCATCGCCATGGTGGAAAACGAGCAACGTATCCGGCAGGCCGCCCGCGGCGTGCGCCGCTTCCTTGAAAGCGGCATCGAAACGTTGCACAACGTGGTTCCGCTCGCCAACCGGCGCTAACTTCTCCTCCGGCAGGTCTGTTATGGTTGCCCCCCTCAAAGTGGGTCTTGCGGGCCTCGGCACCGTGGGTGCTGAGGTCGTCCGCCTCATCGAGGGCCAAAGCGCCGCGCTGGCCGCGCGCTGTGGCCGGCCGATCCGTGTTGTCGCAGTCACCGCGCGTTCCAAAGCCAAGAAGCGCGGGCTCGACCTGCGCGGCATCAGCTGGGCCAAGGATCCGCAGGCGCTCGCCGAAAATCCTGAGGTCGACTGCCTGGTCGAACTGATCGGCGGCGCCGGCGATCCCGCGTTGTCCGCGATCGAGACCGCGCTGAAGTCGGGCAAATCGGTCGTGACCGCCAACAAGGCGCTGATCGCCAAGCATGGCTTGCGGCTTGCCAAGGCGGCCGAGACACATGGTGCTGCGCTCAACTTCGAGGCCGCGGTGGGAGCTGCGATCCCGGTGATCAAGACGCTGCGCGAAGGGCTCGCCGGCACCACGATCAGCCGCGTCTATGGCATTCTCAACGGCACCTGCAACTACATCCTGACGCGGATGGAGCAGGAGGGGCTGTCGTTCGCCGAGTGCCTGGCGGACGCGCAGCGGCTCGGCTATGCCGAGGCCAATCCGTCTTTCGACGTCGACGGCCACGACACCGCGCAGAAGCTCGCGATCCTCGCCAGTCTTGCCTTCGGCACCAAGGTGGCGGAGAGCGCGATCTATGTCGAAGGCATTTCCTCGATTGCCCCGGAGGATCTGCGCGCGGCTGCCGATCTTGGTTACCGCGTCAAGCTGCTCGGGGTCGCCGTGCGGACCGCCAAGGGCATCGAGCAGCGGGTGCATCCGACCATGGTGCCAAAATCCTCCTCGATTGCGCAGGTCATGGGCGTGACCAACGCCGTGACCATCGATGGCGCAGGCATCCCGCCGATCACCCTGGTCGGCCCTGGCGCGGGCGGCGCCGCCACCGCGTCGGCCGTGGTTGCGGATATCGCTGATGTTGCGCGAGGGGTGCGGGCGAGCCCGTTCGGTCGTCCCGCGGAGAGCCTCAAGGCGACCGAGAAGGCGCCGATGGAGCGGCACGAAGGCGGCTACTACATCCGCCTGATGGCGCGTGATTTCCCCGGCACCGCGGCCTCGATCGCGACCCGCCTTGCGGAACAGAAGATTTCCATCGAATCCATCGTGCAGCGTCATCCCAACGGGGAAGCGCCGAAGGGCGGAAAATCCTCGCAGGTGCCTGTGATCCTGATTACCTATGCGACCCACGAAGATGCGGTCTATCGCGCGCTGAAAGCGGTGCAGCAGGACAAGGTGATCAGTGGCCGGCCGCAGGTGATCAGGATTGAAAAGAATTGACGACAAACGAGGCTGTTTGTGCGTTGATTGATTGACCACGGGCCGGCAAGGCCCAACAAGATCGTTTGAGGAGTCCGCCGATGTCGACCCATATTTCCGTTCCGCCGCAGTTGCTGCTTGAGCGCATTCTGACGCTTGAACTGGTGCGGGTGACGGAACGGGCGGCGGTTTCGTCGGCCCGGCTGCGCGGCCATGGCAACGAGAAGGCGGCCGACCAGGCCGCGGTCGACGCGATGCGGCGCGAACTCAACAAGCTGCCGATCGAGGGTACGGTCGTGATCGGTGAGGGCGAGCGCGACGAGGCGCCGATGCTTTTCATTGGCGAGAAGGTCGGGCTCAATGCGGGGCCGCAGGTCGATATCGCGGTCGACCCGCTCGAGGGCACCACGCTGTGCGCCAAGAACATGCCGGGCGCGATCGCGACCATGGCGATGGCCGATGGCGGCACGCTGTTGCACGCTCCCGACGTCTATATGCAGAAGCTTGCGATCGGCCCGGGCTATCCCAAGGGCGTGGTCGAGCTCGATGCAACGCCCGCGGAAAATGTGCGCCGGCTTGCGAAGGCGAAGGGTGTCGACGCGTCTGCTATCACCGTGCTGGTGCTCGACCGTCCGCGCCATGCCGACATCATCCAGGGCGTTCGCTCGACGGGTGCCGCGGTTCGTCTCATTACCGACGGCGACGTCGCGGGCGTCATTCATTGCGCCGATCCTGACAACACCGGCGTCGACATGTATCTCGGCACGGGCGGCGCGCCGGAAGGCGTGCTCGCGGCGGTGGCGCTGCGCTGCATCGGCGGCCAGATGCAGTGCCGGCTGATCCTCGACAGCGAGGAGAAGCGCGAGCGCGCCCACAAGATGGGCATCACCGATCCGAAGATGGTCTACGGCATCGAGGACTTGGCGCGCGGCGACTGCCTGTTCACCGCAACCGGCGTCACCACGGGCTCGCTGCTGTCCGGCGTCAAGTTCCGCAAGGACGGCGTGATCGAGACCGAGACCGTGGTGATGCGCTCCGTCACCGGCACGGTGCGCTATATCAAGGCTGAACACCGCGAGCTCGCCAAGTTCCACCTGGACTAAACCCGCGCACCGTCATTCCGGGGCGCGCGTCAGCGCGAACCCGGAATCTAAAGGTGGTAGCGCGAGATTCCGGGTTCATCGCTGCGCGATGCCCCGGAATGACAACAAGAAAAGCAGGAGCCACGCATGTCGGATCTATCCGCCGTCAAAGCCCTCGTGTTCGACGTGTTCGGGACCGTCGTCGACTGGCGCACCAGCCTGATCAACGACTTCAGCAAATGGGGGGAGACGCGCGGCATCAAGGCCGACTGGACAGCCCTGGTCGACGGTTGGCGCGCGGTCTACACCGCCTCGATGGACGACGTGCGCAAGCATCCCGAGCGCGGCTATGTCATCCTCGACGTGCTGCACCGTCGGTCACTCGAGAAGCTGGTGCAGAGCCTCGGCATCTCGGGCTTGACCGACGCCGATCTGCACCATCTCACCATGGGCTGGCATCGCCTGCATCCGTGGCCCGACAGCGTCGCCGGGCTCACGCGGCTGAAGACAAAATACATCATCTCGCCGCTCTCCAACGGCAATGTCGCGCTCTTGACCAACATGGCGAAGTTCGCGGGCCTGCCGTGGGACCTGATCATGTCGGCGGAATTGTTCGAGCACTACAAGCCCGACCCCGAGACCTATCTTGGCGCTGCGAAACTGCTGTGCCTGCCACCGGAGCAGGTGATGATGGTCGCCGCCCACAACCACGATCTGAAGGCCGCGCAGAAGCTGGGACTGAAGACCGCGTTCGTGGCGCGACCGACCGAATATGGCCCGCTGCAGAAATACGATTTCGAAGCCAAGGGCGACTGGGACATCGTCGCCAAGGATTTCAGCGGCATCGCCGAGCGGATGGGATGCTAAGTGTGAGGCCTCGAGCGATGAGATTGGGATGAATCGTCATCGCGCTCTAGATCCTTTTTTGCGCATGATCTTTTCGGAAAACCGCTGCGCACTTTGCCGGATCGTGCGCTACGCGGCCGCGCCCAGGATCACCCCGTACCAGCCCAGCCCCTGATAGGTCTCGTAGCCGGGTGTGGCGTGGTAGGCGACAAGGCCACCGGA
>DASREP010000047.1:0-35554 GCA_035652015.1 Bradyrhizobium sp. | reverse complement strand
TGCAGAACAGTTTTTCGACGCGCTTGAGCGCGATCGGATTGACGTTCCAGACATCGCCCGAGATGAACGTGACGCGTTCGATGTTGAAATCGGCGGGCGCATGGAAGCGGTGATACATGCTCGAGGTTAGTCTGAGCGTGATGAAGCGGCCGTTGCGATGGGTTTCGACAAGCTCGGGCAACCCGAGCAAATCGAGCAGCGAATAGTTCGCACCCTTGATCTGAAACAGTTCGGTGTCCGCGATCGCGCCATGCGCGCCGACAATGGCGTCGCTCGGGCTCGCTACGATCGACGGATCGGGATCGTAGGGCCGCAAGCCAGGCTTGAGTTCGCGGGTAAAGCAGTCGTGCAGGCTCTTGAAATGGGTTTTCCTGGCTTCGGTGAGATCGAGGTCGGAAAACAGCCGCCACAGGCCGATGGAAGCGTCGCGCACGACCGGGTTCTCGATCTTGGAGAACCAGCCCATGAAGCGCGTCAGCGCCGCGCGGGGGATGCGGTTGGTGAGCAGGAAGTTGAGGTCTTCCTGCTGGGTCAATGAGGAGATGAGGCTTTTGACTGTCATGAATCTGTCAGGAGGAGTGGTTAGCGCTTAACTCATGGATACACAGCTTCCGATTCTCTCGCTCGTCGCGGGTGCTGCGGCTCTGACCGCGACGGCCGCCGTTGCCCCCAAGGTCAAGGCCAGGATTGCGCTGTCCCGCGCAAAACATCGCTCGCTGACAGGACATTCCAAGATGTCCAAGCTGGCGGCTCGCCTGATCCCGCATTACGAGTTCGATATCAACGATTTTTTCTGCTCTGACCGTGCGCCGGCTGAGATCGCGACCAGGCGCCAGGACGGCTTCTTCCGGCTCGCGGAGCTCTACAAGAGCCGCTTCGCCCGCTCCCGCGAGATGACCAAGGAGGCGGCCAGCCAGATCTCCGACCTGCAGTTCACGCAAGTCTACAGGGTGCCGTTCCAGTACAGCCGGCTGGTTCGCGAAAATCTCGGCGCCGGCACCTTCATGCAGGCCTCCTCCGGCGTGACGCTGACCGATCTCGACGGCAACGTCTTCTATGATCTGGCCGGCTCCTATGGCGTCAACATCTTCGGCTACGACTTCTACAAGGAGTGCATCGAGACCGGCGAGAAGCGCGCCCATGGGCTCGGACCCGTGCTCGGCTTCTATCATCCGGTCGTCGCCGAGAACGTGCGCCGGCTGTGCGAGATTTCCGGGCTCGACGAAGTCTCCTTCCACATGTCCGGTACCGAGGCCGTGATGCAGGCGGTGCGGCTGGCGCGCTATCACACCAAGCGCACGCATCTGGTGCGGTTTGCCGGCAGTTATCACGGCTGGTGGGGCGACGTGCAGCCGGGCGTCGGCAACCCGGTGTCGCCGCACGAGACCTACACGCTCTCCGAGATGTCCGAGCGCACGCTGCATGTGCTGAGGACCCGCAAGGACATTGCCTGCGTGCTGGTCAATCCGCTGCAGGCGCTGCATCCCAATGCCAATGCGCCGAGCGATGGCTCGCTGGTCGACAGCTCCCGCAAGGGCGGGGTTGATCGCGCGGCCTACAGCGACTGGCTGAAGACGTTGCGTGAGGTGTGCACCGAGCGCAACATCGTCCTGATCTTCGACGAGGTTTTTGTCGGCTTCCGCCTCGCCCCCGGCGGCGCCCAGGAATATTTCGGCGTCCGCGCCGACATGGTCACCTATGGCAAGAGCCTCGGCGGCGGCCTGCCGATCGGCGTGGTCTGCGGCCGCAAGGACCTGATGCGCCGCTTCCGCGACGACCGCCCGGCGGACGTCTGCTTCGCCCGCGGCACCTTCAACTCGCATCCTTACGTGATGACGGCGATGGACGAATTCCTCAGCCGGCTCAAGAGCGAAAATTTCCGCGCGGTCTACAACGGCCTCGACGACATCTGGAATGGCCGGGCCAAAAAGCTCAACGCGGCCCTGGCCGCCGAACAGCTGCCGGTCGAGGTTGCGAACCTCTCCTCGATCTGGATGGTCAACTACACCACCCCGTCCCGCTACAACTGGATGCTGCAATATTACCTGCGCGCCGAGGGGCTCGCCCTGAGCTGGGTCGGCACCGGGCGCTTCATATTCAGCCTGAACTACACCGAAGCCGATTTTGCCGAGGTGCAGCAGCGCTTTGTCGCTGCAGCCCGGAAGATGAAAGAGGACGGCTGGTGGTGGCATGACGGCGTGGCGACCAACAAGACCATCCGCCGCCAGATCATGCGCGAGATGATCGCAAGCAGGTTCGGGCGATAAGAGCGGGCGCTCTATCCACACTACAGCTGCCGTAGGGTGGGCAAAGGCGCCCTTGCGCCGTGCCCACCCTTTGCATCGTCGTGCGGCATGGTGGGCACGCTCCGCTTTGCCTACCCTACAATCTCGCTCTGCCATCTTGGCCGGGTTCGCCGTTCTGACGGTGCGTGTGGCATGGAATTACAGCCCATAAAGCGATGGCCGGGACGAGCCCGGCCATCACGCGAGGTTCGAGGCTTTTCAACCAAGCCGTTAGGCCATCTTCTCTTCCAGGTCGTGCTCGATGATGTCGAGACCCGGGTCGATCAGTTCGCCGCGCAAGAGCGCGATCGGGGCCTTGTGGTAGAGCTTGAAGTCGTTGAAGGGGTCGGTGATGATCTTGGTCATCCAGACGAGGCCGGTCTCGACGTCGCGGATGAAGAACAGCTGCACGGTGCGGAACAAGAGGCCGCCGATGCCGACAAGGAGCCAGATCTTGGCGACCTGGCGCAGGAAGTCGGTATTGGTGACCCAGGGCTTGACCAGGCCGAACAGCGTGGGATCGAAGTAGATCACGACCGGCGAGGCCGCCCAGATCGACATCAGCACGATCTTGCGGCGCAGATTGTAGCCGACCTTGATCTCTTCCTTGTGCTCGTGGGTCGCCTGGTTGATGTGGTCGTAGCCGCGCGGCTCGAAGAAGAAGTGGCCGGCCTGGCGCGAGGTCATGGAGACAAGCCAGCCGATCAGCGCCGACATCAGGGGATCGAACCACAGCATCACATAGCTAATCATGAAGCTGACCGCACTGAGGAAGTGCAGGCTCTGGTTGATGCGGCTGTGATGATAGTAGCGGTGGTCATCCCAACGCTGAATACGCAGCTGCTCCAGGAAGTTCTTGATCATGTCTTGCCCCTAAGAGTGAGTCGCAAGTGGTTATACAAGGATTCGATGTAGCGCGTGTGACATCATCATAATGACATATGACAGCACGCAGATGTCGTAACAGGCGAGAGAGGACGGCCCAGCCTCCTGGAGCGGCTTGGCGCTCCAGGTTTTTTTGTCCCGTCTGAGTCAGGCCGGCTCAGGCGCTCCGCGGGTCAGGCGGCGCGGGCGATCTCGAGCTTGCGGAAACGAACCAGCGAGAAGTGGCCGAGCGGCGGAATCAGGCGGCGCTCGACCAGCTCCATGCTATGGGCGCCGGCAAGCCACTTGGTGTAGCGCGACCAGGCGAACTCGGCCGTGCGGAAGCCGAGCCGGCGCACCACCGGCTGCAGCGCCTGCTCGATGACGCGGCGGATGCCGTCGTCGGCACTGACCCGGGTGAGAATGATCAATTCGCCGCCGGGGCGCACCACACGGGCGAACTCGTCGAGTGCAGCTTCCGGGTTCGGCACGGCGGTGACGACATATTGCGCCATCACGACGTCGAAGGAATTGTCGGGGAATTCGAGCTTCTCGGCATCCATCACCGCGAGGCCCTCGACGTTCTTCAGGCGCTGCTCGGTGACCCGCTTCTTGGCTTTCTTGAGCATCTCCTCGGAGATGTCGGTGCCGAAGATGCGGACATTCGGCCCGTAGAGCGGCAGCGAAATGCCGGTGCCGACGCCGACTTCCAGCACGCGGCCGCCCAGCTTGTTGGTGGCCTGGATCGCGGCATCACGGCCCTTGCTGAAGACGCCGCCGAACACGAGGTCGTAAATCGGAGCCCAGCGGTCATAGGCCTGCTCGACCGTCGCGCGGTCGAAGTCCAGCTCCCTGGCACCGTCAAGCTTCATCGTCTCTGCCATCTCTAGATCTCGCTATCCTGTAATATGTCTATAGGGCTTGGGGTTCCGACTTCAGCCGCGCACCGGGCTTCCGCTCGCCGCGACCGGGCTGCGGCGCGGCTGGCGGGTCGGCTGCAGCTGGCTCAGATTGCCGATGAACTGCCGGGCGCTGTTCTCCCAGGACCGCTCCAGCGCAAAGGCGCGGCAAGTCTCGCGCGAGGCCTCACGCGACATGTCGCGTGACTCGGGCAGGGCGCGCAGGCAGGCCGCACGCAGATCCTTGTCCAGCGCGCCGATCGGATGATCAGCGATCACATCGAGCGGCCCGGTCACCGGAAACGCCGCGACCGGCACGCCGCAGGCCAGCGATTCCAGTTGCACCACGCCGAAGGTGTCGGTCAGGCTCGGGAAAACGAACACGTCCGCCGCGGCCATGTGCGAGCTGAGATCCTTGCCGGTCTTCTCGCCGAGGAAATGCGCGCGCGGGAATTTGCGCTCAAGCTCGGCCTTCTGCGGGCCGTCGCCGACCACGACCTTGGAGCCGGGCAGATCGAGCGAGAGGAAGGCTTCCAGATTCTTTTCCACCGCGACCCGGCCGACCGTCATGAAGATCGGCCGCGGCAGATCGAGCTCGGCGGGCTCATCAGGCGTGAACAGGCTCGTGTCAACGCCGCGGGTCCAGAAGCCGAGCTTCTTGAAGCCGCGCTCGGAGAGCTCCTGGCGCAGCGAGGGCGTGGCGACCATGGTCATTGCGGCAGCACCATGGAAGTGGCGCAGCACCGCGTAACCGACGCTCGCCGGAATACCGGTACGGACCGAAATATATTCGGGGAAGCGCGTGGTGTAGGACGTGGTAAAGGCGAGCTTGTTGCGGCGGCAGTAGCCGCGCACCGCCCAGCCGATCGGGCCTTCCGTGGCAATATGGATCGCCTCGGGCGCGGCCTGTTCGATCCGCCGCGCGATCTCGCCCCGGTTCGGGAGCGCCACGCGCAGGCTCTGATAGGTCGGGACCGCCATCGAGGGGAAGCCGGCGGGGGTCAAGAACTCGATCTCGACCCCGAGCTTGGCGGCAGCGTGCGCAAGCGACGTCAGGGTGCGAACCACGCCATTGACCTGCGGATGCCAGGCATCGGTCGCGATCAAAATTCGCATCGGGGACAAGCCTTAAGGAGTTGGAAATGATTCTCGTCTCCGACCGACCATGTTCTATTGATATTTCAAACGTGTGACGTCATCGAACTGTTGAAGTACCTTTTTGTGCGCTTCTCGGCAAAGCCGTCGCGAAACCGTCACGAAACAAAACCTTAAAGCCACGAAACCGTTTTGGGCGTTCGGCGCAAACGTCCCGAAACTGTTGTTCCTTTAGAGTTTTGCCAAGGACGCCGAAAAATCGGCGCCACAGGGCGACAGACAGGGGGACGACCATGCTCAACCGGAACGCGTTCGCGCGCTCGCGCGCTGTGGTTTTCGCTTCACTTGCCATCGGGGCATTCGCTTTCGCTTCGACCGTGAAGGCGGCACCGCAGGACCAGCTCTTTCCGTTCGTCCTGCCGCTGCCCGCGCAGCCCTATCAGCAACAACAGTATGAGCCGCAGCAGCCTGTCGTGCAGGCCTATGCGCCGACGGAGGACGAGGGCACCGCCTACGAGCTGCCGCCGCGGCTGCGTCGGCAGATCGTGAGCTACGCCTCGCACGAAGCGCCCGGCACCATCATCATCGATACGCCCAACACCTATCTCTATTACGTGCTCGGCGGCGGCCGCGCGATCCGCTACGGCATCGGCGTTGGCCGCGACGGCTTCACCTGGTCGGGTACGCAGTCCATCACCAGGAAGGCGGAGTGGCCGGACTGGACCCCGCCACCGGAGATGATCCGGCGCCAGCCCTATCTGCCGCGCCAGATGGCCGGCGGCCCCGGCAACCCGCTCGGCGCACGCGCGATGTATCTCGGCGGCACCGAATATCGCATTCACGGCACCAATGCGCCCGCGACCATCGGCACCCATGTCTCCTCCGGCTGCATCCGCCTCACCAATGACGACGTCACCGACCTTTATTCCCGCGTCAATGTCGGCGCAAAGGTGATCGTGCTGCCGATGGAGAGCCGCCGCGCCGATCTGGGCAACGCCACCCGGTAATCATTAAATTCCCGACAGGTGAGCAAAACGGCTCCGGCGGCCACGCCGGGGCCGTTTTCGCTGGTGCTTTTTCCCTTGGGGTTACAACTCCCCGGCGGTCTGGTGCGACGTTCCGCCGCCCTGTAGACTCGCCGGTCCGTTTGCCCTGGGGGAATGATGCGTCTGGATGGAAGGCTCAAAACGATCGCCATCGCGCTTGGCGTGGTGGTGGTCTCGTTCCTGGTGAGCCTGGAGGCGATGAACCTGCTGTCGCCGGGCGCGGTCAAGGCGCCGGTGATCACCGAGCCGCCGCCGCTGCCGCCGGTTGCGCGCACCTCCTTTGTGATGGCGCCGGTCGTGATCTCGCTCAGCGCGATCCGCGATGCCGCCGAACGCAGCGCGCAGAAGAACTTTGCAGGAAAGGCCGACAACCCGGCCGCGCAGGTCTTGCAGAATGCCGATATCGGCTGGACCGCATCGCGGGGACCGATCACGGCGACCGGCGGCCAGGATATGCTGTCACTGTCGACGCCCATCACCGGCAAGGTCAATATCACGGGCTCGCTGTCATCGAAGGCGACAGGCGCCGTGCAGGATGCCATCGGCGGCCTGCTCGGGGCCAATGCGGCCAAGCAGGTCGGCAGCATCAATATCAAGAACCTCAACGCCAATGCCGAGATCAAGGGCAACGTCACCATCACGTCGCGGCCGAAATTCGGCGCAGCGTGGCGGATCGAGCCGAACTTCGGCGCGCAAGTCACGCTTGGTGACACCAACGTCTCGCTGGCCGGCGCGCACGTCAACGTGCCGCAGCAGGTCAAGCCCTTCATCGACAAGACGGTCGGCGATCAGCTCAATGCGGTCGGCGAGCGCATCCGCAACGATCCGACGCTCGAGAACAGCGCGCGCGTGCAATGGGCCAAGGCCTGCCAGTCGATCCCGCTGCAGGCCGCCGGGACGACAGCCGGGCTGCCTGCGCTGTGGCTGGAAATGAAGCCGGTGCGCGCGGTCGCCGCGCAGCCCAGGATCGACGCCTCGGCGATAACGCTGACCATGGGAATCGAGGCCGAGACGCGCATCTCGCCGAAGGAGACCAAGCCTGACTGCCCATTCCCGGACAAGATCACCATCGTGCCGCCGGGGGCCGGCGGCGTGAGCATCGGCGTCCCGATCGACCTTCCCTTCACCGAGGTCAACAAGATCATCGCAGCACAGTTCGTCGGCAAGACCTTTCCTGAGGACGGCTCGGGCGCGGTCGACGTCACCGTCAAGCAGGCCACGCTCGCCGCCTCCGGCGACCGGCTGCTGGTCTCGCTTCTGGTGCATGCCAAGGAAAAGAAGAGCCTGTTCGGCTTCGGCGCGGATGCGACGCTGCATATCTGGGGCCGGCCGATACTGGACAACGCGCAGCAGACGCTGCGCTTCACCGACGTCCAGCTTGCGGTGGAATCGGAAGCCGCCTTCGGACTGTTAGGGGCCGCCGCCCGCGCCGTGGTGCCGCGCCTGCAGCAGACGCTGTACGAAAAGACGATCATCGACTTGAAGCCGTTTGCGGCCCACGCGCGCGAGAAGATCGCAGACGCAATCGCTACCCTGCAGAGAAGCGGCGACGGCGTCAAGGTCGACGCCAAGATCGACGACTTAAGACTGTCCGACATCGCCTTCGACGCCAAGACGCTGCGCGTGATCGCGCAGGCCGAGGGCGCCATCAAGGTCACGGTCACCAGGCTGCCAGATTTGTAAGCCGCCTCACCACTGTCATCGCCCGACTTGCTTACCGCTGTCATCGCCCGGCTTGACCGGGCGATCCAGTATTCCAGAGTCTTCGCTGTAATGATGGCCGGTGGTTACTGGATGCCCCGCCTTCGCGGGGCATGACAGTTGCGAGCGCGGTCGTGGTGCGCATCGCCTCTATCCCTCCCAGAGCCAAAACCATCGCTTTGCGGCATCGTTCGAATGTGGCAAGTAGCCCTGCACAACAGGTTAGAAAGTCAGGGAGACAATCATGAAACGACTTGCAGCAACATTGGTCGCGGGAGCTGCATTCGCGGCCCTCACAGGGCCGGCCGGCGCACAAGCCATTTCCGACGATGTCGTGAAGATCGGCGTGCTCACGGACATGTCGAGCCTCTATGCGGACGCGACTGGGAAGGGTTCGGTGGCCGCCGTGCAGATGGCGGTTGCCGACTATGGCGGCAAGGTCAAGGGCAAGCCGGTCGAGGTGGTCTATGCCGACCATCAGAACAAGCCCGATGTCGGCGTGTCCATCGCCCGCAACTGGTACGACAATGAGAAGGTCGATGCGATCTTCGACGTGCCGACCTCCTCAGTGGCGCTGCCGATCTCGGCACTGACCCGCGAGAAGAACAAGATCAACATCAATTCCGGCGGCGGCTCCTCCGATATCACCGGTCCCGCCTGCTCGCCCAACACGGTGCACTGGACCTACGACACCTATGCGCTGTCGAACGTCGCCGGCAAGGCGATGGTCAAGGCCGGCGAGGACACCTGGTTCTTCGTCACCGCCGACTATGCGTTCGGCCAGGCGCTGGAGCGCGATGCGGCGGCCGTTGTCACCGGCAATGGCGGCAAGGTGCTCGGCGACGTGCGCGCGCCGCTCAATACCTCGGACTTCTCCTCCTTCCTGCTGCAGGCGCAGGCCTCCAAGGCCAAGGTCATCGGGCTTGCGAACGCCGGCGGCGACACCACCAATGCGCTGAAGCAGGCGGCCGAATTCGGCATCATGCCCGGCCAGAAGATGATCGCACTTCTGATGGAGATCACCGACGTTCATGCGCTCGGCGTCAAGGCAACGCAGGGGCTGATCGTCACCGACGCGTTCTACTGGGATCGCGACGACGGCTCGCGCGCGTTCTCAAAGCGGTTCTATGACAAGGTCGGGCACATGCCGACGATGATCCAGGCCGGCCTCTATTCGGCGACCATGCATTACCTGAAGGCGATCGAGGCGATCGGCACCGACGAGGCGCCGAAGGTGATGGAAGAGATGCGCAAGATGCCGATCAACGACTTCTTCGCTCACGACGGCAAGATCCGCATCGACGGCCGCATGGTGCACGACATGTATCTGTTCGAGGTCAAGAAGCCCGAGGAATCCAAGGGCGAGTGGGACCTCTATAAGCTGATCGCAACCGTCCCCGGCGACGAAGCCTTCCGTCCGCTCGACAAGGGCGGCTGCCCGCTGGTGAAGACGAACTGAGTGTGGACACCGTGGTTCCGGGCGCTGCGAAGCGAAGACGTAGGGTCGGCAAAGGCGCATCGCGCCGTGCCCACCAGAGGTGTCTCGTCAAGCAGCGGTGGGCACGCTTCGGTTTGCCCGCCCTACGGATTGGTGAGAACCAGTTAAGCAGACAAAAACGCGCCCGGAATACCCGGGCGCGTTTTCGTTTCGCAGCAACGACCGCGACTACTCGCTGTACTTGAACTCCGGCATCGCCTTCAGCTCATCCTTGGTCGCGTTGAACAGCGCGTGGTCGGGATACCATTTGGATGACGAGGACGACTTGCTCGTGCTTGCCGAGCCGGTGGTGGTGGTCGAAGCCGGACGGCCACCAGGGGGCGTGGTGGTCGACGTATTCGTGTTCGACGCGGTCGACGACGGCACCGGCTCCTCGGAGAATTTCAGCTTGTCAAACGACACGGCGACGAGATGTTCGCCCATGCCGAGGAACCCGCCGACACCGATCACGGCCGCTTTGATGCTGCCGCTCTTGTCCATCAACAGATCGTTGATCGAGCCGATTTTCTCGTTCTGGTCGTTGTAGACGTTCACGCCGACGACCTTCGATGCACGCCACGTCCCCTGCAGCGCAGACTCGGACGTCCCGGTCGGGGGCGCCGCGAAAGCCGCAGTCGCCAGCATCGCCGAGCCGACGAGCCCGGCGGCGACACATTTCATCAACATGTGCTTCTCTCCTCCTCTTCAGACAAAAGGTGAGGAAAGAACCGCCGTGCGCGTGCGCAGTTCCGACAAGGCGCGCGATTTCGAACCCGCAGCGCAACAACAGGCGCAGAAAAAATTGCGCAGCCACGGAACGCGCGAGGGAACAACGGGCGTCGCTGTCCGTCATTCCGGGGCGATGCGCCAGCATCGAACTACGGTTCGCATTGCGCACCTGAGAATCTCGCGCCACAAGCTCCAGATTCCAGGTTCGCGCTCACGCGCGCCCCGGAATGACGAGGCTCAGCGGACCCTGGTTACTGCAGGCGGCCTCGCGTCACACACAGATCAGGTCTTGTAGTCGATCAGGATCGCCGACAGCTGCGACGAATTATCGGTCGCGGTGCTCGTGCCGCTGGCGTTGTAGGCGTTCGGCGACGAGCTCGACAGCGAGGACTGCAGCGCCTGCAGAAACTGCTGCAACAGCTCGGCGATGTTGTTGCTGGTATCAGTCGACGACGTATCGGACGACGAGGTGGTCGAGCTCGCGAGCGATGACGCATCCGTGCTCGACGATGAGCTGTCCGTGCTGTCGCCCGGCGGCGGGCCGCCGGGGCCTTGCGCGAAGGTCGCCTGGAAGACGCCCTTCAGCTCGCTCGCCTGCGTGCTGGTCAGCTTGCCGGAGGAGACCTCGTTCGCAATGAGATCGTTGATCTTCGACTGCATGTCGGTCGGCGACAGCTTCGTGCCGCTGGCGCTATCGCTCGACTGGCTCGCCTTGATCGCCGAATCGATGTCGGTCAATGCCGACGACAACGCGGACTGGTCGGACGAGGAGATGGTGCCGTTGGAGACTTCGTTCTGCAGCTCGGCTTCGAGCTTCTGCAGCGGCGACTGATAGGTGGAGCTGGAGGAGACGGACGATATGGACATGGTTCATCCCGAATGAGTGAAGGGAACGCCTTGACCATGGATTAACCATATTAACGCGCTCTTTGCGGCCGTTGCGGAGGGTTGCGGGGCCTCCTCTGGAAACATCCGGAAACAAAAATCTTTCCCCCTTACGGCCGAATCGAGGACAAAAGTCAGGACATGGTCCGAGCGACACCCAACATCCTGGTCGTCGAAGACGACCGCGAGACGCGCACGCTGATCGCGAAGTACTTGCGTACCAACGCCTGCAACGTCGCGACCGCCGCCGACGGGCGCGAGATGGCGCGCGCGATGACCGATCATCGCGTCGACCTGTTGATCCTGGACGTGATGCTGCCGGGCGAGGACGGCTTGAGCCTGTGCCGGAAGGTACGTGCGGAATCGCAGGTGCCCATCATCATGCTGACCGCGCGCGGCGAGGACGTCGACCGCATCGTCGGCCTCGAGATGGGCGCCGACGACTACATGCCGAAACCGTTCAATCCGCGCGAGCTGCTCGCGCGCATCAACGCCGTGCTGCGGCGCCAGCAGGCCGCGCGCAATGCCTCGACAATCGAAGGCGCCTCCGCGCTGTCGTTCCAGGGCTGGCATATCGACCTGCGCCTGCGCGAGCTGCGCAACCCCGAGGGCGCGCGGGTGGCAATGACCAGCGCCGAGTTCGACCTGCTCCGCACCTTCTGCGAGCGGCCGGGCCGCGTGCTGTCGCGCGACAGCCTGCTCGACCTGACACAAGGCCGCAACGCCGGCTCGTTCGAGCGCTCGATCGATGTGCTGGTCAGCCGCATCCGCCGCAAGATCGAGCCCGATCCGCAGGAGGCGACGCTGATCAAGACGGTGCGCTCCGGCGGCTACGTCTTCACGCCAAGGGTCGAGCCGGTCGCCTCAGTCGCGAACGTCTGACATGAGACAGTTCAGCTTTCTGAACCTGAAGGCCATCGGCGGACAGATCGCAGCGCTGGTGATCGCCTCCATCCTCGTGCTGCACACCATCTTCACCGCGATTTTCCTGACCCACCGGCCCGACCAGCAACATCCATCGCCAGGGCACATGCACGGCGAGTTCGTCACGTCGGCGCAGCTGATCGCCGCAACGCGCGCACCCGACCGGCCGCGCCTGCTCGGCGATCTTGCACGGGCCTTTCCGGAGCTTGGCATCGGAATGCTGCCGCAAGAGGCGGTGCCGGACGCAAATCAGCCGCTGGACCTGAGCCTGCGCGCCATGCGCCCGCATCTCGGTGCCGGCTACCGGCTGTTCAGCCTGCCTGTCGACCAGGGCCAGGTCCGCGCTGGCATTGTCCTGCCCGATGGCAGCGCGGTTGCGGCCAATATCGGGTCGGAGTTCGGGGGTGGGGCGTTCTGGGCCTCGCCGTTCATGACTTCGCTGATTTTCGCCGTCGTCTGTGTGACGCTGCTCGGCTTGTGGGCGGCGCGTGCGCTGGCAAAACCGCTGTCGACGTTCGCCAGGGCGGCCGAAAGCTTCAGCCTCGACGGCGCTGCGCCGGCGCTGCCCGAACGAGGGCCCGAGGAGGTCCGCGCACTGGCCAAGGCGCTCAACCGGATGCGGCAGCGGATCACGAGCCTGATCGACGATCGCACCAAGATGCTGGCGGCGATCAGCCACGACCTGCGGACACCGATCACGCGCATGCGGCTGCGCTCGGAGTTCATCGAGGACGAGACCAACCGCAGCCGCATGCTGGCCGATCTCGACCAGATGCTGTTGATGCTGGAATCGGTGCTTTCCTTCCTGCGCAACGACCACAGGATGGAATCCTTCACGCTCGCCGATATCGCCAGCACGCTGCAGCTCGTCACCGATCAGTTCGCCGACATGGGCCACGCGGTCAGCTATGCCGGCCCCGCTCACGTCATGGCCGTGGTACGCCCTGACGATCTGCGCCGCGGCGTCACCAACCTGGTCGAGAACGCGGTGCGCTTCGGCGCCGATGTCACCGTTGCGCTCACGCTTGCGGCGGAACGGATGACCATCGACGTCATCGACGATGGCCCCGGCATCTCCGACGCCAGGAAAGCCGCGATGCTGGAGCCGTTCGTGCGCGGCGACGATGCACGCAACATGGACGAGCAGGAAGGTTTTGGGCTTGGTCTTTCGATCGCGCGCGCCATTGCGCTCGCCCATGGTGGAGAGTTGTCCCTGCACGACCGCAACCCGCATGGGCTTGTCGTGCGCATGGCGATCCCGCTGCGCCTGCACAGGGGGCGCCGGGCCGCGTGACGGGCGACACCAACGGACAAATCGGATTCAACTCGTGCAGTGGGCCCAGTCTGCGGCTCGAGCTGCGTCAATCCAGCGTCGCTCACGCCGCGAGCGGTGGACTTTCGATGTGCTGGTCCTCGAAGAACGCGATCGCCTCGAAGCGATAGTCGCAGGCATGGCAGTGCCAGAGATAGACCGTGCGGTCCTCCTGCTCCTCGATCCATTCCGGCAGGGCGATCGGCGAGCCACACTGGGCACAAGGATTGTGCTTGGGCATGTCGCGAAAACCAGGGCGGGTCATAGTGCTTGTCATGGCGTTTTTCCCTGTGGCGTTTCTTGTTTTACAAGCAAATGGGACAGCATGATTGCCGCAAGAAGCGGCAGTGCGAAACGCGACGGCAATATTGGTGAGCAACAATGGACGCCTGTGTAGAACGTCAGGCGGTGCGAATCAACTCATCTGATTGTCGCATCGATCAGGGGCTCGCGCGTGTGCACTGCACCCGCCTTGCGCACATGAATGGTGGCGACGTCGTCGGAATAGACCTTTTGCCACCCGTCCAGATGGTCGAGCAGCTTGGTCGCCGCACTCTGCGTGCGCAGGAACGTCGCGTCGATCTTGTACTGGTCGAGCAGGCGGAACAGGTTCTCAGGCTCCGCCAGCCCCGATGCGTTGTTGTGGTCGACGAAGAATGTCTCGCCGAACAACTCGGTGCGGCCGTCGATGAAAGTGTCGACCCCGCGATAGATCAGGTAGCCGCCGAAATCATAGTCGTTGAGCACGCGCGCAACATTGAGCTTCTTCAGTTCCGTCACCGCCGCAACCGGCGCGCCGCGTAAATTCGGCTCGAAGCGGTGCACAGATGCGTAGGCCGCGGTTCCCACGACGAGCACGGCCACGACCACGCCGACCAGCATGCCGCGCGGCGCATGATCCTCGACGGGAACACGTCCCCCGATCTGCCGCGCCAGCGGCACCGCAACCACCATCGGCGCGATCATGGTCAAAATCTCCGCGGCACGACCCTGGCTCAGCGCCATGTGTAACAACCCGAGCAGGATCAGGATGCGCGTCACCGGCAATGTCACGCCGCGATAGAGCATCAATCCAATGCCGAGCAGAAGATAGATCTCGAAGGCGTCAAGACGGCTGAAATCCGCGGCGTGCCATTCCATGATCAACTGCAGCGCGCGGCCGAGGCCCAATATCTTTCGCGAGGCGAGCAGCGTGTCCCAACCATAGGGATTGCAGAAGGTCGCGAGCAGCGCCGTGAGGCCGAACACAGCCCAACGCAGCGCCAGCATCTTGCGTGCGTCTCTGTCGGCGCTCACGACCGCATCGAGCGCAACGGGAGCGACCATCATCAGACCAAACACGAAGCCGCCATGCAGATTGGTCCACAGCACCAGGTTCGGCAGCAGCCAGAACGACGGCGCCTCGCGCCGGTCGGCCGCTGCGATCATGCCGCCAATCCACAGCACCATGAACGGCATCGCCAGCACATGCGGCCGCGCCAGCAGGTGCGGCAGGCTGATCGCCAGCGCGGCGCAGATGAAGACGAGGCTCGCGCCAGCGGAGAGCCGCGCCGCAAGATAGCGCACCAGCAAGGCATAGGTCGCCGCGATCGCGGCGGCCCCCAGCACCACCGGACCGCTCCAGCCGGCCCAGTCATAAGCTTTGGCAAACAGGATTTGTGCAAGCCATTGGGTGGAGATCCAGGGCTCACCGCGCATGGTGAACGAATAGACGTCCTCATGCGGGACCGCATGGTGGTCGAGCATCCATTGCCCGAGCGTGACCTGCCACAAGGTATCGGGATCCCTGAGCAGCGTGTTGCCGGCAACGATGAACAGCGCGTAGACCGCGACCCCGACCCATAGCGGCAACAGACCGCCAGAAGAGCCGGCAAGAGAGCCAGCAAGCCCTCCACCACGCCCGCGGGCGGGCTCATCCGCGTGCGAGACCGAAATCGTCATGAGGCTTGCCTGATCGGGACGCTGCTTGCGCAGGCGCGATCCAAACATGTCAGGCCATAATTATGGGTAAACCGGCCTTGCAGTTTTGCAGGGCGACGGACACGCCGCTGCCGGCTTTTGGCCACACTCCGCGGTCAATGGCGGAACCCGCAGGTCATGCTGCATCAAGGTACCCAAAGAGTTAACAGCGCAGGACACCATCGCCGATGAAACCCAAGCTCCCGCTCGCAGCGCTCGCGATCGTCGCGGCTCTCGTCGCGCCCGCGGCCGCTCAGGCCGGCTCGGAATATGATGCGCTGATCGCTCAGCATGCACAGGCCAATAATGTACCGGAGGCGCTCGTGCACCGGGTGATCGTGCGTGAGAGCCGTTATCAGCCGCAACTCGTCGGCCGCGGCGGCGCGATCGGCCTGATGCAGATCAAGCTCGCGACCGCGCGCAGCATGGGCTACACGGGGGATGCCGCGGGCCTGCGCGATCCCAACACCAATTTGACCTATGCCGTGAAATACCTCGCCGGCGCCTACCGCGCCGCCAACGGCGACCATGCGCGAGCCATCCATTATTATGCGGCCGGGTATTACGAGGCCGCAAAGCGGCAGCGGCTGGCCTACGCAAGCGGCCAGGTATTTGACAATGTCGGCAATCCGCAGCCGCCGCTGGACCCTGTTGCGCCGCCGCATCGCAGCGCCCGCCGCGCGGTCGATGCCCGCGCCCAAGCCTCGATACACGCCCCCCTGCAGCTGATTAATATCAGGCAGCGTTGACAGGCGGCCACATCGGTCTACATTAATGACCGTTCCGAGGGGAGCTCCGATGAGGAGCTGAGATACCGCACCCTTGAGGATCCTGCTCCTGGCGTGGGAGAGGAACCGAAAGACCGCGGTGACCCTTTGAACCTGATCCGGGTCATGCCGGCGAAGGGACAGGGATGCACCAGACCAAGAGACCAGGAGCGGATTCGTCCGTTTCCATCATCGGCGCAGGCATTGCAGGAGCCTGGCAGGCGCTGTTATTCGCGCAGGCCGGCCACGACGTCACGCTGCATGAGCGCAGCGATGCGAGCCTGATGCTCTCCACCAGCCACTGGGCCGGCGGCATGCTGGCGCCCTATTGCGAAGGGGAGGTCGCCGAACCCATCATCAGCCGATTGGGCTTGCGCGCACTGGATCTGTGGCGGCGCGAGCTGCCCGATACACCCTTCAACGGCTCGCTGGTGGTGGCGCATCCGCGCGACCGCAACGATTTCGAGCGCTTTGCACGATTGACGGACGGCCATCAGCGGCTCGATGCGGCCGGCATCGCCGCGCTTGAGCCGTCGCTCGAGGGGCGCTTCCGCGAGGGTCTGTTCTTTGCGGCCGAAGGCCATGTGGAGCCGCGCCGCGTGCTGCCCAAGCTGCATGAGCGCATCATCGCCGCCGGCGGTACCATCAAGTTCAACAGCGACATCAGCGCCAGGGATATCGATGGGCTCGTGATCGATTGCCGCGGCCTTGCAGCGCGCGACGAGCAGGACGAACTACGCGGCGTCAAGGGCGAATTGATCCTGATCGAGACCGACGAGGTGACGCTGTCGCGTCCGGTGCGGCTGATCCATCCGCGCTGGCCGCTTTATGTGATTCCGCGCGAGGATCATCTGTTCATGCTGGGGGCGACCTCGATTGAAGCCGAGGACACCGGCGTCAGCGTACGCTCGGCCCTGGAGCTGTTGAGCGCCGCCTACACCGTGCATCCGGCGTTTGCGGAAGCGCGCATCATCGAATTCGGCTCGGGCCTGCGGCCCGCTTTTCCCGACAATCTGCCGCGCATCACCATCAGGCGCGACAACCGCATCGATGTGAACGGGCTCTATCGCCATGGCTTCCTGATCGCGCCGGCGCTGGCGGAAATGACGCTCAATTATGTGCAGCGCGGGCAGATCGACAATGAGGTGATGCGATGCGCGTGACCGTGAACGGCGAGAGCCGCGAGATCGCAGCTGACAGCGTCGC
This sequence comes from Bradyrhizobium sp., assembly GCA_035652015.1. GTDB lineage: Bacteria > Pseudomonadota > Alphaproteobacteria > Rhizobiales > Xanthobacteraceae > Bradyrhizobium. The sequence goes on along the minus strand of DASREP010000047.1, from coordinate 18,405 downwards.
CGCGCTCTTGAGTGAGCTGGACTACGAAGGCACACATTTCGCGATCGCGCTGAACTATGACGTGGTGCCGAAGAGCCGCTGGGCCGAGACGCCACTCAAGACCGGCGACGAGATCGAGATCATCACGCCGCGGCAGGGAGGGTGATGCAATGAGGCGCGTGCCACCAATTCAGCTGTCATCGCCCGACTTGATCGGGCGATCCAGTACGCCGTGGTTTCTCGGCTCAACCTCCGCTGCTCTGGAATACTGGATCCCCGCTTTCGCGGGGATGACGACCATCTGAGATGGAACACTGAGATGCCACTCACCTTCTACGGCCGCGAATTTTCCTCCCGCCTGCTGATCGGCAGCGCGCTGTATCCCTCGCCTGCGATCATGCAAAGCGCGATCCGGGCCTCGGCTGCGCAGATCGTCACCGTGTCGCTGCGGCGCGAATCCGCCGGCGGCAAGACCGGCGACGCATTCTGGAAGCTGATCCGCGAGCTCGACGTCACCGTGCTGCCGAACACCGCCGGCTGCCGCACCGTGCGCGAGGCGGTGACGACCGCAAAGCTCGCGCGCGAGTTGTTCGGGACGTCCTGGATCAAGCTGGAAGTAATCGCCGACAACGATACGCTGCAGCCCGACGTGGTCGGCCTGGTCGAAGCCGCTCACCTCCTGATCAAGGACGGCTTTGAGGTGTTCCCCTATTGCACCGAGGATTTGTCGGTGGCGATGCGGCTGGTCGATGCCGGCTGCAAGGTGGTGATGCCGTGGGCCGCGCCGATCGGCAGCGCCAAGGGGATCACCAACCGCGATGCGCTGAAGCTGCTTCGCGATCGCCTGCCCGATATCGCCCTGGTGGTCGATGCCGGCATCGGCGCGCCTTCGCATGCGGCGCAGGCCCTGGAGCTCGGCTACGACGCCGTGCTGCTCAATACCGCAATCGCCAAGGCCAAAGATCCCGTCGCGATGGCGAACGCCTTCCGCCTTGGCATCGAAGCGGGCCGCACCGCTTTCGAGGCCGGGCTGATGAACGCGCGCGATTTCGCTTCCCCCTCCACTCCAGTCGTTGGGACCCCGTTCTGGCATGCCGTATCCTGACCGCTTCTATCCCGTCGTCGACAGCATCGCGTGGGTCGAAAGGCTCGCGAGGCTTGGCGTCGGCACGATTCAGCTGCGCGCCAAGGGCCTGAACGAGGCGGACGCGCGCGCGATCGTGCGCGAGGCGCTGGCCGTGACCAAAGGCACCGGCGCAAAACTCGTGGTCAACGACTACTGGCGCGCGGCCATCGATGCGAATGCGACGCATCTACATCTGGGCCAGGAGGATCTTGCGGATGCCGACCTCAAGGCGATCCGCGACGCGGGGCTGACCCTCGGTATCTCCACCCATGATGATGAGGAGCTCGCCACCGCGCTCCGCGCTAAGCCGGACTATGTCGCGCTCGGCCCGATCTTCTTCACCACGCTGAAGTCGATGCGCTTCGCGCCGCAGGGGATCCCGAAGATCAGCGAATGGAAGAAACGCGTCGGCAACATCCCTCTGGTTGCGATCGGCGGCATCAAGCTCGAGCACGCCGCCGAGATTTTCGCGGCCGGCGCGGATTCCATCGCCGTCGTTTCCGACGTCACCCAGAACCCCGACCCCGACGCGCGCGTGCGCGCGTGGCTGGCCGTGCAGACGGAGGCGGCGTGATGATCGGCACAAACCACTCACACCGTCATTGCGAGCGAAGCGAAGCAATCCAGAGTCCCGCGATGACTCTGGATTGCTTCGTCGCTTCGCTCCTCGCAATGACGAAAGCCAACGCCATGCGCCCAGGAAATAACAGGAGGATCTCATGAACATTCGCCAAAATCCCGACACCACATTGCCTGCCGTGACCACGGGACCGCTGCCCTCCTCGCGCAAGATCTTTGCCACACCTGAAGCTGCGCCTGACCTGCGCGTACCCCTGCGCGAGATCATCCTCTCCGAAGGCGCGGGCGAGCCGAACCTGCCGGTCTACGACACCTCCGGCCCCTACACCGATCCGAATACAACCATCGACGTCAACGCGGGCCTGCCGCGCAACCGCAAGGCCTGGGTGCTCGAGCGTGGCGGCGTCGAGGAATATCAGGGCCGCGTGATCAAGCCGGAAGACAACGGCAACGTCTCCGGCGATAAGGCCGCGCGCGCCTTCGCCGCCTATCACAATCCGCTGCGCGGGCTCGACGGCCACAAGATCACGCAGCTCGAATTCGCGCGCGCGGGCATCATCACCAAGGAGATGATCTACGTCGCCGAGCGCGAAAATCTCGGCCGCAAGAAGCAGCTCGAGCGCGCCGAAGCAACCCTTGCCGACGGCGAGAGCTTCGGCGCATCAGTGCCTGCCTTCATCACGCCGGAGTTCGTGCGCTCGGAGATCGCCCGCGGCCGCGCGATCATCCCCTCCAACATCAACCATGCCGAGCTCGAGCCGATGATCATCGGCCGCAACTTCCTCACCAAGATCAATGCCAATATCGGCAACTCGGCGGTGACCTCGTCGGTCGAGGAAGAGGTCGAGAAGATGGTGTGGGCGATCCGCTGGGGCGCCGACACCGTGATGGACCTCTCGACGGGCCGCAACATTCACACCACCCGCGAATGGATCCTGCGCAACGCGCCGGTGCCGATCGGCACCGTGCCGATCTACCAGGCCCTGGAGAAGTGCAATGGCGACCCGGTCCAGCTATCCTGGGAGCTCTACAAGGACACGCTGATCGAGCAGTGCGAGCAGGGCGTCGACTACTTCACCATCCATGCCGGCGTGCGGCTACCCTACATCCATCTGACCGCCAACCGTGTCACCGGCATCGTCTCGCGCGGCGGCTCGATCATGGCCAAGTGGTGCCTGGCGCATCACAAGGAGAGCTTCCTCTACACCCATTTCGAGGAGATCTGCGACCTCATGCGCAAGTATGACGTCTCGTTCTCGCTCGGCGACGGCCTGCGTCCCGGCTCGATCGCGGACGCCAATGACCGCGCGCAGTTCGCCGAGCTGGAGACGCTGGGCGAGCTCACCAAGATCGCCTGGGACAAAGGCTGCCAGGTCATGATCGAAGGCCCCGGCCATGTGCCGATGCACAAGATCAAGATCAACATGGACAAGCAGCTCAAGGAGTGCGGCGAGGCGCCGTTCTACACGCTGGGGCCGCTGACCACCGACATCGCGCCGGGCTATGACCACATCACCTCAGGCATTGGTGCGGCCATGATCGGCTGGTTCGGCTGCGCCATGCTCTGCTACGTCACGCCAAAGGAGCATCTGGGGCTACCCGATCGCAACGACGTCAAGACCGGCGTCATCACCTACAAGATCGCCGCCCACGCCGCCGATCTCGCCAAGGGCCACCCCGCAGCCCAACTGCGCGACGATGCACTCTCGCGTGCACGGTTCGACTTCCGCTGGGTCGACCAGTTCAACCTCGGCCTCGACCCCGACACCGCACGCCTGTTCCACGACGAGACGCTGCCGAAGGAAGCCCACAAGGTCGCCCATTTCTGCTCCATGTGCGGTCCGAAGTTCTGCTCCATGAAGATCACCCAGGACGTCCGGGACTATGCGGCAACGCTGAACGATCCGTCGGCGGTGGGGATGTCGATGAGCGGCACGATCGAGGATGGCATGGCCAAGATGAGCGCGAAGTTCAAGGAGATGGGGAGCAGCGTATATCTCGATGCGGAGAAGGTGAAGGAGAGCAATCGGGTGCTGTGAGGCGGCGTGCAAACAAGCCGATAGAGAGACTTCCTGATCAGCTTCAGGACAATCTTCGTCTGGTATTCGTGGGCACGGCGGCTAGCCGAAGGTCAGCCGCCGTTGGTTGCTACTACGCACACCCCGGCAACCGCTTTTGGAGAACGATCCACGAAGTCGGCCTTACGTCTCGGTTGTATGAACCGTGCGAGTTTCCGTCGCTGTTAGACTTAGGCTACGGTTTCACTGATCTTTGCAAATCTGGCGCAGGGATGGATCATCAGATTGCCGATCATTCGATCGACATTGCTGGTTTCAAGTCAAAGATTCAAAGATTCCGACCGAGATCGATTGCATTCACCAGCAAGAAAGCTGCGAGCTTCTTCTACGGGAAGCCAACCAAGGCAATTGCTCCGGGACGCCAGCCATCCGACGAGAACTTCCCCGAGGTATTCGTGCTATCGTCGCCGTCTGGTGCTGCTTCTGGCAGCTGGACCATCGCGCCGTGGCGCGAATTGGCGGATTGGATCAGGGCAAATTAGGATCAGGGATCGTAGGGCGGATTAGCGCCAGATCGTAGGGTGGGCAAAGCGAAGCGTGCCCACCATCGCGCCTCGCGTGCTTGGCGGTGGGCACGGCGCAAGCGCGCCTTTGCCCACCCTACGCCCTTCGCTACTTCAGGGTGATCGCGAGCCCGCTGAGATCCGCATTCGCCATCAGCCCCACTTGTTGCCCCGACAGCTCCAGCACGGCGCCCTTCTGGTTGGTCAGGACGATCGCCCGTGCCCCTGCACCGAGCGCGAGTCCCGCGCCGGCTGCACCGTAGACGCCGGCCACGTCGGAGGGGTTTTCGATGTGGGTGACGCGGCCGCGGAGGATGGTCTTGGAGCCGCCAAAGACGAGGCCGTAGTCGAGGCCGCCGGTGGTGAGTGCGTAGCGGCGTCCGCGGAAATTCAGCACGCCATGGCCGCCGGAGCCGCCGATCACCCATCCCGCCTTGTAGATGACGAGCGACACGGTGCCCTCGTCGGCGCGGGCGGCGGAGAGGCCGGCAAAAGCTGTGAGCGCAACCAGCGCGGCGCGGAGCGGATGCGAAATCTTCATGTGGGTCTCCCGGAATGATTGCTGAGATGGCGTGAAGCGAAACGAATCGATCCCGCTCAATCTAGACCAAGCTTGCAGCCGACAAAATGCATTCGCCAGGCTGGCCTAAAGCGGATGAAGAGAGCAATATCCCGGCCCTGCAAGCTCCAAGCCCAAAGCGCCGGAAGCCGCCATGTCGAAAATCCAGCACGTCCCGCCGCCACCGGGCATCAAGGCCCCGCCGCTCTCCTTCGCCGCGCGGACCGGTGATCTCCTGTTCATCTCGGGCATCCCGGGCTTTGACGAGAACGGCGCGCTGCCGGATAGCTTCGAGGCACAGTTCGGCAATGTCGTGAAAAACCTCCGCCGCGTACTGGGCGAGGCCGGCGCTGATATCCACGATCTGGTCAAGGTCAACGTGCTGCTCACCCGCGCCGCCGACGTCGCCGCCATGAACGCACTCTATGCCGGCGCGTTCGGCCCGGCGCCCTACCCTGCCCGCACCACCTGCGTGGTGCATGCGCTACCCGACCCGAAGATGCTGATCGAGATCGAGGCGGTGGCATCGCTGGCGAAGTGAGAAGATGTAGGACGGATTAGCCGGCAGGCGAAAATCCGCCATCCGCCGGCTGCGCCGGATCGGCGGCTTGCGTTTCGCGTAACCCGCCCTCCGCAGCTTCATCGGTTTGAACCTCCTCCTTTCTCATCGACACTGAACGCTTGGCCGGGGCGCGCGGATGCGCTGCTCGCAGGCCGCTTCCGCACGATTGCCGGCGGAGGCACATCATTCTTTCATTAAGGAGCATTCTTCATGCGTCGTCTTTTGCTGTCTTGCGCTGCGCTGGGCCTGGTGATTTCCGCTGTTACTTCGACGAGCCCCGCGCAAGCCGCTCCCTATCATCTGGTCCGCTGGGACAACACGGGCTATTGCGAGATCTGGGATATGGGCCTCTCGCTGCATCCGGTGCGCTGGGTGTCCGATTATGAAATCGTCAGCAAGCGCAAGATGACGATCGAGGCATCGCTTGCGACCAAGGACAGGCTGTTGAAGCGGGGCGTCTGCAGGTTCTGACGACCTGCTCAGCCGTCTGACATCGATCAAGGCCGACGGGCGCTTCTCTCGCCGGACTTCTCACTCACGCCTCAGGGCGCGCGGGTGCATCAGCATCTCCTGCGCCGCGATCAACTCGCGAAACGCCTCGTCGCTGCCGCCCGCGTCCGGATGCACCATCTTGGCGGCGCGGCGAAAGGCCTGGCGGATTTCGGGCGGCGCAAGGCTCTTGTCGAGCGGCAGCTGCAGCAATTTGCGGGCGCGCTCCTCCGCGCTCAGCGGCTTCGGCCGCGTGCAGCGCATGCCAAAGCGCGGTGCCGCTTTCTCCTGCAGCACGTCGAACAGGATGAGCAGCCGTCGTCTGGCGCCCAGCGCAACGGTCGGATCGGCGGCGCCTTGCGCGGCATTGCGCAGGATCGGAATCGCCTGCCTCGCCGCCTGCCGCACCAGCACGTCGCCCGCATGAGCCGCGATCTCGCCCGCAAGCCGCGCCGCCTCAGGCCAGTCGACCTCTCCCGCCGAGACCAGGCGCTCGATGCGCATTTTCCAATGCTGCAAATGCTCGTTCATCGCGGGGACAAGTGAACACCGACAACGTGTATGATCGCCCCTTGCGGCGGCTCGAATTTGAATTAGCTTGTCGATAAAATTGACTCGAATGAACGGGGAACACGCCATGCCGCTGCTTGACAATCATCTCGCCGTCGTCACGGGTGCAGCCTCCGGCATTGGACAAGCGATCGCCGCGGGCTTTGCCCGGGAGGGAGCGCGCGTTGTGCTGCTCGATGTCAACGAGCGCGGCGCGGCGGACGCTGCGAAGGAGATCCGCAACGCCGGCGGCGTCGCCTTCAGCTTTGCGCTCGATGTGACCAGGCCTGAGGATTGCAAGGCGGTCGCGCGGAAGATCGCGAGCGAGGTCGGACAGGTCTCGATCCTGGTCAACAATGCCGGCATCAACCGCCGCAATGCCTTCACCGCGGAATCGGATGCCGTGATCAAGGACTGGCAGGACATCATGGCGATCAATCTCAATGGCGTGTTCAACGTCACGCATGCCTTCCTCGAGCCGCTGCGCGCCAGCGAGGGCCGCATCGTCAACATCGCCTCGATCCAGTCCTTCGTGCATGTGCGCACGCCGAACTCGCCGGCCTACACCACTTCCAAGCACGGCGTGCTCGGCTTCACCCGCGCGCTCGCGGCCGAGCTCGGCAAACATGGCGTGCGCGTGAATGCGATCGGGCCCGGCCTGATCGAGACGCCGTTGAATGCGCATGTGCGGGCGACCAACCAGGAGCTGGTGCGGATCTTTCTCGATCACACTCCGCTCGGGCGCGCTGGCAAGCCGGAAGATATCGTAGGACCGGCGCTGTTCCTCGCGTCCGATCTGTCGTCCTATGTCACCGGCTCGATCGTGATGGCCGACGGCGGCTATCGGACGATATGATGCGCCTGAGCCTCGCGCCAAGCAGCACGCAGAGCGCGATTGCGGCGACCCAGAGGCTCGTCAGCTCGATGGCGCGCAGCACGAAGGCGGTCAGCACCGCCCACGACGCCTGCGCCTCCTCGGCATAGCCGACCGGCACAACGTCGGGAACCAGCACGCGCGCCGCGACAAAGGCGATCACGCCTGCTGCGACCGCGAGCCAGACTATTTTCCACCCGGCGCCCATCGGCTCGCTCCTTCGCGCATACGACCGCTGGAATTTGATACCGTTGCGCAGGCGCCGCCGATTGATGTTGATCAAGTCCGCCGGATCTGGCGCTGCAATTGCTGGGCAAAGCAAACGTCTGCTAAGAAGCCCCTCTTGAATCGGAGCATGAAGGAGCAGCGCGTGGCGGATGAAACGGCCTCCCGGCGACGACCACAGGGACCTCCCGGTCCGCGCGGCAAGCAAGGCGCGCCGGGGCGTCCCGGCCCGCAAGGTCATCCCGGCAAGCGCGGCGCCGATGGCGCGCGTGGCAAGCCGGGACCGCAGGGCAAGGCAGGGCCACTTGGCAAGCCGGGGCCGCAAGGTCCGCGCGGCGAACCAGGGCCGCAGGGCAAAGAGGGGCCGCAAGGCGCCCCCGGCCCGCGCGGCGAAGCGGGGCCGCCCGGCCAGTTGCCGTCGATCGAGCAGGTGATGCCGTGGCTGCATCTGATCTTCGACGCCTATGAGGACTATCGCAAGCAGCGCGAGCAGGAGGCCGCCGAGCGCGCCGCGCAGGAAGCGCGAGAGCGCGAGGCGATGAAGGTGTTCGAGGACGAGGATCTCGCCGATCACGGCGACGGGTTCGATGAGGATGGCGCGGGCAAGCGCGGCAAGAAAAAGAAGAAGGACAAGAAAAAGCACAAGGACAGGAAACACAGGGATAAGGACGAGGAGTAACTCTCTCTCTCCGTCATTCCGGGATGGTCCGAAGAACCAGACCTGGAATCGCGAGATTCCGGGCTCGGTGCTGTGCACCGCCCCGGAATGACGAGGTGCACTTGGCCGCCTCGCCCACGCCGATCGATCACCCGAACCGCTGCCTCGAACGTTCCTTGGCTTTCTCTGCCTCGATAGCGCGGTCGCGCGGCGGGGCCTGAGTGTGCAGCGACGTCAACAGCCGACGCGCCGCATCGCTCACCTCCTCGACCGCCCGGTCGAAGGCGGCCTGGTTCGCCTGCGACGGCCGGCCGAAGCCGGAGAGCTTGCGCACGAATTGCAGCGCGGAAGCGCGGATCTCGTCATCGGTCGCCGGGGGCTCGAAATTGAACAGCGTCTTGATGTTGCGGCACATGATCGACCTCCACGGCAATCGCCAACCCCCAATAGCCCAATCCTAAGACGAACCAGATGCTTCCGACCCTACATCTCGCCGCCGAATTAGCCTAGAATGGCGCGATCAGTTTCGCGGCAACCGGACAAGCGGGGAATGTCTCGATGTCTCATATCACCTACAAGATCGTCGAACATGACGGCGGCTGGGCCTACACCGTCAACGGCGTGTTCTCGGAAAGCTTTCCGAACCATGCCGCAGCGCTTGCCGCCGCCAAGCGCGCCGCAGCCGAGCAGCGCACGCCCGGACGCACCGAGGTGATCGAATACGAGACGCCCGACGGCCGGTGGCACACCGAGACCGCCGAAGGCAGCGACCGCCCCGAGACCGAGGTCGACGACACCCCCTAGGCGACCCATCCGAAGCGTCAGAACGGCACCTTGACGCCGAGCCGGTCGAAAAAGGCGCGCCCCTTCTCCGTCAGCCGCAACGCCCGCGGCAGACGACTGCGCACCAGGCAGCGGCGGTCAATGAGATGCTTCAGCACGGCGCTCGGAAACGGACCGGAGAGATGCGGCACGCGCTCGGTCCAGTCATTGCAGAGCCGCAGATGCGGCGTGCGCGCCGGATCGAAATCCATCCCTTCACTGCGGCACCAGGCAAGTCCCGCCGCAGTGACGTCTCCGGTGCGTCCATCCGTTTTCACCAGGCCGCGCCGGATCAGCGCCTCTGACAGCAAGACGCCGAGCTCGCCGGCCAAATGCTGGTAGCAGCTGCGCGACTGCCGCAGCGGCTCCGGCGGCAAAGCGCGCCTGCGCTCTTCGCGCGTCGCCAGATTGACCAGGCTTTCGACCAGCGCGGCGACCTCATCGTCGGCGATCCGGTAATAGCGAAACCGTCCCTGCGCCCACACCGCGAGCACGCCCGCGTCCACAAGCCTCTGCAGATGAGCGCTCGCACTCTGCGGCGAAATGCCAGCCGTCGCGGCGAGCTCGCCGGCTGGAAGTGCCCGGCCGTCCGCCAGCGCACACACCATTACCTCCTGCGCGGGATCACTGAGCGCCTGCGTTATTTTCGAAAAGCCCGTTTGCACCGGCCGATCAAGCATTCAGGTCAAGCCTCCGCTGCGATCGAAGTTCCACGCGAGTCTAATCATACCCGTTCCCCGCGCCGTACGTTTCAGAATTCGATGAAACGTCGATGCCTCCATTTTTGCGAGTCTTGTACGCATCAACCTGACCAAAGGAGACTGCCATGCAGGACGCTGAACGCATCTACAAGCTCTGGGACGACGCACTCGGCAAGAGGGACCTGGAAGCCTCGCTCGCGCTCTACGCGGAGGACGCCTCAATCGAAAGTCCGCTGGTCTGCCATCTCATGCAGACGCCGGAAGGCATCGTCCAGGGCAAGGCCAACCTGCGCACCTTCATCGCCCGGGTCTTCCAGACCAATCCGCCGCAGCGCAAGCGCTTCAAAAAGGGTTTCTTCAGCGACGGACGCGTGCTGACCTGGGAATATCCGCGACAAAGCCCCGACGGCGACCAGATGGAGCTGGTGGAGGTCATGGAAATCGAGGACGGCCTGATCAGGCGCCACCGCGTCTACTGGGGCTGGTATGCGCTCTCCGTGCTCAGGGACGGCCATCAGGGATAGCGGGTCCGCCATTCGCGCACGCCCTCTCGGATCGCCGCGCGCGCTGTGCTAAATGACGCCTGAACGTGGCCCGGCCAAGCGGCTGCGGACGGAGGACGCATGTTCAGGCTCTTTGGCGCGGCGGCTGGTGCCGCATTGATATTGGCATCGGTCACGGCAGGTTCGGTCACAGCTATTGCGGCGGATTATCCCGCACCCACCCAGGGCGATTGGGTCGCGAAGGACTTCAAGTTCCACACCGGCGAGGTCATGCCGGAGCTGAAGCTGCATTACACGACCTTGGGTGAGGCGACCGGCGAGCCGGTGCTGGTGCTGCACGGCTCGGGCGGCTCGGCGGCGAGCATGCTGACGCCGAGTTTCGCCGGCGAATTGTTCGGCCCCGGCCAGCCGCTGGATGCGAAGAGATATTACATCATTATCCCCGACGGCATCGGCCACGGCAAGTCGTCGAAACCCTCGGACGGGATGAAGACTGCATTTCCGAAATATGATTATGCCGACATGGTCGACGCGCAGTATCGGCTGGTGACGGAGGGGCTCGGCATCAAGCATCTGCGGCTCGTGATCGGCAATTCCATGGGTGGCATGCACACCTGGCTCTGGGCCGAACGTTACCCCGCGTTCATGGACGCGCTGGCGCCGATGGCCTCGCAGCCGACCGAAATGGCGGCGCGCAACTGGATGCTGCGGCGGATCATGCTCGACACTATCCGCAATGACCCCGACTACAAGGACGGCAACTACACGAGCCAGCCGCGGATGATGAAATACGCCATCGTCGCTTACGGCATCGCGTCGGCCGGCGGGACGCTCGCCTATCAGGCGCTGGCGCCGACCGCGGCGGCCGCCGACAAGATGATCGACCAGCGGCTCGCCGCGCCCGTCACGGCGGATGCCAACGACTTCATCTATCAGTGGGAGGCCTCGCACGACTACAATCCGTCGGCGGGGCTCGAGAAAATCGAGGCGACCGTGCTTGCGATCAACGCGGCCGATGACGAGCGCAATCCGCCGGAGACCGGCGTCACCGCAGAGGCGATGAAGCGCATCAAGCACGGCAGCCTCTATTTGATCCCGGCAAGCAGCGAGACGCGCGGCCATCTCACCACCGGCAACGCGAAGTTCTATGCCGAACAGCTGCGACAATTGCTGCAAAGCGCGCCGCAGCGGGGGATGTGAGCGGAGACGTCGGCTGATTTTCGCGACGCATCATCATGTGATGCGCCATGCAGCGCTCAATATTTGAGCGTGCATCAGGCCGTATCCTCGGGCTTAATCGTATCCACGTCATCTGAATCGCTGCGCCAGCGAACGAGCGCGCGACGATGAGCCGACAGCGCCGCCGCGCGGCGACACAGTGGAGGATCGCGATGCGCAAATTCGCGCTGGCGGCGTGGCTCTCGTGCCTGGTTGCGACCGGCGGCGCAGCGCTTGCCTTCGACAACGGACAATATGAGAACGTGCCGCCGGAGATCCGCGCCTGGTTCAAAAGCGTGATGGCACCGAACGGCGTGCCGTGCTGCGACATCTCCGACGGCCATCGCACCGACTATGATTTTCACGACGGCGCCTATTGGGTCCCGATCGAGGGCCAGTGGATGGCCGTGCCCGAACGCGCCGTCATCCGCGACCGCGGCAATCCGGTCGGTCAGGCCGTGGTGTGGTATGTGCATCACCGCGGCAGCATCATCATTTCATGCTTCGTGCCTGCGGACGCGGTGTGAGGATATGACGGTTATTCACCCCAAGTGTCATTGCGACGAGCGAAGCGAGGAAGCAATCCAGGGCCGCACGCTCGGCTCTGGATTGCTTCGCTTCGCTCGCAATGACGGCTTGCGAAATCTGCAGGGTGACGGCACAACCTCACGCTGCTAACCTCCTGTAAAATCCAAGGGAGCGCCGCCTTGACCGACGTCACCTCCGCCGAACTCACTGCAATCTATCCCAAGCCGACCCCACGCGTCATCGCCAAGGCGCGCCCGTCGATCGATGTTCATGCGAAGAATTTCATCGCGATGTCACCGTTCTGCGTGCTTGCGACCTCAGGCAAGGATGGCAGCGTCGATGCCTCGCCGCGCGGCGGCGGTGTGGGTTTTGTCCATGTCGAGGGACCGAACCTGCTCTTGATGCCGGACCGCGCCGGCAACAACCGCATCGACAGTTTCAAGAACATCGTCGAGGGCAGCGGCCTTTTGCAGCTGATCTTCTTCGTGCCAGGCATCGACGAGACACTGCGCGTCGGCGGCCGCGGCACGGTGACGACCGATCCGAAGCTGTTGGATGCGATGGTCGAGTTCGGCAGGCCGCCGCGCGCGGTGCTGCGCATCGAGGTGAGCGAAGCCTATTTTCATTGCGGCAAGGCGCTGATGCGCTCGAAGCTCTGGTCAAAGGACGTGCAGGTGACGCGTGCGAGCTTTCCCAGCATCAGCGAGGTGATCCACGACCAGACCACGCTCGGCGAGCCGGAACCGCAAGCCGTAGTCGAAGCGCGTTACAAGACGCAGCTATAACCCGCTTGTAGAACTGTCGTCCCGGCCAACGAGCCGAGACCCATAGCCACAGGCAGATGTTATTGCGAAGGCCTTCGACCAGAGAGCCCTATTGATAGATTCCGCTCTATGGGTCCCGGCCTTCGCCGGGACGACACCGAGCCTGCGGCGCGCGCAAAAGCCACACGAGAGCGTTCAGTGACCCTCGCCCTCCAGGCCGCCGACATGCTTCTGGGTGTAGAGCTCAAGCCCGATGCGCTTGATCAGGTCGAGTTGGGTTTCGAGGAAGTCGATGTGGTGCTCCTCGTCGCTCATCAGCTTTTCGAACAGATCGCGCGTGACGTAATCCTTCACGCCGTGGCAGTAGGTCGCCGCTTCCTGGTAGAGGGCGCGCGCGCTGATCTCGGCGGCGAGATCGCAGTCGATGATCTCCTTGACGTCCTGGCCGATGCGCAGGGGATCGAGCACCTGCATGTTGGGGAAGCCGTCGAGAAAGAGGATGCGGTCGGTCAGCTTGTCGGCGTGCTCCATCTCCTCGATGGATTCCTTGCGCCAGACCTTGGCCATCTCGAGCAGGCCCCAATTGTGCAGCATGCGGTAGTGCAGCCAGTACTGGTTGATGGCGGTGAGCTCATGACGCAGCGCCTTGTTGAGATATTCGATGACCTTTGCGTCGCCCTGCATGCTGCACTCCGGAAGTTCTTGATCGGCGCTCTCGATATGCGGCGAGAGCCGGATACCCGCTTAGAACGGTTCTAATTGGATTTGCGGCCAATACAAGCGCTCCGTCGGAAATCCGGAACCAGGAGCCGCACTCTATTGGGGACTGTCAGGACGCGGCGAGATCGAAATCGTCGCCGGCCTCGTCGTTATCAGCAGCAAGGCTGTGCGGGCAGCCCGCCTGGCAGGCCTGTGCGCAGGCTCCCAGCGCTTCATCGATGATGGACTTGATGGTGCGCGCGCACCGTCCGCATTCGGCGCTGCAGCCGAGGCAGCCGTAGATCTGCTTGGCATGGCGAACCACATCATCGGCGCCGCTGACAGCGTTGCGCACATCGTGATCAGTGATGACGTTGCAGGAACAGACGATCATGGAAACGCGGGAAGCCCCTCAGTGATGCACGAATTGAGATATTGAAGCGCAGCGAGGGATGCAAAAGGAAAAACCGCGATTTGAAGTGATTCCAAACTGCGCCAACCCCGCAATTAGCAGGCTAGAATCGATCTAACCTGATGCTGTTGCGGCAGATCAAACTCGTGCCAAGGCGCGGCACGCATCGCGACCGTCAATCGGTACCTCCACCGCCGCCGCAGTCGCCGCCGCTGTCAGCGCTGTCACTGGAGCCGGCGCAGCTGCCGAAATCGGCCGGATTGCCGGAGCCGTCGGATGCGCCGGAGGAGGAGGCACTACCGGAGAACCAGCCCGTCAGGCTCCAACTATCCGAGCCGATGGACGGGCCGGCGTCGCCGCTCTCGCGGCCGGGCGCACGCCACGCGAACCTGCGTTCGGCCCGGACCCGGTCGGCGCGCGCGAGAAGCGCATAGCCGACGGTCGATGTTAGACAGAGCGCGATGAGGAAGCCCCATTCCCTGGTCATTGTCTCTCCAGCGATCTCTTCGATCACACGATCGTGCGCTGCACAAATCCGGCTCAAGGCCATGATTTGTCGCCAAATGCGGCCTGCGCGTTCATCGATCGTTCAAGCGCGATGTGGAACTCTCCACCCCGACAGGTTGGCCCGGATCGACCGAGCGAGGGCCACCCCTGAAAGAGGTATCGCCATGAAGAAGACTTTGATGGCACTCCTAGCGGTTGCCACCCTGGCCGTTTCGACGGCCTCCCCTGCACTTGCCTGGCGCGGCGGCTGGGGACCCGGCCTCGCCGCCGGATTGATCGGCGGCGCGATCATTGGTGGCGCGATTGCATCCAGCCCGTATTACTATGGTCCGGGCTATGGCTATTATGGCCCCGGCTACTATCCGCCCGGCTATGCCTATGACCCGGGCCCGACCGGCCCCTGCTATTGGCAACATCAGCGCTTCTGGGATGGCTATGCCTGGCGGGTGCGCAACGTTCGCGTCTGCGGCTGATCGTCCGATTACCTTCCAAAGCTGTGAGCAGTATCCCGAATGGCCCCAGGTTCGGGATACCGTTCATCTAATGGCCTGAAAAACACCGCTTTTTCAGGCGACTCGGGAAGACGTTTACCCGGGATTGACTGTTTTGGCGTTTTCTTCAAGGCCAACGGCCAGTCCGGACACGGCGTTGAGAGTTCACCTAACCCGGCGCGGCTAGTCAGCGCGCCACCTCCAGGAGAGCGAACGAAATGAAGAAGTCAGTTGCCGCCTTGGTCGCGGCTGCGACGATTGCGGGATCGTTGGTTTCGGTCACCCCGGCTGCGCGCGCCCATGACGGCGTCGGCGTCGGCATTGCCGCCGGCCTGCTCGGCGGCGCCATCGTGGGCGGCGCTATCGCGGCAAGCCGCCCCTATCCGGTCTACGGCGAGCCCGTTTATGTCGGCGCTCCGCCGCCCCCGCCCGGCGGCTGCTATTGGCAGCGCCAGCGCGTTTGGGACGGCTATTACGGCGTCTGGCGGGTCCGCCCGGTGCAGGTCTGCTACTGAGCTGACTCTGCTGAGCTGACCAAGCGGGTTATCGAAAGCCCGGTCGAAATATCGACCGGGCTTTTTTTCACCTCTCCCATCGGGAGAGGTCGATCTGCGAAGCAAATCGGTGAGGGTTTTTGCTCTCTCGTGGGGTGCGACCCCTCACCCGGAGGCGCGAGCCTCTAGGTCTAGCGCGCGCCGTTGATCGCGCTCAGCACCGCTTCGCTCGGCCAGCAATCGAGCTTCAACCCGGCCGATTTCTGAAACGCCCCAAGCGCGGCGCGGGTTTGCATGCCGGCCTTGCCGTCGATCTTGTCCTTGTAGAGCCCGATGCGGGTCAGGCCGCGCTGCATCGCCTCGACATCCTGGGTACGCAGTTGTTTGGAGGCCGACCATGGCGCGGCGAACGGCAGCGGGCTCGTCATGCGGTCACTGAGATGGCCGACATAGAGCACATAGAGATCGGAGAAGTTGTATTCCTTGATCACGAAGTAGTTCTTGGTGGCGAGGAAGGCCGGGCCGTAAACGCCCTCCGGCTGCAGCAATGATGCGCTCTCCGCCTGCTCCGCCGCGCTAAGCTTCTCTCCGCGCACCGGGACAAAGCCGGCGCGCAGCCACTCGCCGATCGGCTTCGTCACCTCAGGCACGCCTTGGGTGCAATCGACATTGGCCGGCGCCTTCACCTCATAGGCCCAGCGCAGGCCGCTCTGCCAGCCCTTGTCGACGAGTTGCTTGGCCGCGGAGGCAAGCGCGTCCGGCACCGAGTGCCAGATGTCGATGCGGCCGTCGCCGTCGAGATCGACGCCATGCTGGTAATATTCGGAAGGCAGGAACTGGGTGAGCCCGGTGGCGCCGGCCCAGGAGGCGCGCATGTCCTTGCGGGTCACCGCCCCCTCACTGATTATCTTCAGCGCCAGGATGAACTCGTTGCGGTAGGTGTCCTTGCGGCGACCGACATAGGCCTGCGTCGCCAGCACCCGCACCTCGTCATAGGGCAGCGTGTAGCGGCCGAAATCGGTCTCGCGGCCCCAGATCGCAAGCACCACCGTCGCCGGCACGCCGAAGCGCTTTTCGATCGCATCGAGCGAGGGCCGATATTGCTGCAGGAGCTTTTGCCCGTGCTCGGCCAGCCGCGCGATGGCGCCCTCATTGATATAGTCCGCCGGCACCTGCACGAACTCGGCCTGTGCCGGTGCGCCGGTCGCGGGCCGTCCGGGCAGGATCAGGTCGGGCAATTTATAGTCCGGCTCGAGCGCGCGCGTCTCGCGATCGAACGTCGCGCGCGACACGCCCGCCGCTTCCGCCTCCGGCCAGAGCGAAGCGATGAACTGCGCGAAGGCGGCGTCGGCGGCGCGCGCGGGCGGCGATCCGCAAAGGGATGCAATCACCGCCGCGATGAGCGCCACGCGCCGCATGCACCCAGCCTACCTCGTCAGCTTCTTGTATTTCAGCCGGTGCGGAATGATCGAGTCCTGGCCAAGCCGGCGCATCTTGTCCTTCTCATAGTCCTGAAAGTTGCCTTCGAACCATTCGACATGGCTGTCGCCTTCGAAGGCCAGGATATGGGTGGCGATGCGGTCGAGGAACCAGCGATCGTGGCTGATAATGACGGCGCAGCCGGCGAAATCCTCCAGCGCCTCTTCCAGCGCGCGCAGCGTGTCGACGTCGAGATCGTTGGTCGGCTCGTCGAGCAGCAGCACGTTCGCGCCAGACTTCAGCATCTTGGCGAGATGCACGCGGTTGCGTTCACCGCCTGACAGCGCACCGACCTTCTTTTGCTGGTCCGCGCCCTTGAAGTTGAACGCCGAACAATAGCCGCGCGAGTTCACCTCGCGCTTGCCCAGCATGAGCTGATCATTTCCGCCCGAGATTTCCTCCCACACCGTCTTGTTGCCGTCGAGCGAGTCGCGTGACTGATCCACATAGCCGAGATGCACCGACTCGCCGACCTTGATCGTGCCGGCATCGGGCTTCTCCTGGCCGGTGATCATGCGGAACAGCGTGGTCTTGCCGGCGCCGTTCGGGCCGATCACGCCGACGATGCCGCCGGGCGGCAGCTTGAAGGTGAGGTCGTCGATCAGCATGTTGTCGCCGAAGCCCTTCTTCAGGCCCTCGAAATCGATGACGTTCTGTCCGAGACGTTCGGCCACCGGAATGACGATCTGCGCGGTCTGGGTCTGCTTTTCGGCGGCCTGCTTGAGCAGGTCCTCGTAGCGCTGGTAGCGCGCCTTGGATTTCGCCTGCCGCGCCTTCGGCGAGGCCGCGACCCATTCCTGCTCGCGCGAGAGCGTGCGCTGGCGTGCCTCTTCCTCGCGGCCCTCCTGCGCGAGCCGCTTCTGCTTCTGCACCAGCCAGGACGAATAATTGCCCTCGTAGGGAATGCCGCGGCCGCGATCGAGCTCGAGAATCCACCCCGTCACGTTGTCCAGGAAGTAGCGGTCGTGGGTCACGATCAGGATCGCGCCCGGATAGTTGCGCAGGTGCCCTTCGAGCCACGCGACGCTCTCGGCGTCGAGATGGTTGGTCGGCTCGTCGAGCAGCAGCAGGTCGGGCTGGTCGAGCAGCAGCCGGCACAGCGCGACGCGGCGCCGCTCGCCGCCCGAGAGCTTGGTCACGTCCGCGTCGTCGGGCGGACAGCGCAGCGCGTCCATCGCGAGATCGACCTGGCTGTCGAGATCCCACAGATTCTTGCTGTCGATCTCGTCCTGCAGCTTCGACATCTCGTCGGCGGTTTCGTCGGAGTAGTTCGCCGCGATCTCATTGTAGCGGTCGATCAGCGCCTTCTTGGCGGCGACCCCTTCCATCACGTTCTCGCGGACGGTCTTCCCCTCGTCGAGGTGCGGTTCCTGCTCCAGGTACCCGACGCGCGCACCTTCGGCGACCCAGCCGTCGCCGACGAAATCGGTATCGATGCCGGCCATGATGCGCAGCAGGGTCGACTTGCCGGAGCCGTTGACGCCGAGCACCCCGATCTTGGCGTCCGGGTAGAACGACAAATGGATGTTGTCGAGCACCTTGCGATTGGGGGGATAGGTCTTCGACAGACCCTGCATGTGATAGATGAATTGACGGGCCATTCGCC